>CAJYHL010000054.1 GCA_913774625.1 uncultured Acidovorax sp.
GCCGGCCTGCCGGCGCATGCCGCGCGGGGGGGCGCGCAGGGGTGGGACGTATGTGGGCGGGGCGGTGGGGGTGTACGGGGGCGGGTTCGCGGAGGACGGATGGTTGCAGGGGCTGGGGAGCGGATTCATCGTGCAGGCGCAAACCGGAAGGGTGAGGAGGGAGCGAACGGGCGGAACCGGGGGCGGGGCCCGGGATTTTTGTAAGCATTCTGGGGGCTAATGTGGGAGAAAGGTTGAAGCGCCCCATGGCCTGCCGGGGTGTCCGCGCAGGCGGGCGCTGAGGGTGATTTAATGGCCGGGCGCAGCCTCGCGGGCCGTGCGCCCGCTCCGGCCCGACCTTCTTTTCGCCTCGTCCGTCCATCCCTCAGAGTCCCGTGCAGATCCACTGGCGCCGCTTCCAGCCCGGCATCACCGCGCAGCTTTTCCTGGCCGTGCTCAGCACCGCCATCTTCATGGTCGTGGCCATGGGCGCGGCGGCGCAGTGGAGCTTCAGCCGAGGCTTCCTGGGCTACCTCAACGAGGCGGCGGCCGAGCGCCTGCAGGCCGCGCGCCCCCGGCTGGAGCAGGCCTATGCCGAGAACGGCCGCCAGTGGGACTTCCTGCGCGGCGAGCGCATGCGCTGGTTCAAGCTGCTGCGCCCGGTGGCCGATGCCGACACGCCCACGGACGTCGCGCTGGCGCAGCGGCCGCTGTCGGACCTGACCGGCGCCGCGCTGCGCAGCACGCTGCTGGATGCCGACCTGCGCTTCGTCGTCGGCTACGAGGGCTTCCGGCTGGACGCGCCGCGCTGGCCGCTGCAGGTCCAGGGGCGCACCGTGGGCTGGCTCACCACCGCGCCTTTCGAGTCGGTGAGCGCCGCGGGCGACGTGCGTTTCGCGGCCAGCCAGTACCGCGCCAGCTGGACCATGGGCGCGGTGTCCGTGCTGCTGGCCGCGCTGATCGCGCTGTGGGCCGCGCGCCGGCTCCTGCGGCCCCTGCGCGCCGTGGCCGCGGCCACGCATCGGCTGGCGGCGGGCGACTACGCCACCCGCGTGCCGGTGCTGGCGGCCGGCGAGGTCGGCCAGCTGGCCTCGGACTTCAACCGCCTGGCCCTGACCCTGGAGCGCAACGAGCAGATGCGGCGCGACTTCATGGCCGATATCTCGCACGAGCTGCGCACGCCGCTGGGCGTGCTGCACGGCGAGCTGGAGGCCATGGAAGACGGCGTGCGGCCGCTGACCCGCGCGGCGGTGCAGTCGCTGCAGGCCGAGGTCGTCACGCTGAACAAGCTGGTGAGCGATCTCTACGACCTGTCGCTGGCCGAAGCCGGCGCCATGACCTACCGCCATACACCCATCGACCTTGCGGAACTGCTGCAGGCCAGCGCCACCGCCTACCGCTCACGGCTGGCCAGCGCCGGCCTCGCGCTGGAGATGCGCCTGTCGGCGCAGGCGCTGGTCGTCTCGGGCGATGCGCGCCGGCTGCACCAGCTCTTCGGCAACCTGCTGGAGAACGCGGTGCGCTACACCGATGCCGGCGGCACGCTGCGCATCGAGGCCGAACGCGAGGCGGCGGGCTGGTTGCGCGTCGCCTTCAGCGATTCCGCGCCCGGCGTGGCGCCCGAACATCTGCCGCGCCTCTTCGACCGCTTCTACCGCGTCGAGGCCTCGCGCAACCGCGCCAGCGGCGGCGCCGGCCTGGGGCTGGCGATCTGCCGGCGCATCGCCGAAGCCCACGGGGGCCGCCTGCAAGCCCAGCCGTCGCCCCTGGGCGGCCTGTGCATCCTGCTGTGGCTGCCGGTGCCGGCGGCCCCGGCCGACGAGGTACCCGGCGACGCCGTCGAGGGAGCCGCATGAACGCCCCGCAGCCTTCCAGCCCTGCAGCCCCGGCCGATGCCGCACCGCCCGCCCGCATCCTGGTGGTGGAGGACGAGCCCAAGATGGCGGCGCTGCTGCTGGACTACCTGCGCTTGGCCGGCCACGAGCCTCACTGGCTGGACGACGGGCGCGCCGTGGAGCCCTACGTGCGCGAGCACGGGCCCGACCTGGTGCTGCTGGACTTGATGCTGCCCGGCCGCGACGGGCTGGAGGTGTGCCGCGGGCTGCGCGGCTTCAGCGAAGTGCCCATCGTCATGCTGACCGCACGGGTGGAAGAGGCCGACCGCCTGGCCGGACTGGACTGCGGCGCCGACGACTACATCTGCAAGACGCCGTTCAGCCCGCGCGAGATCGTGGCCCGCGTCAAGGCCATCCTGCGGCGCAGCCGCCGCATGCCGGCTCCGTCCGCTGCCGCAGCGCCGGCCGGCGAGCCGGTGCTGCGCATCGAGGTGGAGGCCTACCGCGCCTATTTCCACGGCGTGCTGCTGGACCTGACGCCGGTCGAATTCCGCCTGCTGCGCACCCTGGCCTCGGCGCCGGGGCACGTGTTCTCGCGCGACGTGCTGCTGACCAAGCTGCACCACGACTACCGCGCCGTGACCGACCGGGCAGTGGACAGCCACATCAAGAACCTGCGCCGCAAGCTGGCGCAGGCGGATGCGGACAGCGATCCGATCCGGGCGGTGTACGGCGTGGGTTTCCGCCTCGATCTGGGATAGCGGGCGCCGCGCATGGAGTAGCCTCCAGATCACATGGGGCGGCGTTTACCGTTCCCTTTTCTTGATTTTTGTCAGGAAACTGTCAGGTCTGATATGGGGCTGGAGAAATTCCCCAAAAATTGCTTCCATACGTATCATTTCTTATGGTCAAGCCGGGGCTGCTCTCCTAATATGTGACGAAGATTCACAATGCGGCCGACGGGTGGAAGCGCTCCATACCCCCGGCCGATCGGCTCCAGCAGATCGAGGTCCCATGCGCGTCAACCTTCCCGTCACTACCCGCGAATATCCCTTCCCGCGCGGTGAAACCCTGGTGTCCACGACCGACCTCCAGGGGCGGATGCTGTACTGCAATCCGATGTTCATCGAGGTCAGCGGCTACGCGCGCGAGGAACTCCTCGGCCAGCCCCACAACATGATCCGCCATCCCGACATGCCCGAGGAAGCCTTCCGCGACATGTGGGAGACGATCGCCTCCGGCCTGCCCTGGTCGGCCGCGGTGAAGAACCGCCGCAGCGACGGCGACTACTACTGGGTGATGGCCAACGTCACGCCGCTGATCGAGGGCGACCGTCCGGTGGGCTATATGTCGGTGCGCACCGAGGCCACGCGCGAGCAGATCCAGGCCGCCGAATCCCTCTATGCCCGCATGCGCGCCGAAAAGGAAGCCGGCCGCCAGGTGCTGGCGCTGCGCGCCGGCCGGCTGGTGAGCAACAGCCCCCTGGGCCGGGTCGCAGAGGCCCTGCGGCTGGGCACGGGCGCCAAGGTGTGGCTGGCCTGCATGGCGGTCTTCGTGGCCTGCCTGCTGGCCTCGCTGGCCGGCTCGCCGCTGTCGGGCCTGGGGGCCGGCGTGGCCTGGCTGGCCGCGCTGGCGCTGGCCGCCGGGGCTGCGCTCTACATCGGCCAGGCCGCCGTGGCCCCGCTGGGCGACATGGTGCGCGCGGCCAACCGCATGGCGGCAGGCGACCTGACGCAGTCGCTGCAGGTCACGCATTCCGACCTGATGGGCGACCTGCAGAAGGCGCTGAGCCAGCTCAACGTCAACCTGCTGTCCATCGTGCGCGATGCGCGCGAGGAAAGCGAGAAGATGCGCCAGGCATCGCAGGAGATCGCGCGCGGCAACCGCGACCTCTCCGGCCGCACCGAAACCCAGGCCAGCAGCCTGGAGGAAACCGCCGCGTCGATGGAGGAGATCACCGGCACCGTCAAGCTCACGGCCGAATCGGCGCAGAAGGCCAGCGAGATGGCCGTCCGCGCCACCGGCGTGGCCGAGCGCACCAGCGAGGCGGTCAACAGCGTGGCCGACACCATGAAGCAGATCCAGACCGCTTCGGGCCGCATCGGCGAGATCACGCAGCTCATCGACAGCATCGCCTTCCAGACCAACATCCTGGCGCTGAACGCGGCCGTGGAAGCGGCGCGTGCCGGCGAGCAGGGCCGGGGCTTCGCCGTGGTGGCGCAGGAAGTGCGCAGCCTCTCGCACCGCACGCTGACGGCCGCCAAGGAGATCCGTTCCCTGATCGACGATTCCGCCGCCAAGGTGCAGGAAGGCCACCGCAAGACCGACGGCGCGCAGAACACCATGAGCGAATCGCTGGATCTGGTGCGCAACATGAGCACGCTGATCGGCGAGATCCACAGCGCTGCCAACGAGCAGCTCTCCGGCATCTCCCAGATCAACACCGCCGTGGCCCATCTGGACACGATCACCCAGCAGAACGCGGCCCTGGTCGAGCACAGCGCGGGCCTGGCCGAGCAGCTGCAGCTGCAGGCGCAGACCGTGACCGAGACGGTGCAGATATTCCGCGTCTCGGCCGGCGCGCCCGCCGCCACGCGCCAGGACGCCGTGGCCCTGCGCAAGGCCATGAAGGCCGTGCAGCAGGGCGGGGGCGCCGCGCAGCCCGCGCTGGAGCACGGCTGAGAAAAGACGAGGGGAAGAGAAGAGGGGACGAGGGCGAAAGGCGCCGCAGGAGCCGGCGGCCCCGGGGCCAATGTCAGAGCTGGATGAAGCCAGGGCCGGCTACGGGCAAGGCACGCAGGCCCGCGCATGCCTGGTCCTGAGTGAACAAAGGTGTCGGTGAGGCTGCCTTGATGGCGGATGCCATGGGCGTGGCCTACGATGAGCGGGCGCGGCCGTCGGGCCGCAGCTATCCCCGCTTTCGACCTTTGCGACAAGGACGCACCATGACCTCTTCCTCCGCTACCGACGACGGTTCTTCTTCCGGCGGCGCTTCGCTCGCCGACCAGCTCCTGGCCCAATTGCAGGGCGCTCCGCTGCAGCAGATCGCCGATCAGCTGGGCACTTCCACGGAACAGGCCCACGGCGCCGTGGGCGCGGCCCTGCCGCTGCTGCTCGGCGCCCTGGGGCGCAATGCCCAGCAGCCCGGCGGCGCCGATGCGCTGCTGCAGGCCCTGCAGCGCGACCATGCCGACTCCGCTTCCGAAGCCCAGGCCGGCGGCGGCATGGACTGGGGCGGCCTGCTGGGCTCGGTGCTGGGCGGCGCCTCGGGCGGCAGCGGCGGCAGCGCCGCGTCTGCCGGCGCCGACATCCTGGGCCACATCTTCGGCGGCCAGCAGCGCCAGGCGGAATCCGGCCTGGGCCAGGCCACGGGCCTGGGCGCCAACGCCGGCCAGCTGCTGCAGCTGCTGGCGCCCATCGTCATGGCCTTCCTGGCGCAGCGCGTGAAGGCCGGCGGCATGGACGCTGGCGCGCTGGGCGACACGCTGGGCCAGGAACATGCACGCGTGCAGCAGCAGGGCGGGCTGGCCGGCGGCCTGCTGGGCAGCCTGCTGGACCAGAACGGCGACGGCAAGCTGGATCTGGGCGATCTGCTGAAGGTGGGCGGCAGCCTGTTCGGCGGGCGGCGCTGACCCTGCGGGTGGCCGGCCGGCGGATTCCGGGCCGCCCCGGTTGCCAGGGCCCTGCGGTTGGGCCGACACTGGTGCGGCATCGCTTCGTCAGTCCGTTGTCGTCCCGTCATTCCACAGGAGGCTCCCATGACCACCCTCGTCGCAGAAATCCTCAAGTCCAAGCCGCAGTCGCGCGTCCACACGGTCGCGCCGCACGACACCGTGCTGCATGCGCTCAAGACCATGGCCGAGCACGGCATAGGTGCCCTGCTGGTCATGCAGGGCGACAGCGAGATCGCCGGCATCTTCACCGAGCGCGACTACGCCCGCAAGGTGGCGCTGCTGGGCCGCACCTCGGCCGACACCCGCGTGAGCGAGGTGATGACGCGCGCCGTGCGCTTCGTGCGGCCCGAGCAGAACACCGACCAGTGCATGGCCCTGATGACCGAGAACCGCCTGCGCCACCTGCCGGTGGTGGATGCCTCGGGGCGCCTGGCCGGCATCGTTTCCATCGGCGACCTGGTCAAGCACATCATGTCCGAGCAGCAGTTCATCATCGAGCAGATGGAGCAGTACATCACCGGCCGCGGCTGACGGACGGCCGCGCAGCCTGGACGCAACCCTGCCCGTGACCCCGCGCCGATGAGCTTCGACCTGGAATGGGGCCGCGCCAGCGTGGCCGGCCGCAAGCCCGCCAACGAGGACCGCGCCGGCCATGCCCAGGGGCAGGGCTCCGAGGCCGGGCACGGCGCCATCGGCGCCATCGCCGACGGCGTGAGCACGGGCGGCCTGGGCGCCGAGGCCGCCTCCACGCTGGTGGGTGCGCTGCTGCGCGACTATTTCGCCACGCCCGGCACCTGGGACACCTCCGTCGCGCTCGACCGCGTGCTGCTGGCCCACAACCAGTGGCTGGCCGGCATGAACCGCCGGCGCCGCCCGGCGATGGGCCTTTCCACACTCACCGCGCTGGTGTTGCGCGGGCAGACCTGGACCCTGGCCCATGTGGGCGACACGCGCGCCTACCTGCTGCGCGGCGGCCTGTGGCAGCAGCTCACCACCGACCACGTCCTGGCGCACCGCGATTTCGCGCACCAGCTCACGCGCAGCGTGGGCTCCGACGAACGCCTGCTGGTGGACTACCTGCAGGGCGACCTGCTCGAAGGCGACCGTTTCGTGCTGCTGACCGACGGCGTCCACGGCGTGCTGTCCGAACATGCGTTGAGAGGGCTGGCCGGCACGCCCGGCGCCACGCCTCAGGCTGTGGCCGACGCACTGGTGCAGGCGGCGCTTTCCGCCGGCAGCCGCGACGACTGCACCGCCCTGGTGCTGCAGGTGCGCGGCGCCAGCCAGGCCACGCTGCACGACCGTGCGCGCCAGGCCCATGCCCTGCCGGTGCCGCCGCGCCTGCGCACGGGCGACTTGATCGACGGGCTGCGCGTGCTGGGCACCGTGTCCGACACCGGCACCCATCTGCTCTACCGGGTGGCCGAAGCTGCGCCGCCAGCGCTGTTGGACGAGGCCGTGCCGGCCGAGGCGCGCCACTTCGTGCTCAAGGCCCTGGCGCCGCAGCGCGCGCACGATGCGGTCGAGCGCGACATGCTGGCCCACGAAGCCTGGCTGGCAGAGCGCCTGCAGGAAGGGCGCGCCGGCCGCCACCTGGCCCGCCTGCATGCCGCGCCGCCCGGTGGCGAGGCCACGGCCTTCTATCTGCTCTACGACTGGCTGGAGGGCGAGACGCTGGCTCCGATGCTGTCCAGAAGGCCGCCGGTGGACATCGCCCGGGCCGTGGACTGGGCGATCCAGGCCACGCAGGCCCTGGGTCTGCTGCATCGCCAGGGCGTGATCCACCGCGATATCAAGCCCGACAACCTGCACGTGGGCGCGGACGGCGTGGTGCGTGTGCTGGACCTGGGCGTGGCGCTGTCGGGCCGCGAGCCCGAAGCCACGCGGCTGCTGCACGCCGGCACGGCCAGCTACATCAACCCCGAGCAGTGGCCGGGCTACGACCCGGCGCTGCGGGGCGAGGCGGCCCCGGCCGATGCGCGCGGCGACCTGTTCGCCCTGGGCGTCACGCTCTACCAGCTGCTGGCAGGGGGGCGCCTGCCCTACGGCGAGGTCATGCCCTACCAGCTGGGCCGTTACCACCGCGACCCGGTGCCGCCCAGCCGGCTCAACCCGTCCGTGCCGATCTGGCTGGACCACCTCGTGCTCAAGGCCGTGGCGCGCAGCGCGGAGCAGCGCTTCGAAACCGCCGAAGAGCTGCTGCTGGCGCTGCAGCGCGGCGCCTCGCGGCCGCTGCCTGCGCCGGCCGCCACGCCGCTGGCGGCGCGCTCCCGCCTCGCGCCCTGGCAGGTGGCGCTGGCCTTCAGCCTGCTGCTGAACCTGCTGCTGGTCTGCCTGGTGCTGGTGCTTCGGCGCTGAGGCGGCGCAGGCGGCTCAGGCCGCCACGCGGGCCCGGCCGCCCTTTTCGGCCCAGGTGCGCGTCCAGCGCTGCTGCATCACCCGCAGCAGCGCCAGCATGGCGGCGGCCGCGGCGGCGAACAGCACAAAACCCCAGAGATAGCTGCCCGTGTACTGCTTGGACAGGCCCATGGCATTGGGAATGAAGCCGCCGCCCAGCGCGCCGATCTCGCCGATCATCGAGCCGGCCACGGCCGTGGTGAGCGGCCAGCGCAGCGGCACCAGCTGGAAGAGCGCGCCGTTGCCCGCGCCCAGCGCGGCGAAGCACAGCAGGAAGAGCAGCACGGTCGTGGACAGCGAGTCCTGCGCGAAGCCGCACAGCAGCAGGCTGGCCGCTGCGGTGAGCAGCACGGCGGTGAGCGTGTTCACGCCGCCCCAGTGGTCCGACAGCCAGCCGCCGAAGATGCGCAGCGCAGCGCCCATGAAGGCCACCAGCATGGTGAGCTGGCCGGCCTCGGTCTTGCTCACGCCGAACTGGTCGTAGAAATAGCTGGGCAGGAAGGTGGTGAGGCCGATGAAGCCGCCGAAGGTCACGGCGTAGATCAGGCTGAAGGCCCAGCCGTCCTTCTCGAAGAGGCAGGCCAGATGCTCGCGCAGGCTGGCATGGGCGTCCACGTCGGGGGGCTCCTGGGCGAAGACGACCATCACGATGGCCGGAATCGCGATGGCGAGGGCCGCGAGCCCATACACGGTCTGCCAGCCGAAGCGCTGGGCCAGCAGGGGCGCCAGCAGCGCGCACACGGCCGTGCCCACGTTGCCCGCGCCCACCAGGCCCATCGCCAGGCCCTTGTAGCGCGGTGGGAACGATCCCGAGCCCAGCGACAGCGCCACGCCGAAGCTGGCACCGGCGATGCCCAGCAATACGCCCATGGCCAGCAGGTCGTGGTAGCTGTCCACGAAGAAGTAGCCGAAGCCCATGGCCAGGGCGATGCCGCCCATCTCCACCAGCGTGGCGTTCTTGCGGCCGATGTACTGCGCCAGCACGCCCAGCGGAAAGCGCATCAGCGCGCCCGCGAAGATGGGCACGGACAGCATCAGCCCCTTTTGCGCCGGGGTGAGCTGGTAGGCCTCGCTGATGAAGGGCGCCATCGCGCCGTTGATGACCCAGATGCCGCAGGAGAACGCGAAGTAGAGGAATGACGCCCACAGGGTGGGTGCATGGCCGGAGCGGTGGAAGGCGCGCAGGGATGTCATGGTGCTTGCGATGGGACGTGGGACGCCGGAAGTTCTTTCCGCAGGTGGAACAAAAAAGGCGTCCGCCCGCGCAGTGCCGGGGGAGACCGGAAACCGCGCGGACGGACGCCTTCGTCCTGTTTTGGTGCCGGGCACAGCGTCGTGCCCGGCTCGTACGCCATGCAAGCAAGCTCGGTGCCAGCGGATGCACTACAGGCCGCCGCGAACGAGGAGCATTCCCGTTGGCGGAAGCCTGGTTTGCCTTCATTACAGAGGGAAAAGAGCGCTTGCGGCCAGCTTTTCCGCATGTCACGAATTGTTATCAACTGTGTCATGCACGTGCCATGGATCACTTGGATACTGCACTTTTCTGGTTACGAACTGTGAATTCATCTATATGACCGTACGTTCACGAATTGCCTTGCTGATCGTGCTGGCCCTGCTGGCGCTGTGCGCCATCGGCGGCTTCGCCCTCTATCAGTCTTCCCAGGGGGCCTTGCAGGTCAAGCGCGTCACCGAGGGCGTGGTGCCCAGCACCATCCATTCGGTGGAACTGATGGGCCAGCTCAAGGACGTGCAGATCGCCGCCCTCAACATGGTCGGCGCCCCCGACCGCGCCACGGCCGAGGCCATGCACGCTCAGGTGGTCGAGCGCAAGGAAGCGCTGCGCCGCGCGCTTGCGGCCCAGGCCCGGAGCGCCGACAGCGATGCGCAACGCGGCCTCATCAAGGAAGCCGAGATGAGCCTGGACAACTACTTCGCCGCCATCGACGACACGGCCAAGTACAAGCTGGCCGGCCAGCAGGAGGCCGCCGAGGCCTACATGGCCGCCACCGTGGACCAGTACCTGCGCGAGCAGGGCCAGATGATCGACGCGGTGCAGGTAGAGCGCCGCCGCAGCAAGGACGAAGCCATCGCCGCGCTGAACGCGCAGATGGAGCGCACCACCACCATGCTGCTGCTGGTGGCCGCCGTCAGCGTGGTCGGCCTGGGCGCGGCGGGCCTGATGCTCTACCGCCAGATCGTGCGCCCCATCGGCGAGATGCAGCAGAAGATGACCGAGATCGCCACCAGCCAGGACTTCTCGCACCGCGTGCCGGTGGCGCGCATGGACGAGATCGGCCGCTCCCTCACCGCCTTCAACGCCATGGTGGCCAAGATCGAGGAAAGCTCCGAGCTGGTGCGCCAGAAGACGGCCGACATCCAGGCCATGCTGCAGACGCTGCCGCAGGGCATCCTCACGCTGGAAGCGGGCCGCCGCATCCACCCTGAATACTCGGCCTACCTCAGTACCCTGCTGGAACGCCAGGAACTGGCCGGCCGCACGCTGGACGAGGCACTGATCGACCGCTGCGAAGGCAGCGCCGACGCCCGCGCCCAGGCCGAGGCCGCCATCGACGCCTGCATCGGCGAGGACGAGCTCAACTTCTCGTTCAACGCCCATCTGCTGCCCCGGGAACTGTGCCTGCTCTGCGACGACGGCCGGCGCAAGACCATCGAGCTGGACTGGTCGCCCATCACCGCGGCCGACGGCACGGTGGCCCGCCTGCTGGTCAGCCTGCGCGACGTGACCGAGCTGCGCGAACTGGCGCGCGATGCCCAGGCCCGCAAGGAAGAGCTCTCCATGGTGGGCGAACTGCTGGCCGTGCCGACCGAGAAGTTCCATGCCTTCTCCACGGCCGCAGCCCAGCTGCTGGACGAAGCCCGCATGCAGCTGCAGGCGCCGCAGGACGAGCGTGCCGACGCCGTCGCCGCGCTGTTCCGGGGCATGCACACCATCAAGGGCAATGCCCGCACCTACGGCCTGCCGCGCATCGCCGATGCGGCCCATGTGGCCGAGCAGCGCTATTCCGCGCTGCGCGACGACCTTTCCGGCTGGGACGACGCCGCGCTGGCTGCGGATCTGGATGCCGTCGAGCACGCCCTGCAGGCCTATGTCCATGTGAACGACGAGACACTGGGCCGCGGCGCTGCGGCCCAGGACGGTGCGGACGGCGTGGTGCGTATCGCCCGCGAGCGGCTGGACGCGCTGCGCGCCAGCATCGACGCCGTGCTGCGCCAGACCGACTGGCCTCAGGAGCACCGCGAGCGGCTGGCGCAGGTCGCGCGGACGCTGGAGCATCCCGACGCCGCAAGCATCGAGGAAATCTTCGGCGGCGTGGCCGCCTCGCTACCCGACCTGGCGCTCGAACTGGGCAAGGACGCGCCCCATGCGGAATACGGCGGCGCACCCGTGCTGCTGCGTAACGAGGCCGGCCAGGCCCTGCGCGATGCCTTCGTGCATCTGCTGCGCAACGCGCTGGACCACGGCATCGAGCCGCCGCAGGAGCGTGCGGCCAAGGGCAAGCCCGGCCGCGGCCTCATCCGCCTGGACGCCCGGCTCGCCGGCAACGTCCTGGAAGTGCGCCTGAAGGACGACGGCCGCGGGCTGGACCTGGCCCGCATCCACGACAAGGCGCTGGCCCAGGGCCTGCTGGGCCACGACGATGCGCCCACCGCCGAGGCTCTGGCGCAGATGATCTTCGCGCCCGGCTTCTCCACCGCCAGCCAGGTGACGGCCGTTTCCGGCCGCGGCGTGGGCATGGATGCGGTCAAGGCCTTCATCGAGGACCTGGACGGCGAGGTCGCCGTGGTGCTGGAGCCCGACGCTCCGGTCTATGCCACGCCCTTCACCACCGTCATCCGGCTGCCGGCGCGCTGGACCGTCGCCGCCATGGGGAGCCGTGGCGCGCTGGGAGAGGCCGCGTGAGCGACGCTGCATGGATGGGCCTGCTCTGCGGCCTGCTGACGGGCGCGGCCCTGGGCGCTGCGGTGATGTGGTGCGTGCTGGCCGAGCGCGCGCGGCGCCTCGCGGCAACCCGTCCCGAAGCTCCGCAGGCCGAGGCGCTGGAAGCCGCCCTGCGCCAGAACGCATCGCTGCAGGCCGACCTGGACCGGGCCCATGCCGAGTGGCAGCAGGAGCGCCAGCAATGGCAGGGCGCCGCCGCGGCGTGGGAAAGCCAGCAGCAGGAAAACGCCCTCAGGGCCGAGCAGGAGCGCCGCTCGCAGGTGGTGCCCGCGCTGGAGCACATCCACACACAGGGCCGCTCGCTGCAGGAGCTGCAGGGCATCGGCAAGACCTTCGAGCGCTGGCATGCCGACATGAGCGCGCTGGTGCAGCACAACCGCACCATGCACGACAAGAACGACGAGTTCGCGCGCATCGTGCGGCAGATGGTGATCGTGGCGCTCAACGCCTCCATCGAGGCGGCGCGCGCCGGTGCCCAGGGGCGCGGCTTCAACGTGGTGGCCGGCGAGATGCGCGAGCTGTCGGCGCGCGCCGAGGCGCTGTCGCGCGACTACCGCTCCAGCCTCTACGCCAACGACCTCATCGCCACCACCACCTTCCAGGACATGCAGGCGGGCGGCAAGATGGTCATCAACGCCGCCATGGGCCTGCAGCTCACCAATGGCCGCATCCAGGCCGCGCTGGAGGAAACCGCATGAGCGCCGCCGCTTCCCCATACGCTTCTCCCACGGCCCAGGCCGGTTCGACGGTGCTGCGCCTGCTGAGCCAGCGCGCCTGCGACAGCCTGGACCGCATGATGGTTTCGGGCCTGCGCCAGGGCCTGGTGAACGGCGACGCCGGCGCCTGCATCGAAACGGTCGATGCCGTGCCGCCCGGCGCCGCCACGCACATGGCGGTGCTGTCGATCGCGTCCTTCCCCTTCCGGCTGAACACCGCGCTGCACTTCTCCCGCAGCGAAGCCCTGCTGGAGTGGGCGGCCCGGCGCGCCGGCCTGGACGAAGGCGCCGGCCCGATCAGCGAGCAGCAGTTCATCGACGTCATCTGCGAAGTTGGCAACCTGTGCTGCGGCTCCATCAACCGCGACCTGGGGGAGTTCCAGTCCTTCCTGGGGCTTTCGACCCCGCAGATCCTGGATGCCCGCTGCCTGCCGCATTTCGTGCGCGACGGCGCCGAACACCTGCGGCATTTCCGCGTGCAGGTGCAGCCGGGGCTGGTGCTCTATGCCTCGCTCTGCGCCCGGGCCTATCTGCCGCAGGACTTCCACTGGAGCGGACCGCCCGCCGACGCGGCCGTGGAGTCGGGCGAGCTGGAGATGTTCTAGCTAGGCCCGGTGCCGGCCCCGCTGCGCTGCGGGGCGGCATTCCTGCCTGCACGCAAGCAAACACGAACGCACGCACGCAGCGCCGGGCTTCGCCTTCAGTCGCTTGTTCCGCAGATCGGGCCACGCTGCACCGGCCACTGCGGTCCTGCTCTCCGTTTTCTTTGCCTTTGCTTTGCCTTCTTTCCTTCCTTTGTCTTCTTTCTTCAAGCCGATGGGAACCCGCGTATGGAAACAACTCAGCCTGTGATCGAACAAGCCCCGGCCTTTGATGCCGTGGTCGAGCCGGCCGCGCTGGTCAGCAAGGTGCTGGTCATCGAGACCGATGCCGACGCGCTCGCCCGCATCCGCGCCTTTTGCGACGCCAACGGCCTGCAGGGCCACAAGGTGCATCCGCTGAACGTGCCCGCCGTGCTGCGGTCACGCATCGACCTGGGCGCCGTCTTCGTGGGCGCCGAGCTCAAGGGCGCAGTGACCGACGGCCTGGCCCTCGCGCGCGACATCGCCTGGCTGCGCCCCGAGCTGCCGCTCTTTTTGCGCACGGACGGCATGCCCGAGGACCAGGCCCAGGCCGCCGCGATGGCGCTGCAGCGCGAACCCTCGGTGGTGCGCTACACGCTGGACGACATCGAGGCACTCAAGGCCGAGGTGGACCGCAAGATCTTCGATCGCGTCTATCCGACCTCGCTGGTCCGCACGCTGGGCGAGATGACGCAGTCCGCCCTGGCCAGCCAGTTCAAGGGCATGCAGGTGCGTCTGGATCCGCCCTACGTGGTGCGCGACCGGCTGATCCACGGCGAGCTGTTCACGCTCATCCCCATGGAAACACCCTGGTGCCGGGGCTTCATGACCCTGCAGACCGATGTGGGCTCCCTGCGCCGCGTGGTGGCGGCCGGGCGAACGGCCTTTTCCGCGCAGGAGAGCGAGGACTTCCGCAACCTCAACGCCATCCTGGGCGAGCTGACCAACCTCATCTGGGGCTCGTTCCGCAACCGCTTCGGCACGGAAGGCGCGGGCGGTTCCTTCGGCGTGCAGGTGCCCATCATCGTCAACCACCTGCACCGCTACATCAGCTTCGGCACCGAAAGCCCGCAGCTGTGCTTCAAGTGCCAGGTCTGGGCCCCGGAAGACCCCGAGGCCACGGCCATCACCGTCTATCAGCGCTTCGCCTTCAGCCTGAGCTGGGCGCCGGAGCTGTATCGCGAGAGCGAAGCCTTGCTGAGCGGCTTCGTGGAGTCGGGCGAGCTGGAGATGTTCTGAGCGCCGGGCCCTTCCTTCCCTTTTCCTTGTTTCTTTCCTTCTTTCTTTTTCGTTTTGTTTTTCCGAGGAGCAATTCATGGCCAACGTTCTGGTTGTCGACGATTCGAGCACTGTGCGCAACGAGGTGGGCAATTTCCTGAGCAGCAACGGTTTCCAGGTCGCGCTGGCGGTGGATGGGCATGACGGCCTGGCCAAGCTCAAGCAGGACAGCGGCATCAAGCTGGTGGTGTGCGACGTGAACATGCCCAACATGGACGGCCTGACCATGGTGGAGCGGGTGCGCAGCGAGCTGGGCAACAACAAGGTCAACATCGTGATGCTGACGACGGAGAGTTCGCCGGCGATGAAGGAGCGGGGGAAGGCGGCGGGGGTGAAGGGGTGGATCGTGAAGCCGTTCAATGGGGCGGCGGTGTTGGGGTCGTTTCAGAAGTTGGCGGCCTGAGGGGCCGTTAGCTGGATTGGCTGATGTGGGGCGTTGCTTACCGGGGCCGGGATGTGCGCCCGGCGGCGCACTCACTTTCTTTTGCTTCGCCAAAAGAAAGTAAGCAAAGAAAAGGCGACCCCCAGTCTGCGACCCCTACGCTATCGCTACGGGGCGGACCTGCGTCGGGGCGCTTGCGGGGTGCCGCCGCAGAACTCACTGCGCGCTGCGCGCTCCGTTCGGACAACCGCGGCGAGTCAGAGCACGAAGCATGCGTGTCCTTCGGCACGCATGCGCACCCCGCAAGCGCCCCGCCGCAGGCGCAGCCAGCAGGGGGGGGGGGGCCGCACACGGGCCATTGCTTCGCTCGGCCCACAACACGCGCGCTTCGCGCTGCGCAATGAGCAGTGCGTGGTGACCGCCGCAGGCTAGGCCGAGCGTAGCGATGGCCCGGATCGTCTCCCACCCCCTTCTGTGCGTGCCGAGAAGCGCAGGGCGGCGGGTGCGTGCGTGTGCCGAAGGACACACGCACTTCGTGCTCTGACTTGCCGCAGCATGTTTGAACGGAGCGCGCCAGCGCGCAGTGAGTTCTGCGGCAGCACCCGCCGCCCGAGCATCGCAGGTTGCCCGTAGCGCAGCGGAGGGACACGCACGGCAGGGTCGCCTTTCTTTTGGGTACTTTTCTTTGGCGAAGCAAAGAAAAGTACCTCGCCCGCCGGGGCGAGACCCGGCCCCGGGAAGTAACGGCAAAGCAAGAGCCAACACCGTCACCTTCGAGAGGCACCCCTCTCAAGCCGATGCCATCCTCGCGCCCAGCTTCGACATGCTCAGCCCGAACGGGCTGGAATGATCTGGCCGCCGGCATCGCCCCTCAAGCCACCTTCTCCACATGCCCCTGCCGCGTATAGAGAAAGTCGATCACCGCCTTGCGGCACTGCAGATAGCGGGCATCCTCCGCCAGCTGCACCCGGCTCCGCGGCCGGGGAATATCCACCTGCAGCACCTCGCCGATGGTCGCCGCAGGCCCGTTGGTCATCATCACGATCTTGTCGGACAGCAGCACGGCCTCGTCCACGTCGTGCGTCACCATCACCACCGTGCTTTGCGTGCGCGCCACGATCTCCAGCAGCTCGTCCTGCAGCTTGGCGCGGGTGAGGGCGTCCAGCGCGCCGAAGGGCTCGTCCATCAGCAGCACCTGGGGTTCCATCGACAGTGCCCGGGCGATGCCCACGCGCTGCTTCATGCCGCCGGAGATCTCGCCGGGGCGCTTCTGCGCGGCGTGCGTCAGGCCCACCAGCGCCAGGGCCGCGTCGGTGCGCTCGCGCAGCCGGGCCTTGCTTTCCGTGCGGCCGAAGACGCGTTCCACCGCCAGATGGACGTTGTCGAAACACGTGAGCCACGGCAGCAGCGAATGGTTCTGGAAGACCACGGCGCGCTCCGGGCCCGGGCCCTTGATCTCCTTGTTGGCGCAGAGCAGGGCGCCGGCCGTGGGCGTGGTCAGGCCGGCGATCAGGTTCAGCAGCGTGCTCTTGCCGCAGCCCGAGTGGCCGATCAGCGCGACGAACTCGCCCTTGGAGATCGTCAGGTCGATGCCGCGCAGCGCGGGGAACAAGCCCTTGGCGGTCTTGAACGTCTGATCGACGCGCTGGACTTCGATGAACTTGGTGGACAGAGAGGTGTGCATAAGAAGCTCCTGGTTCTTTCGTGGACCACCGTGGAACCGGCTTCGCCGGGCCACTGGTGGTGCCCCCTTGAGGGGGTGACGCGCCGAAGGCGCGGCTCAGGGGTGGGTCAGTTCTTGACCTCTTCGAACGTGAAGGCCGTGGCCAGCTTGACCAGGGCATATTCGAGCAGCAGCCCGACGATGCCGATGACGAAGATCGCGATCAGGATGTTCTTGACGTTGAGGTTGTTCCACTCGTCCCACACCCAGAAGCCGATGCCCACGCCGCCGGTCAGCATCTCGGCGGCGACGATCACCAGCCAGGCCGTGCCCACGGCCAGGCGCACGCCGGTGAGCATGTAGGGCAGCACGGAGGGGAACAGGATGGTGGTGGCGATCTTCCATTCGGAGAGGTTGAGCACGCGGGCCACGTTCATGTAGTCCTGCGGCACGCGCTGCACGCCCACGGCGGTGTTGATGATCATGGGCCAGATGGAGCAGATGAAGATGGTCCAGATGGCCGCCGGGTTGGCGCCCTTGAAGACCAGCAGGCCGATCGGCAGCCAGGCCAGCGGCGACACCGGCCGCAGCAGGCTGATGAGCGGGTTGAACATGCGCGAGAGGAACGTGAACCGCCCGATCACGAAGCCCGCCGGAATGCCCACCACCGCCGCCAGCCCGAAGCCGATGGCCACGCGCTCCAGCGAGGCCAGCACGTTCCAGCCCACGCCCTGGTCGTTGGGGCCGTTGCGATAGAACGGGTCGCTGAAGATGGTCACGGCCTGCTGCCAGGTCTCGGCCGGGCCGGGAATGCTCTGGCCGGTAGTGGCCGACACGATGGCCCACAGGCCCAGCAGCAGGCCCAGCCCGCAGGCCGGCGGCAGCACCGCCATCCAGAAGCTGCGCGACAGAGCGGCCCAGTCGCGCGGCGGGCGGGTGGGCGCAGGCATGGCTTTCTGCCCTGCAGCCGTTGCGGAATGCGCGCCAGCTGCTTCTGCTTTGATAGCGGTGGCGCTGGCGGCATCCGCGGGGGCGGAGTCCAGCGGGGAGTGGAAGACGGCACTGACCATGGTGGAAGACTCCGGTGTGCGTTGACGAGGGTTGGAAGGCGGTGGGTCGCGCTGCGGGGGCGGCTCAGGCGTGGATCTTGAATCCGTCGGCGTACTTCTTCGGGTCCTTGCCGTCCCAGACGACGCCGTCCACCAGCTTGGCCGTGCGCATCTCGCTGGCTGGCAGGGGGGCCTTGGCGGCGGTGGCGGCCTGCTTGTAGAGGTCGATGCGGTTCACGGACTTGGCCACGCCCAGGTAGTCGGGGTGGTCCTTGAGCAGGCCCCAGCGCTTGTGCTGGGTGAGGAACCACATGCCGTCCGACAGGTAGGGGAAGTTCACCGCGCCGCCGCCGTAGAACTTCATGTGGTCGGGGTCGTCCCAGGTCTTGCCCAGGCCGTCCTGGTAACGGCCCAGGATGCGCTGGTTGATCGCGTCCACGCCGGTGTTCACATAGGCCTTGCCGGCGATGGTCTCGGCCATCTTGCTCTTGTTGGCCAGGCTCTCGTCGATCCAGCGGCCGGCCTCCAGGATGGCCGCCGTCACGGCGCGCGCGGTGTTGGGGTTGTTCTTCACGAAGTCGGACGTGGTGCCCAGCACTTTCTCGGGGTGGTCCTTCCAGATGGCCTGCGTGGTGGTGGCGGTGATGCCGATGCCGTCCATGATGGCGCGGTGGTTCCAGGGCTCGCCCACGCAGAAGCCGTCCATGTTGCCCACGCGCATGTTGGCCACCATCTGCGGCGGCGGCACGGTGATGACCTTGGCGTCGCGCATGGGGTCGATGCCGTTGGCCGCCAGCCAGTAGTAGAGCCACATGGCGTGGGTGCCGGTGGGGAAGGTCTGGGCAAAGGTGTATTCGCGCTTCTCGGCGGCCATCAGCTTGGCCAGCGTGGGACCGTTCACGGCACCCTTGTCCGCCAGCTTCTTGCTCAGCGAGATCGCCTGGCCGTTCTGGTTCAGCGTCATCAGCACGGCCATGTCCTTCTTGGGGCCGCCCACGCCCAGGTGGACGCCATAGACCAGGCCGTAGAGCACGTGGGCGAAGTCCAGTTCGCCGTTGACCAGCTTGTCGCGCACGCCGGCCCAGCTGGCTTCCTTGCTGGGGATGATCTTCACGCCGTATTTCTGGTCGATGCCCAGCACCGAGGCCATGACCACGCTGGCGCAGTCGGTCAGCGGGATGAAGCCGATCTTCACTTCCTTTTTCTCGGGGGCATCGGAGCCTGCGGCATACACCAGGGAGCGCAGCGCGGGGCTGATGCCCACGGCGCCCACGGTGGCCGCCTGCAGCACGGTGCGTCGTTGCAGGCTGGTTTTGGAAACATCGGTCATGGCAGCGTCCTCGAAGCGGATGGAAAGAGACGGAACAAGACAAGACAAGGCAACACGAAGCGAAACAGCGCAGGCAAAGAAAAAAGGCGTCCACACATCGCGGCTGTGCTCTGGCATGAGCGCAACTGCGAGTGGGGACGCCTTTGTCCTGGGGGGCGAGGCAGGCTGCCCGTCATTGGGCTGCCTGCATCGCGGAAGCATCGACCTGCGTTGGTCTGCACGGTGCTACGCAAGCGGTGTGCCAACGCGTCTGGAAGTTTTGCAGCGCTATGGAGTCGATAGCTGGATGCGCAGACTGGATAAGGGCTGCCGGGCGATCAGGCTCGGATGGCACTGGCGCTTCAGGCCGCTCGCGGCAGAGCCGGCCCGGTGCCTGCCCGCACTGCGCTTGTGCGCTGCACCAAAAGAGAAGCGAGGGGAGGGCGGGGCGCTGTTAGCCCAGCAGGTCGGCCACGTCCAGCATGCGCTGGGCGACTTCGGCGAGCTTCAGGCCCTTGTCCATGGCGGTCTTGCGCAGCTTGTCGTAGGCCGCCTGTTCGGTCAGCCCCTGGCGCTGCATCAGCAGGCCCTTGGCGCGGTCGATGGTCTTGCGGTCCTTGAGCTCGGAGCGCGCATCGGCCAGCTGCGAGCGCAGCGATTGCTCGTGCTGGAAGCGCGCCATCGCCACGTCCAGGATGGGGCGGATGCGTTCGGGCGACAGGCCGGCGACGATATAGGCCGACACGCCCAGCGCCACGGCGTCCTTCACGTGGGTGGTGTCGTCGTCGTTGGTGAACATCACGATGGGCCGGCGTTCGTCGCGCGTGGCCATCACCACATGCTCCAGCGCGTCGCGCGCCTCGCTCTCGGCGTCCACGATGATGAGGTCGGGCTGCAACTGCGCGATGCGCTCGCGCAGAAAGGCGTCGGGCGGCAGCATGGCCACCAGGTTGAAGCGGTTCTCCAGCAGGCCGATCCGCAGGGCGCGCGAGCGCTCGGCCTGCATGCGGGCGTGTTCGTCGTCTTCTCCGTGGTCGGTCAGGTCCGGGGCGACCACCACGATGCGCAGGGACTCGTTCATGCCCGGCATTGTGAGCAAGAAACACGCCAAATTGGTGCATTGCAATGGTGCATGCAGGGGATGCCGCCCCCGCCGGAAAGTGCGAACGCCCGGCGGTGCGGACCTGCGGTCCTGCACCCCGGGCGCCTGCGTCGCTGCGTGCGGATCAGCGGATCGTCACCGGCACCACCGCCTGCACCGTGCGGCCCAGGGAATCACGCGCCACCACCGTCAGGGCATAGCTGCCGGCCACCGGAGACGGCCAGTTCGCGGTGATGGTTGTGCCCTGCATGGAGAAGCCCATGCCCAGCGGCACGCCGGAGATGCTCACCGACAGCCATGCGGCGCCCGGCGCGGCGATGGCGATGGTGCCGGTCAGCGCCTGCCCCGGCTTGCCGGCCCAGGGCGCCGCCGTGATCGACAGCCCGCCCGACGAGACGGTGCTGCCGGCCGCGCCGATCTGCACCGTGTAGGTGCCGCGCCCCACCAGATTGGTCTTGGTGTCGGTGGCCGCCACGGTCACCGTGTAGCTGCCCTGCACCGGGCTCGCCCAGGTCACCGTGCCGTCCGTGCCGATCGCCATGCCGGCGGGCGCGCCGCTCAGGGCGTAGCGCAGCGGGTTCACCGAAGGCGCCGCGGCGCTGAAAGACAGGGCCTTGCCCGCCGTGCCGGAGATGGTGCCGCCCGGCACGGCCGGCGGGGTGGGCGCCGTCACGGTGACCGTATAGACGCCCTGGCCGGAAAGGCCCGTCTTGGTGTCGCGGGCCGTGACGGTGACCGCATAGGTGCCCGCCACCGGCGTGGCCCAGCTGACCACGCCCGCGCTGGACACCGCCATGCCGGCCGGTGCGCCGGCCAGGCTGTAGGTGACCGGGTTGGCGGCCGTGACCGACACGGTGAAGGACAGCGCCTGGCCGGCCAGCCCGCTGATCGCGGCGCTGCCCACGGCGGGCGGCGGTGCGGCCACGGTGGCGCCCGAGAGCAGCGACAGCAGGGCGCTGACGCGCGGCGTGCCCAGCCCGGTGAGCTGGTCGTAGCCGGTGCGTGCCGTGCAGGTCGAGCAGGTGCCGTGCGTGCCGGCCGTCACGTCGAGGAAGGCGCTGGCGTAGTTGGCCGCCTGGGCGCCGATGCTGCCGTAGAGCACCGCATGCGGCCGGCCCAGCGCGGCCTGGCCTGCCTGGGCGCGCAGTGCGCCGGCCGTGGCCATCAGCCCGGCCCACATGGGCGTGGACATGCTGGTGCCGCCCGCGCTCAGCCATTGCGCCGTGCTGGCGCCGGGCGAGATCACGGCCACGTACTGGCCGGTGGACGGGTCGGCGTTCATCGCCACGTCGGCCACCGTGCGGCGCGCCACCGTGCCCACGCCGGGCAGGCCGGACTGCTGGTAGGTGGGGGTGGCGACATAGGCGCTGGTGCCGCCGCCCGTGCCGGACCAGGCCACTTCCGTGCGGCTGCCGGTGCCGGACCAGGTCAGGCTGGTGCCGCCCACGGCCAGCACGCCGGGCGATGCGGCGGGCCACATCACGCCGGCGCCCGAATCGCCCGTGGCCGCCAGGTAGCTCATGCGGGTGCCGGTGAAGGCCGATTCCAGTCCGCTGGCCCAGCTGCCTTCGCCGGCGCCGAAGCTCATGGAGACATGGCCTGCGCCCATGGCGTTGGCCAGCCGCACGGCGGCGGTCAGCGCGCCGACGGAGGCGTCGGGCGCCTCGATGAGCACGATGCGCGCGGCCGGGGCGATGGCGTGCGACCACTGCAGGTCGAGCGCGATCTCGGTCGCCCAGCCGGAGTCGTAGGCCGGCGCTGCCGGCGCCAGCCCGCCCGAGGCGTTCGAATAGGCCACCCACAGCTCGCAGCCCGCATTGGCGGCCGGCGCCGCCAGGGGCAGGGCGGTGGCGGAGGCCAGCACCTTGGCCGGGCAGGCGGGCAGGCCGAACTTCTGGTTGAAGGTGGCCAGTTCCGCCGCTGCATTGGGGTTGTGGTAGGCCGCCACGATGTAGATCGTCTGGCCTGCGCCCATCTGCGCCCACTGCTGGGCGGTGGGCGCGGCGCCCGTGGCGGGCAGCGCCGGCAGTCCGTAGGCCGCGCGGACCTGGGCCGGCGTGTAGGTGGCGACCACGCCGCCCGCGAACGGGGTGGCCGTGCCGCCGTCCGCCGCCTGCGCCTTCAGGCTGGCGGCTTCCAGCCTGCCCAGGGTCAGGCCCTTGGTGGAGAGCTGCGACAGGCCGGCGTCCACCGCCTTCAGGTTCGGCTGCATCGACGCGCTGGCGCCGGGGTTGGCTGCATCGACATCGGTGGGCTCGGACAGCAGCACGGGCGCCACGTGGAAGCTGGGCTGGGCCTGCAGCGTGGCAGGCAGATCGGGCGGCAGGCCGTCCTGTGACGACAGCGTGGTCACGCTGGACGCGATCTCGCCTTCCTGCGGGGTGAGGGCGACGGTGTCGGCGGACGAGCCGCCGCCCCCGCAGGAGGCCAGGCTCGCCGCCAGCGCGGCCAGGGCCCAGGCCAGGGCCGCGGGTCTGCGGGGCGGATGCTGCCCGGCGGGGCATGCAGGACTGAGGGGCGTGTGGGGCATTGCAGGTTTCCGGTGGTGATGGCCGAGTGCAAGGGCGAGAAGGGCTTGGCGAGGTCCCTGACCGCACTGCCTCGGACGTGGGTGGAATGCCCGTAATGTAAATGATTGTTTCGTTTGTTCTATCAAATATTTCAATTGATGGCGTTCTATTGATGTTGAAAGTGATCTAAGTGATATTTTTGGCCATGTAATCTGCAGTCCCGAGGTGGCCGTCTAAACTCTTTCCCATGAGTCAGCTGATCCTCGGAATCGAATCCTCCTGCGACGAGACCGGCGTCGCCCTGGTGCGCCTGCCCTCGGGGGCCGGCGTGCCCGTGCTGGAGGCCCACGCGCTGCACAGCCAGATCGACATGCACCAGGCCTATGGCGGCGTGGTGCCCGAACTGGCCAGCCGCGACCACATCCGCCGCGTGCTGCCGCTCACCCAGGCCGTGCTGGCCGATGCCGGCCGCCAACTGGCCGAGGTGGACGTGGTGGCCTACACGCGCGGCCCGGGCCTGGCCGGCGCGCTGCTGGTGGGGGCGGGCGTGGCCTGCGCTCTGGGCGCCGCGCTGGGCAAGCCGGTGCTGGGCGTGCATCACCTCGAAGGGCATCTGCTCTCGCCTTTCCTGAGCGCCGATCCGCCCGAATTCCCGTTCGTCGCGCTGCTGGTCTCGGGCGGCCATACGCAGCTGATGCGGGTGGACGGCGTGGGCCGCTACGAACTGCTGGGCGAAACCATTGACGACGCTGCGGGCGAGGCCTTCGACAAGTCCGCCAAGCTGCTGGGCCTGGGCTACCCGGGCGGGCCGGCCCTGTCGCGCCTGGCGCAGCAGGGCGACGCCGAAGCCTTCAAGCTGCCGCGTCCGCTGCTGCACAGCGGCAATCTCGACTTCTCCTTCGCGGGCCTGAAGACCGCCGTGCTCACGCAGGCGAAGAAGCTGGGCGAGGACCTGGACGCACGCCGTGCCGACCTGGCCGCCAGCACCGAGGCCGCCATCGTCGATGTGCTGGTCAGGAAGACCCTGAACGCCCTGAAGCAGACCGGCCTGCGCCGCGTGGTGGTGGCAGGCGGCGTGGGCGCCAACCGCCTGCTGCGCGAGCAGCTGAACGCCGCCTGCGCCCGCCTGAAGACCCGGGTGCATTACCCCGAGCTGCACCTGTGCACCGACAACGGCGCCATGATCGCCATGGCCGCCGCCATGCGCCTGCAGGCCGGGCAGCAGCAGCCCAGCCGCGACTACGCCTTCGACGTCAAGCCGCGCTGGCCGCTGGATTCGCTGCAGGCGGACGCGGATGCGGCTGCCGTTGCCTGATCCGGTAGCGAAAGTGGAGCGAGGCGCAGGTGATACCTGGGCCTTGTGCTATTGAATAGATAGCGGACCGGTGTCTGGGCCGGGCTCAGTACATGAGGCGCTCGGGGCGCACTTCCTGCAGGATGGTCGTGGCGATCTCTTCGATGCTCTTGGTGGTGGTGGACAGCCAGCGGATGCCCGATCGCCGCATCATGCTTTCGGCTTCCGACACCTCGTAGCGGCAGTTGGCCAGGTCGGCGTACTTGGAGCCCGGCCGGCGCTCGTTGCGGATCTGCGAAAGCCGCTCGGGCTGGATGGTCAGTCCGAAGATCTTCTTGCGGTGCGGCTCCAGCGCGGGCGGCAGCTGGCGGCGGTCGAAGTCTTCCGGGATCAGCGGGTAGTTGGCCACCTTCAGGCCGCACTGCATGGCCAGGTAGAGGCTGGTGGGCGTCTTGCCCGAGCGCGAGACGCCGATCAGGATCACGTCGGCGCCGGCCAGGTCGCGGTGGCTCTGGCCGTCGTCGTGGTCCAGGCTGAAGTTGATGGCGTCGATGCGCTGCGTGTATTCCTTGCTCACGCTCACGTCCGAGAAGCGCCCCACGCGGTGGTGCGACTTGATGCCCAGCTCGGTTTCCAGAGGCCGGATGAAGGTGCCGAACATGTCCAGCAGCATGCCCTTGCAGCCCTCTTCGATGATGCGCAGCACGCTCATGTTCACCAGCGTGGTGAAGACGACGGGCTTCTTGCCCTCCAGCTCGGCCGTGTGGTTGATCTGCCGCACCACCTGGTAGGCCTTGTCCTCGGTGTCGATGAAGGGCAGGCGCACGTGGCGGGGCTTCATGTCGAACTGGGCGAGGATGGCGTTGCCGAAGGTTTCGGCGGTGATGCCGGTGCCGTCGGAGATGAAGAAAACGGTGCGCGTGTGCATGGAGCGGGTGGTTTGGCGAGGGGCGGTGGAGGGCGTGAACGGGTGTGCGGCCGGCGCGCTCGGGAGCATGCGCCTCGGCCGGCCTACAATCGCGCCCATTATTCCCAATTCATCACCATGCAACGCGGCTGCCCACTACCAGAACAGCAAAGCCGGCTGCCTTGCATGGGCGCGCGCCCACCTTGCCCGCTCCGCCTGGGCGCAGGCGCAGACCCGGTTTCAACTTCTGGAGCTTTCCCATGTCTGCACTGTTCGAATCGACCGCCCTGGTCGTTCCGTTTGAAAACCTGAGAATGAGCGACGTCGAGTCGGTGGGGGGCAAGAACGCCTCCCTCGGCGAGATGATCTCCCAGCTGCCCCAGGGCGTGCGCGTGCCCACCGGCTTCGCCACCACCGCCCACGCCTTCCGCGAATTCCTCAAGCACGAGGGCCTGGCCGATCGCATCAGCCAGCGCCTGGCCACGCTCGACACCGAAGACGTGCGCGCCCTGGCCGCCGCCGGCGCCGAGATCCGCGGCTGGCTCGAAGCCCAGCCCTTCCCGGCCGACCTGGAAAAGGCCGTGCGCGATGCCTTCGCCAAGCTGTCCGAAGGCAACGCGGAAGCCAGCTTCGCCGTGCGCTCCTCCGCCACCGCCGAAGACCTGCCCGACGCCTCCTTCGCCGGCCAGCAGGAGACCTTCCTGAACGTCGTCGGCATCGAGGACGTGCTGCACAAGATGAAGGAGGTGTTCGCCTCCCTCTACAACGACCGCGCCATCAGCTACCGCGTCCACAAGGGCTTCGCGCACGACGTCGTGGCCCTGTCGGCCGGCGTGCAGCGCATGGTCCGCTCCGACAAGGGCGCGGCCGGCGTGATGTTCACGCTCGACACCGAATCCGGCTTCGAGGACGTGGTCTTCATCACCTCCAGCTACGGCCTGGGCGAGACGGTGGTGCAGGGCGCCGTGAACCCCGACGAGTTCTACGTCCACAAGCCCATGCTGGCCGCCGGCAACAAGGCCGTGATCCGCCGCAACCTGGGCTCCAAGCTGATCCAGATGGTGTTCGCCTCGCCCGAGGAGAAGAAGGCCTCGGGCAAGCTGGTGCAGACCACCGACGTGCCCACCGAGCTGCGCAACCGCTATTCGCTGACCGATGCCGAGGTGCAGCAGCTGGCCGAATACGCCGTCGTCATCGAAAAGCACTACGGCCGCCCGATGGACATCGAATGGGGCAAGGACGGCACCGACGGCCTGCTCTACATCCTGCAGGCCCGTCCCGAGACCGTGAAGAGCCAGGCCAAGGGCCAGGCCGAGCAGAAGTTCAAGCTCAAGGGCACCGGCACCGTGCTGGCCGAAGGCCGCGCCATCGGCCAGAAGATCGGCACCGGCCCCGTGCGCCTGGTGAGCGACATCGCCGAGATGGACAAGGTCCAGCCCGGCGACGTGCTGGTCACCGACATGACCGACCCCAACTGGGAGCCCGTGATGAAGCGCGCCAGCGCCATCGTCACCAACCGCGGCGGCCGCACCTGCCACGCGGCCATCATCGCGCGCGAGCTCGGCATCCCCGCCGTGGTCGGCTGCGGCGACGCGACCCGGTTGCTCAAGGACGGCACCCTGGTCACGGTGAGCTGCGCCGAGGGCGATACCGGCAAGATCTACGACGGCCTGCTGGAAACCGAGGTCACCGAGGTGCAGCGCGGCGAGATGCCCGCCATCAAGACCAAGATCATGATGAACGTGGGCAACCCCCAGCTGGCCTTCGACTTCTGCCAGCTGCCCAACGAAGGCGTGGGCCTGGCCCGGCTGGAATTCATCATCAACAACAACATCGGCGTCCACCCCAAGGCCATCCTGGACTACCCGGCCGTCGATGCCGACCTGAAGAAGGCCGTCGAATCCGTGGCCCGCGGCCACGCCAGCCCCCGTGCCTTCTACGTGGACAAGGTCGCCGAAGGCGTGGCGACGATCGCCGCCGCCTTCTGGCCCAAGCCCGTCATCGTGCGCCTGTCGGACTTCAAGTCCAACGAATACCGCAAGCTCATCGGCGGCAGCCGCTACGAACCCGAGGAAGAGAACCCCATGCTGGGCTTCCGCGGCGCGGCCCGCTACATCAGCGAAGACTTCGGCGAAGCCTTCGCCATGGAATGCGAAGCCCTGAAGCGCGTGCGCGGCGAGATGGGCCTGACCAACGTCCAGGTCATGGTGCCCTTCGTGCGCACGCTGAAGCAGGCCGACCGCGTCACCAGCCTGCTGGCAGCGCATGGCCTCAAGCGCGGCGAGAACGACCTGAAGGTCATCATGATGTGCGAGGTGCCCAGCAACGCCGTGCTGGCCAACGAGTTCCTGCAGTACTTCGACGGCTTCTCGATCGGCTCCAACGACCTGACCCAGCTCACCCTGGGCCTGGACCGCGACTCCGGCCTGGAACTGCTGGCGGCCGACTTCGACGAGCGCGACCCCGCCGTGCAGGCGCTGCTCTCGCGCGCCATCGAGGCCTGCAAGAGCCAGGGCAAGTACGTGGGCATCTGCGGCCAGGGCCCCAGCGACCATCCCGACTTCGCCCAGTGGCTGTCGGACGAGGGCATCTCCTCGATCTCGCTCAACCCCGACAGTGTGATCGCCACCTGGCAGCAGCTGGCCCGCTGACGCGGCCATCGTCGCCCCAGACGCCATGTCGCAGCCGGCGCCGGACGAAGCGTTCCCTCCGGGCGCTCCCTTCGCGCCGGATCTGCACGATGCGCGGCATCTGTGGCTCAAGGCCGGCCTGCTGCTGGCCTGGGTGCTGGCGTCCTTCGTCGCCTGCTATTTCGCGCGCGACCTGCAGGTGATGGTGGCCGGCTGGCCGCTGGGCTACTGGATCGCGGCGCAGGGCGCCATCCTGGCCTTCCTCGCCGTCACCGTGCTCTACTGCGTGGCCATGGACCGCTTCGAGCGCCATGACGAAGCCGGCGATGCCGCCGCAGTTTCGGCGGCCGCCGCGCCGCCATCCCCGGACCGTCCGACGCATGTCTGAACCCGGAGGCTCCGCCACCACGGCCCTGCATCGCATCGTGTGGATGTACGTGGTGGGCGTGCTGCTCTTCGTGGGCGTCATGGCCTGGGCCGAGCAGCAGGGCCTGTCGCGCCAGTGGATCGGCCCGATCTTCCTCTTCCTCACCGTGATGGCCTATGCCGTCATCGGCGTCTGCGGACGCACGACCGACCCGGACGACTATTACGTCGCCGGCCGGCGCGTGCCGGCCGTCTACAACGGCATGGCCGCCGCCGCCGACTGGATGAGCGCGGCCTCCTTCATCAGCCTGGCCGGCGCGCTCTACCTGCAGGGCTTCGCCGGCCTGCCGCATCAGGCCGGCGGCCTGGCCTACCTGCTGGGCTGGACGGGCGGTTTCTGCCTGGTCGCCATGCTGATCGCGCCGCATTTGCGCGCCATGCGGCTCTACACCGTGCCGGACTTCTTCCAGGTGCGCTTCGGCGGCCGCTGGCCGCGCGTGATCGCCGCGCTGGCGGCGGCGGCCTGCTCGTTCACCTACGTGGTGGCGCAGATCTACGGCGTGGGGCTGATCGCCTCGCGCCTCACGGGCGTGCAGTTCGAGATCGGCATCATGCTGGGCCTGGGCGGCGTGCTGCTGTGCTCCTTCCTGGGCGGCATGCGCGCCATCACCTGGACGCAGGTGGCGCAGTACGTGGTCATGCTGCTGGCCTTCCTCATTCCCGTCTCCTGGCTGGCGTACAAGCAGCTGGGCAACCCGGTCGCGCCGCTGGCCTACGGCGCGCAGCTGGGCAAGATCGCCGAACTGGAATCGCGCCTGCTGGCATCGCCCGCCGAGCACGAGGTGGTGCTCGCCTACCAGCGCCGGGCCGAGGAGCTGCAGGCGCGCCTGGCCGACGTGCCCGCCGCCATGGAGCGCGAGCGCCAGGCCCTGGGCGAGCGCATGCGCGAGCTGCGCGCGCAGAACGCCGACGTGGGCCTGATCGTCGCCGCCAGCCGCGAGCTGGCCGCGCTGCCGCACGACGAGGCCGTGGCCCGCGAGCGCTGGACGCGCGAGATGCGCGACAACCTGGAGCGCGCCCGCCCGCTGGGCGGCCTGCCGCGCCACGGCCAGGCCTATGGCGGCGACCCGGACGGCACGCCGGCCGAGCAGGCCGAATACGAGAGCATGCGCCGCAACTTCCTGGCGCTGATGTTCTGCCTGATGGTGGGCACGGCCGGGCTGCCGCACCTGCTCACGCGCTACTACACCACGCCCGGCGTCTCGTCGGCGCGCGCTTCGGTGGCGTGGACCGTCTTCTTCATCGCGCTGCTCTACCTGAGCGCGCCGGCCCTCGCCGTGCTGGTCAAGTTCGAGGTGATGAACAACCTGGTGGGCAGCCATTTCGACGCGCTGCCGCACTGGATGGCCCAGTGGGCGCGCGTCGATGGCGGCCTTTTGTCTGTGGAGGACGTGAACGGCGACGGCATCCTGCAGTTCGGCGAGATCCGCATGGGCACCGACCTCATCATGCTGGCCACGCCCGAGATCGCAGGGCTGCCCTACGCCGTCTCGGGTCTGGTGGCTGCGGGCGGGCTGGCGGCGGCGCTCTCCACCGCCGACGGCCTGCTGCTGACCATCAGCAACGCGCTGGTGCGCGACCTCTACTTCCGCGAAACCCGCCGCAGGGCATCGCCCGAGCAGCGCGTGATCCTGACCAAGTTCACCTTGCTCATCGTGGCGCTGGCGGCGGCCTTCGTCGCGGCCATGAAGCCCTCGGACATCCTGCCCATGGTCACGGCCTCGTTCTCGCTGGCGGCCTCGGCCTTCGTGCCGGTGATGGTGCTGGGCATCTTCTGGCGCGGCACCAGCCGGCAGGGCGCGGTGGCCGGCATGCTGGCCGGGCTGGGGGTGACGGTGTATTACCTGCTGTCGCACGTGGGAAGCGTGCGCGCGGTCGTGCCCGCGCCGCTGCTGGCCGGCGGGCTCTGGTTCGGGATCCAGCCCATCTCGGCCGGCGTCTTCGGCGTGCCGGTAGGCCTCGCCACGGCCTGGGTGGTCAGCCTGGCCACGCGCAGCGGCCGGGGCCGTGGCAGCCGGACAGCGCTTTCTGGATAAACCCCGATTCCCGGGCCGGCGGGCGGGTGGCACGCTGTGGCCTTCCACGAGCCTGCCGCGGTGCGGCTTCAGCTTCCCGCTTCCTTCTGAAAGGCGACATGATCTTCTCGAAGACGCCGGCAGGCCTGCTGGCGCTGAAAGACCGCCACGGGCCGCTCACGCAGCGCCAGCGCTCGGCCTTCATCCTCTTCGACGGCCAGCGCACGCTGGGCCAGGTGCTGGAGGCCACTTCCAGCCTGGGCATCACCATGGCGGACGTGCAGGCCATGCTCGACCTGGGATTGCTGGCGGCGGGCGGGGGCGACGACGAGCCCGATGGCGCCGCCCCCTCCGTGCCGGCGGCGGCAGCATCGGCTTTGGCGCAGCCGTCCCGGCCGGAACAGGCCTCGGCCGCGCCGCTGGAGGCGGCCGAGGGCGTCGGCAGCGGGCGCTCCGCCATCGAACGCTATCAGGCGGCCTATCCGGTGGCCACCCAGCTCACGGGAGGGCTGGGCCTGCGCGGCCTGCGCCTCAACCTGGCCGTGGAGCGCGTGGGCAGCTTCGAAGAACTGGCCGCGCTGGCGCCGCGCATCCGCGATGCCGTGGGCGAGGCCCGCTACGCCCGGCTGCACGCGGCGCTGTTCGACTGAGCCTGCGGCCGCGCCGGGCCCATGAAAAAAGCGGCCCGCAGGCCGCTTCAGGAAAAAAACGCGCTGCGCTGCAGCGCAGCGGCGGATCAGCGGCCGACGGCCAGCAGTTCCACGTCGAACTTCAGCGTGGCATTCGGGGGGATCACGCCGCCCGCGCCGCGTGCGCCGTAGCCCAGGGCCGCGGGGATGATGAGGGTGCGCTGGCCGCCCACCTTCATGCCCTGCACACCTTCGTCCCAGCCCTTGATGACCATGCCGGCGCCCAGGCCGAACTGGAAGGGGTCGTTGCGGTCGCGGCTGGAGTCGAACTTGGCGCCTTGCTCGCCGTTGTTGTAGAGCCAGCCCGTGTAGTGGACGCTGACGTGCTGGCCGCGTGTGGCCTCGGCGCCTTCGCCGACGACGGTGTCTTCGTATTGCAGGCCGGATGCGGTGGTGGTCAATGCCATGGTGTTCCTTGGTGGGCTACTTGTGGGTGAGCCGGTTGCGGGGGAAAGATGGGCTGCAGCCGCAGGCGATACGTGCGCTGCCGCCCGGAAAAGACTGGTTGTCTGGTCGCTTGCTTGCTTATTTCTTCACCCGGGCGGCGGCCCAGCGGGTGGCGAAGGCCTGCACGTCCGACAGGCGTTTGAGCAGGTCCACGCCCGAGGGCGTGACGATGTAGCCGTCGCTGCCATGGTCCAGCAGGCCGCACTCGCGCAGTTCCTTGATGCGGGTGTTCAGCGTGTTGGGGGTGATGCCGCCCACGCTGTCCTGCAGCAGGCGGAAGGTCTGCGGATGGCCGTCGCGCAAGGCCCACAGCACGCGCAAGGCATAGCGGCACTCCAGTTTCTCGAACAACTGGTTGATGGCGGCGTTTTCTTTGGAGCTCATGGATGCTTCTCCTTGCTCAGATGTCAGGGGGTGGCCGTCGCGCGGGCAGACAGGAAAGCGGCGACTTCCGCGAGATCGCTATCAATATAGCGGCGAATTGAATTTGCTACAAGTTTAATAGCTCAGTAGTGAAGTGCTATCTGCGCTGGCACCGGAAAACCCCCACCTCGGCCCCCTGTTGCAACTCCGCCACGGCGGCTGCGGGCTTTCTAGAATCCACCCATCGCCCGCGCTGCCGAAAGCCCTGCCCATGACCTCCGCCGCCCCATCCGCCGAAGCTGCCGCCGCCCCCGCACGCACCTCCGCACCGCAGCCGCTGGCCGGCCTGCGCGTGGTGGAATTCACCCACATGGTCATGGGCCCCACCTGCGGCATGGTGCTGGCCGACCTGGGCGCGGAAGTCATCAAGGTCGAGCCGGTGGAGGGCGACCGAACGCGCCACCTGCTGGGCGCAGGGGCCGGCTTCTTCGCCATGTTCAACCGCAACAAGAAGAGCATCGGCATCGACCTGCGCCGGTCCGAGGGGCTGGAAGTCGCCATCCGGCTGGCCTCGTCCGCCGACGTGGTGGCGCAGAACTTCAAGCCCGGCGTGATGGCCCGCTACGGGCTGGACTACGCCGCGCTCTCGCGCCTGAACGAGCGGCTGGTCTATGTGAACCACACCGGCTTCCTGCCCGGCCCCTACGAGCACCGCACGGCGCTGGACGAGGTGGTGCAGATGATGGGCGGCCTGGCCTACATGACCGGCCGGCCCGGCGACCCGCTGCGCGCCGGCAGCAGCGTGAACGACATCATGGGCGGCATGTTCGGCGCCATCGGCGCCATGGCCGCCCTCATGCAGCGCGCCGCCACCGGGCGCGGGCAGGAGGTGGATTCGGCCCTGTTCGAGAACAACGTCTTCCTGGTCGGCCAGCACATGATGCAGTACGCCGTCACCGGCCAGCCGGCCGCGCCCATGCCCGACCGCATCTCTTCCTGGGCCGTCTATGACGTGTTCGGCGTCAAGGACGGCGGGCAGATCTTCCTGGCCGTGGTGAGCGATGCCCAATGGGCCACCTTCTGCGGCGCCATGGGCTATGCCGACCTGCAGGCCGACCCGCAGCTCGCCACCAACAACGACCGGGTGCGTGCCCGCGCCACGCTGCTGCCCGAACTGCGCCGCCGCCTGGCCGCGCACACGGCCGACGCCCTGGCCGCCATCTTCGAGCGCCACGGCCTGCCGTTCGCGCCCATCGCCCGGCCCGAGCAGCTCTTCGACGACCCCCACCTGAACGCCACCGGCGGCCTGGCGGACGTGACCCTGCCCGACGGCGAGCGCGCGGGCAGCACGGCCCGCGTCGCCCTGATGCCGCTGCGCATGGACGGCCAGCGCATGGGCGTGCGCCTGGACCCGCCCCGGCTCGGCCAGCACACGCAGGAGCTGCTGGCCGGCCTGGGCTACACGCCGCAGGCCATCGCCGCGCTGCACCAGGCCGCTGCCGTGGCCTAGCCGATTCGGCCGCAGGCGAGGGCAGGGCGGGGCAGGGCTTGCGTTCCCGCCGTTCGCCTCCAGATGCCCGGCATCGGGTGCCCGGCATTGCGGCGCCCTGCAGCCAGTGGGAGCCTGAACCGATGGATTTCAAGGACTACTACCAGACCCTGGGCGTGGAGCGCGGCGCGGATGCCGACGCCGTCAAGAAGGCCTACCGGCGTCTGGCGCGCAAATACCACCCCGACGTGAGCAAGGAGCCCGACGCCGCCGCGCGCATGAGCGAGGTGAACGAGGCCTACGCCGTGCTCTCCGACCCCGAGAAGCGCGCCGCCTACGACAGCCTGGGCCGCCCGCAGCAGCACCCCGGCGGCGATGGCGGCAGCGGCGGCACGGGCAGGGGCAGCAGCGGCTGGAGCGGCCATGAGGGCTTCCAGCCGCCGCCTGGCTGGGCCAGCGGCTTCGAATTCTCCGGCGGCCCCGGCGGCATGGACGGCGACGGGGCCGACTACAGCGACTTCTTCGAATCCCTCTTCGGCCATGCGGCCGCGGCGCGCGGCATGGGTGCCGGCCGCGCCGGCAGCGGCGGTGCGCAGCAGCGGGCCGCGCGCGGGCGCGACCACCATGCGCGCATCGATATCGACCTGGCCGACGCCTATGCTGGCGCCACCCGCGCCATCCAGCTGCGCAGCGCGAAGCTGGATGCCGAGGGCCGGGTGCAGCCCACCGAACGCACGCTGGAAGTCACCATCCCCCAGGGAGTCAAGGAAGGCCAGCTTATCCGCCTGGCCGGCTACGGCGCTCCGGGCGGCGAGGGCATGCCGGCGGGCGACCTCTACCTGGAAGTGCATTTCAACCCCGACGCGCGCTGGCATGTGGAGGGCCGCGACGTGACGCAGACCCTGCGCGTGGCACCGTGGGAGGCCGCGCTGGGCGGCGACGTGGACGTCGCCACGCCCACCGGCGGCACGCTGCAGGTCACCGTGCCGGCGGGCTCCGCCGCGGGGCGCAAGCTGCGCCTCAAGGGGCGGGGCATTCCCGGCAGCCCGGCCGGCGACATGTACCTGGTGCTCGACATCGTCTGGCCGCCGGCCGACACGCCGCGCGCCCGCGAACTCTATGCCGCCATGGCGCGCGACCTGGCCTTCGACCCGCGCGCCGGCACCCACACCCCCCGGAGCTGATGCCATGAGCCGTGAAACCCCGTCTTCTTCCTCGTTTGTCTCCGCCTCCGTCGCCGGGGTGCTGCTGGACGATGCCACCCTCGGCCTGCACGACTTCGCCCACACCTGCGCGGTGGAGCCGCACTGGGTGGTCGAGCGCGTCGAGTCCGGCCTGATCGATCTGCCCGCGCAGGGCGGCAGCGCCCAGTGGCGCTTCGCCAGCACCCACGTGGTGCGCGCGCGCCGCATGGCCTTCGTGGAACGCACCATGGACGCCAATCCCGAACTCGCCGCCCTGGTGGCCGATCTGGAGGAGGAGATCGCGCGGCTGCGGCGCCGGCTGGGCGAGTGAGCCGGGCGCCTGAGGTGCGTCAGCGCTCCTCCGGCGCCTGCCCTGGTGGCGCCTCGTCCTGCGCGCTCGCCAGCGCCCACAGCGCTTCCGCGGCCTCGGCCATCGCGGCGCGCTGGCGGTAGAGGCGTATCTCCACCGGCACGTTCCAGGCCGCATCGCCCGCAGGCACCAGGGTGCCGGTGCCCAGTTCGCCGGCGATCAGGCTGTGCGGCAGCCAGGCCACGCCCCGGCCCTCCAGCGCCATGGTCTTGAGCAGCGCCGCATGGTGCGCGGTGAACACCACCGCCACGCCTTGCGCGATGGCCGATCCGGCGCCGTCCTCGAACACGCCCCGCACGCGCGACCGCATGATGCGGCCCAGGCCCGAGGCCTCGCCATAGGCCAGCACCGGCAACGGCGCCGCGCCGGCTCCCTCCCCCGCGTCTCCTGCAGGCGCGATGGCATGCAGCGGCCGGCCCGAGCCCGGCGCGGAGGGCGCGCAGACGGGCATCAGCACGTCGCCCGCCAGGCGCAGCACCGGGTATTGCGCCTCGTCCAGCCGGCCGTGGACCTCGGGGTGGCCGTGGCACAGCACGAACTGCACGCGCCGCTGCAGCGCCTCGTCCTCGCAGGCCTCGTAGCTGTCCGAAATGGTCTGGATGGGCCCCAGGCGCAGCTGCGCCTCCAGCGTGCCCAGCCAGCGCGGAAAGAAGGTGAGCGACAGCACGTGCGTGGCCGCGAAGCGCAGGCTGGCGGCGGCCTGGTCGTGCGCGGCGCGGGCCTTGATGCGCGCGGCCTCCAGGTCGGCCAGCACCGAGGCGAGCAGGGGGCGCAGGCGCTGGCCCGCGGCCGTCAGCGCAGCGGGGTGGGCCGTGCGGTCGAACAGCTCCACGCCCACCCAGTCCTCCAGCGCGCGGATGTGGCGGCTGAAGGCCGGCTGGGCGATGGCCCGGGCCTCGGCCGCGCGCGAGAAATTGCCGGTCTCGGCCAGCGCCAGAAAGTCTTCCAGCCACTCCAAGTCCAGCGGTCGGTTGCCTGGGCCCATGCGTCTCCTGTCGGTCGGAATAGTTGTATGCGATTCGGGTATTGGACGGGCCGGGCCGCGCGGGAAATGATCCGTTCCGTCACTCGCCGAAGCCCGGCTTTCTTCCCATTACGGAGACATCCCGCACATGCCTGCCATCCAGAATTATCGGGGGATCATTCCCGCCATTTCCTGCCCCTTCACCCCCGACCACCGCATCGACGAGCCCGCGCTGCGCCAACTGGCCTCGTGGCTGGCGGGGCACGAGGGCGTGGTCGCCATCATGACCAACGGCCACACGGGCGAGGTGTTCTCGCTCACCCCTGCTGAGCGCGCCGAGGTCACCCGCATCGTGGCCGACGAGCTCAAGGGCCGCTGCCCTGTCATCTCCTCCATCGTCTGCGAAGGCCTGGCCGAAGCCGCAGAGCACGCCCGTGCCGCCGTGGCCGCCGGCGCCGTCGCGCTGGACGTGATGCCTCCGCACCACTGGCTGCGCTTCGGCTTCACCTCCGGCCATGCGCTGCAGTACTTCGAGGCCATCCACAAGGCCGCGCCGAATGCCGACCTGGTCTGCCACGTCTATCCCGCCTGGACGCGGGCTTCCTACTCGTCGCAGCTGCTGGCCGATCTGGCGAAGCTGCCCTACCTGCAGGCCTTCAAGGTGGGCCAGCGCGACATGAACAAGTACGCCCGCGACATCCAGGCCATCCGCGAGGCCGACGCCTCCAAGGCCATCCTGACCTGCCACGACGAATACCTGCTGGCTTCCATGGTGCAGGGCGTCGATGGCGCGCTGGTCGGCTTCGCCACCTTCATCCCGCAGCTCATCATCGACCTGTGGAACGCCGTCAAGGCGGGCGACCTGAAGAAGGCCATGGAGGTGCAGGCCGTCATCACTCCGCTGAAAGACGCCGTCTATGGCGGCGGCGAGCCCACGGGCGAGGCCCATGCCCGCATGAAGGGCGGCATGTACCTGGCCGGCGTGATCGCCGACGCCACCGTGCGCCCGCCCACCGAGGCGCCCAGCGCCAAGGAAATGGACGCGCTGCGCGCCGCCGTGCAGCAGGCCGGCCTGCTCAAGCGCTGAGCCGCGCCGGTGCAGAGCGGGGGCCTTTCACGCCCCCGCATCGGGGTCCTCAGAACAAAAGACAGGAGACAAGACACCATGCAACGCAAGCATTTCCTCCGCGCCGCCCTGCGCGCAGCCGTGGGGGCCGCGGCCCTCGTGGCCGCCACCGGCAGCTTCGCGCAGGCCTATCCGAACAAGCCGGTGCGCGTGGTCGTTCCGTTCCCGCCGGGCGGCACGCTGGACACCGTGGCCCGCATGCTGGCCCAGCGCCTGGGCGACCAGATGGGCCAGCCCTTCGTGATCGAGAACAAGCCCGGCGCCAGCGGCGTGATCGGCGGCGACACGGTGGCCAAGGCGCCGGCCGACGGCTACACGCTGCTGTTCAGCGCCTCCACGCACACCACGGCGCCCATGACGCTCAAGTCCGTGCCCTACAACGTCACGCAGGACTTCACGCCCGTCGCCCTGGTCGCCAAGGCGCCGCTCTCGGTCGCCATCAACAAGAACCTGCCCATCACCGACATCAAGTCGCTGCTGGCCTATGCCAAGGCCAATCCGGGCAAGATGACCTTCGCCGTGGGCTCCATCGGCTCGGCCGGGCACCTTTCGACGGAGCTGCTCAAGCGCGCCGGCCACATCGACTATCTGGTCGTGCCGTACAAGGGCACGGCCCCGGCCTTCCAGGACCTGATAGGCGGGCAGATCGACGGCTTCATCGACCCCATCCTGGGCTCGCTCCAGTACCACAAGAGCGGCATGCTGCGCGTGGTGGCCGTCACCTCCGCCCAGCGCGTGCCCAGCCTGCCTGACGTGCCTACCGTGGCCGAAACCATCCCCGGCTACGAGTTCTACAGCTGGTACGCCCTCTGGGCGCCGGCCAAGACGCCGCAGGCCATCGTGCAGCGCCTGAATACGGAAGTGAACAAGGCCCTGGCCGAGATGGGCCCCAAGCTCAAGGAACAGGGCCTGCTCCCCACCCCGGGCAGTGTGGAAGATTTCGCCAAGTTCCAGCGCGCCGACATGGAGCGTTCCCAGAAGATCGTGACCGAAGGGAACATCCGTGCCGAATGAGCTGCAGCCTCATCCGCCGCGCCATGCCGTCGTCACCGGCAGCAGCAGCGGCATAGGCCAGTGCATCGCCCAGGCGCTGCTGGACGCCGGCTGGCGCGTGACGGGGCTGGACGTGGCCCCGCCCGCCATCGCGCAGGACGAGGGCGGCGGCGGGCGCTTCACCCACTTGCCGGCCGACCTGGCCGACGGCGCCGCCATCGCCCGCGCCACCGCCGCGCTGCCGGCCGCAGCCGATGCGCTGGTGCATGCCGCCGGCGTGCTGCGCGTGGGCCCGCTGGGCCAGCTCGACCATGCGGGCGGCGAACTGATGTGGCGCCTGCATGTCGATGCCGCCACCCGCCTGGCCGACGCCCTGGTGCCCGGCATGGCGCAGCGCGGCCACGGCCGCGTGGTCTTCATCGGCAGCCGCGTGGCCCAGGGCATGGCCGGCCGGGGGCAGTACGCCGCCACCAAGGCCGCGCTCATCGCGCTGGCGCGCAGCTGGGCAGCTGAAGTGGCGGGGCAGGGCGTGACGGTGAACGTGGTCTCGCCTGCCGCCACCGCCACCGGCATGCTCGCCGACCCCGCCCGCGCCGCCAGCGCGCCGCGCCTGCCGCCCATCGGCCGCCTGATCGAGCCGGCCGAGATCGCCGCGCTGGTGGGCTACCTGCTTTCGCCCCCGGCCGCCGCCATCACCGGGCAGGACATCGCCATCTGCGGCGGCTCCTCGCTGGCCCGCTGAACCGCTGCCGTCTTCGCCTTCCGACTTCCTTACCCCTCTCCAGAACGCACCATGAAAATCGTCGATATCGTCGAATCCACCCGTCCCATCAAGTCGGACATCCGCAACGCCTACATCGACTTCTCCAAGATGACGCTGAGCCTGGTGGCCGTGGTCACCGATGTGGTCCGCGACGGCAAGCCCGTGATCGGCTACGGCTTCAACTCCAACGGCCGCTACGGCCAGGGCGCGCTGATGCGCGACCGCTTCATCCCGCGCGTGCTCGAGGCCGATCCCGCCTCCCTGGCCGATGACACCGGCGACAACCTGTGCCCCCACAAGATCTGGGCGCGCATGATGACCAACGAGAAACCCGGCGGCCACGGCGAGCGCTCGGTGGCCGTGGGCACCATCGACATGGCCGTGTGGGACGCCGTGGCGAAGATCGCCGGCAAGCCGCTCTACCAGCTGCTGGCCGAGCGCTACGGCAACGGCAAGCCCGCCGACCCGCGCGTCTTCGTCTATGCGGCCGGCGGCTACTACTACCCCGGCAAGGGGCTGGACGGCCTCAAAAAAGAGATGGAGAGCTACCTCGAGCGCGGCTATTCGGTGGTCAAGATGAAGATCGGTGGCGCCACGCTGGCGGACGACTGCGAGCGCATCGAGTCCGTGCTGAAGATCCTCGGCCCCGGCCAGCAGCTGGCGGTGGATGCCAACGGCCGCTTCGACCTGAAGACCGCCATCGACTACGGCCGTGCGCTGTCGCAATACCCGCTCTTCTGGTACGAGGAAGCCGGCGACCCGCTGGACTACGAGCTGCAGGCGAAGCTGGGCGAGGTCTACCAGGGCCCCATGGCGACGGGCGAGAACCTCTTTTCCATGCAGGACGCCCGCAACCTCATCCGCCACGGCGGCATGCGCCCCGACCGCGACTGGCTGCAGTTCGACTGCGCCCTGAGCTACGGCTTGGTCGAATACCTGCGCACGCTGGACATGCTGAAAGACAACGGCTGGTCCCCCAGCCGCTGCATCCCCCACGGCGGGCACCAGATGTCCCTGGCCATCGCCGCCGGCCTGGGCCTGGGCGGCAACGAAAGCTACCCCGACCTGTTCCAGCCCTATGGCGGCTTCCCGGACGGGGTGAAGGTGGATAACGGCTACGTCACGCTGCCCCCGCTGCCGGGCATCGGATTCGAGGGCAAGTCCGACCTGATCACGGAGATGCGCGCGCTCGCGTCCTGAGCGACTGACCGATCGGCCGACCCAAGCGGCCTGCCAAGGCGCGTGGCGGCTGCCCCCCGCGCGCCTGGCTTTACGCTTTACGCAGCCTTGGCCCGCGCGTGGGTGACGGCGGTACGCAGCGCCATCAGGTAGCTGTCCACGCCGAAGCCCGCGATCTGCCCCTGCACGATCTCGGCGAACACCGAGTGGTGCCGGAACGGCTCGCGCGCATGGATGTTGGACATGTGCAGCTCCACGATGGGGCAGGCGAGGATGGCCAGCGCATCGCGTATGCCGTAACTGTAGTGCGTCCAGGCCCCGGCGTTCAGCATCACGCCATCGACTCCGTCGAAGTAGGCCTGGTGGATGCGCTCGCACATCGCGCCTTCGTAGTTGGTCTGGAAGCTTTCCACCTCCACGCCCAGCTCCTGCGCCAGCGCCTGCAGCTGGCCGTCGATCTGCTCCAGCGTGATCGTGCCGTACTGCTTCGGGTCGCGCTTGCCGAACATGTTGTGGTTGATGCCGTGCAGCATGAGGAATTTCATCGGTCTTATTCCCGGTAAGGCGCGCGCCATCAGCGCAGCGGCACGGTCAGCTGGGTGATGACGGCGGCGGTATCGGGCCGCACGCCGCGCCACCAGTCGAAGGCCTCGGCCGCCTGCTCCACCAGCATGCCCACGCCGTCCGCCAGCCGCTGCACGCCGGCCTGCTGCGCCAGGCGCAGGAAGGGCGTCAGGCCCTTGCCGTAGGCCAGTTCGTAGGCCAGGCCTTGCGGCGCGAACACGGTGGCCGGCACGGGCGGCAGTTCGCCGCGCAGGCTGGCCGAGGTGGCGTTGAAGACGAGATCGAAGCGCTGGCCTTGCAGGTCTGCATAGCCGCAGCCGCGTAGCGCGCCGTGGGCCTGCAGTTCGTGCGCCAGCGCCTGGGCCTTCTCGACCGTGCGGTTGGCGATGACCAGCTCGGCGGGAGCCTGTTCCAGGAAAGGCAGCAGCGCGCCGCGCGTCGCGCCGCCCGCGCCCAGGATGAGCACGCGCTTGCCGCGCAGGGCGAAGCCCAGGTTGTCCACCACGTCGCGCGTCAGGCCCACGCCGTCGAAGTTCTCGGCCAGCACGCGCTCGCCCTCGAACTTCAGCGCGTTGACGGCCCCCGCCAGGCTGGCGCGCGCCGATCGCTCGGTGGCCCAGGCGAAGGCGTCCAGCTTGAAGGGCGCGGTGACGTTCATGCCGCGGCCGCCCGTCGCGCGGAATGCGGCGGCGTCTTCGGCGAACTGCCCGACGCGCCCTTCGATGGCGGTATAGACCATGTCCTGGCCGGTCGCCTCGGCGAACATGCCGTGGATCAGCGGCGACTTGGTGTGGCCGATGGGGTTGCCGATCACGGCGTAGGGGTCGCTCATTGCTTCATCTCCTTGGTATAGAGCACGCCGTCGGCCTGCATGGCCGCGATCTCTTCGGTGGAAAAGCCCAGTGCGGCCGCGATCTCCGCGTTGTGCTGGCCCAAATCCGGCGCGACCTGGCGGATGGTGGTGTCGCATCCCGAGAACCTGAAGGGCAGGTTGGGCAGCTGGATCTTGCCCAGCACGGGATGCTTCTGCTCCACCACCATGCCGCGCGCCTGGATCTGCGGGTCGGCCAGCACCTCGTCGATGCGCTGCACCTTGGCGCAGGGCACGTCGATGCCGTCCAGCAGCGCCAGCACCTCGGCCACGCGGCGCGCCGCCACCCAGGGCTTGACCACGGACAGTATCTCCAGCCGATGGGTGTTGCGGCCGGTGGAGGTGTGAAAGCGCGCATCCGCTCCGAAGCCCGCCGGCCCGCCATGCGCTTCGACCATCGCCGCGAAGCGCTTCCAGGCGTCGTCCACCTGCGCGGCGATCACCAGGTCGCCGTCGGCCGCGCGGAACACGCCGTAGAGCGTGGAAGTCGGCATGTCGTGCCCCGTCTGCTCGGGCAGCACTTTGCCGCCCGAGAGGGTGTAGCACTGCACGGCGTATTCGTGCATGGACACCAGCGTGTCGTAGAGCGCCATGTCGATGTGCTGGCCCCGGCCGCTCTTGACGCGGCCCAGCAGCGCGGCGTTGATGGCCGCCACGGCATGGATGCCGGTGTACATGTCGCCCAGCGAGATGCGCAGCAGCGGCGGCGCCTCGCCCGGCGTGCCCACCATCTGCATGATGCCGCTCTTGGCTTCTGCGATCAGGCCGAATCCGGCGCGGTGCGCGTCGGGGCCGGTGTGGCCGTAGGCGGAGATGGAGCAATACACCAGGCCGGGGTTGCGCTGGCTCAGCTCGGCATAGCCCAGGCCCAATTTATCCAGCGCGCCGGGGCGGTAGTTCTCGATGAACACGTCGGCGCTGTCCACGAGCTTGTGCATCAGCGCCTTGCCGCGCGGGTCCTTGGTGTTGACCGACAGGCCCTGCTTGCCCATGTTGAGCTGCAGGAAGTAGCCCGAATACGCGTCGTCCTCCCCCACGAACCAGGCGTGGTGGCGGCCCGCATCGCCGGTGACCGGGCGCTCGACCTTGATGACCTCGGCGCCCAGGCCCGCCAGGCAGCGGCCCACGTAGGGGCCGGCCAGGAAGTGCGAATAGTCGATGACGCGGATGCCGGCCAGCGGCAGCGGCTGGGTATTGTTCTGTGGAGCGCTCATGCGGGCCTCCGCGGAATCATCAGGCGGTGTTCGCCCTTCTGCACGACCTCACCGTGCTGGTTGACCAGCTCCGAGGGCAGGATGACGATGCCCCAGCCCGGCCGGCTCTTCGATGCGCGCAGCCCGGTGACCGTGAAGCGCACATGCAGCCGGTCATTGATCTTGATGGGCAGCAGAAAGTCCCAGGTCCAGCCCAGCGACATGCCGGGCAAAAAGCGGTATTCGCTGCGCGTCTTCAAGCCGTCGGCGATCGAGAGGCCGAACAGGCCGTGCGCCACGCGCGTGCCGAAGGGCGTGGTCTTGGCGTAGTCCTCGTCGATGTGGACCGGCGTGTAGTCGCCGGTCAGCTCGGCATAGGCGTTGATGCGCGCTTCGGTCACCTCGTATTCGGGGCTGGTGCAGGTGTCGCCCTCGCGGGCGTCGTCCCAGTACTTCTCGGGCGTGTCGAAGTGCAGGGCGGGCGGGGTCAGTGGCATGTCGTCGTGTCTCCGGTTGTCGTTGTCTGTCTGTCAGCCGCGCGGCTTCACGGCCAGGGCCTGCGCCACGCTGCCCGGTGCGGCCTGGATCAGCTCGACGGCCAGGCCGTCGGGCAACTGCAGCCAGTTGCGGCCCTGCGGCAGCGCCTTCACGCCCCAGGGCGCGGCGGCTGCCAGGGCGGCCTCCAGGTCGTCCACCATCACGCCCAGATGGGCCAGCCAGCCGGCGTCGTTGCTGGGCGGCGCCTGGAAATCCGGCGTCGCCATCAGCTGCAGGCCGCCCAGCGTCCAGTACTGGCGCGGGTCGTCGGTGGGGCCGTCGATCTCGCGCACGTCCATGCCCAGCACTTCGTAGAAGAAGCGGATGTGCCAGTGGATGTCGCGCACGCGGATGGCGACGTGCTCCACGTAGGCCCGGGTGGGCGGGGTGAAGGGAGTGGTCATGTCGGTGTCTCCTTGTCGGTGCTTTGAGCGCGCTCAGCGGGCCTGGCGCGCGCGTTCGATGCCCTTGACGCATGCCACCAGCGTGGCATTGACGGGGGTGGGCACGCCGCAGCGCTGGCCCCAGCGCACGACGGCGCCGTTGATGAAATCGATCTCGGTGATGGAGCCTTTTTCCAGGCTTTGCAGCATCGAGGTCTTGAAGTCCTCGGGCAGGCCGGCGGCGGCCTTGGCCCAGGGGGCCTTCGGGTCGGTGTAGGAAAGCGGCACACCGCTGGCGCGGGCCACGTCCATCGCCTCCTGCACGGCGGCCACGGCGGCGGCCTCGATCTCGGCGATGGCATACAGCGGGCCGTAGGGCAGGCCCGTGATGCTGCTGACGGCGCCCGTGGCCACGTTGATCAGCAGCTTGTCCCAGATCGTGCCCATGATGTTCGTGCTGACCGTGGTGCGCAGGCCGGCCGCCTCGAAGGTGGCGGCGATGCGGCGGATGCGCGCGCTGTCGCTGCCGTCCAGCTCGCCGATCAGCGTCTCCTTGCCCTCGGTGCCGCTGATGATGTGGCCGGGCGCCAGCATCACGCCGCCCACATAGGTCTTGCCTGCCACCACGCGCTCGCGGCCCACGGCTTCGGCCAGGATGTCCTCGTGGCCCAGCCCGTTCTGCAGCGACAGCACGACCGTTTCAGGGCCGATCAGCGGCGTCGCCGCGCGGATCGCCTCCTGCGTGTGGAAGGACTTGACGAGCACGATGACCAGTTCGGCCGGCGCGAGCGCCGCGCAGTCCCGTTCGGCGCGCACCGCGACGCAGCGCTCGCCGGCCGGCCCCCGCATGCGCAGCCCATGGGCGCGGATCGCGTCCACATGGGCCGGGTTGCGGTTGATGAGCACCACGTCGTTGCCGGCCTCCGCTAGCGACCCCCCGATGGCGCAACCCAATGCGCCGGCGCCCAGCACTGCGATCTTCATCAAATGCATCTCCTGTGAATGGGCGCCATTCTTGGGTCTGCATCTCATGGGGTAAATCGCATGGGTCACATACACTCCATGTCGATTCAACATGAGGCTATCGGAGGCATCCATGCCCGACCTTCCCCTGCTGGACGGCAGGCAGCTGCAGCTGATGGACCTGCTCTACAGCACCGGCAGCGTCACGCGCACCGCCGAAGCGCTGGGCCAGACCCAGCCCACCGTCAGCATCTGGCTGGCGCGGCTGCGCACGCAGCTGGGCGATCCGCTGTTCGTGCGCACCCCGCAGGGCATGCTGCCCACGCCGCGCGTAGAAGCCATGATCGCCACCGTGCGCAGCGTGCTGCAGGGGCTGCGCTCCATCGCCGCCGAATCGCAGCAGTCGGTCTTCGACCCCGCGACCATGCCGCGGCGGTTCCGCATCTTCATGACCGATGCCAGCCACATCACCCTGCTGCCGCGCCTTTTCTCGCAGGTGCGCGCCCTGGCGCCCGGCGTGTCGCTGGAAGCCGCGCCCATCCACGCCGGCATGGGCGCCGAACTGGAATCGGGCGCCGCGGATCTGGCGCTGGGCTTCATCCCCACGCTGGACGCCGGCTTCTACCAGCAGGCCCTCTATGACCAGGACTGGGTCTGCCTGGCGCATCCCGACCACCCCCGCATCCGCCCCGGCGCTTCCTTCGGCCTGGACGACTACAGCCGCGAGGCGCACGCCGGCATCGTTTATGGCACGGGGGCCCAGCTGCTCGACGCCACCATCAGCCGCCTGGGCGTCGAGCGCCGCCTGGCGCTGAGCCTCCCCGGCTTCCTGGGCCTGCCGGCCATCCTCTCCACCACCGACCTGATCGCCACGCTGCCCCGCCACATCGGCGAAACCCTGGCCGCCATCGGCAGCCTGCAGGTGCTGGACTGCCCGGTACCCATTCCGGGCTTCCAGGTGCGGCAGCACTGGCATGCGCGGTTTCATCAGGATCCGGGCAATCGCTGGTTGCGGGGTGTTTGTGCGGGGTTGTTTCTTCGGGCGGTGGGGGTGGGACAGAAGAGTGGGGCGGGGGGCTGAATGCAAGCTTGCTGTGCGCTGCGATTTGTTCGCTCGTTCGCTCAACTGATCGATGTGGCTTCGCGATATTTAGTAGTTGGCAGCTGAGCAGCGGTTGCTTCCCTTTTTCTTGGCGAACTTGACGCCCGAAAGCAGTTATTCAATAAAAGCTAAGTATTGCGCGTAGGGGGGAGCGCTTTTTTGCTCTCGGCTAACGTATGAGACGTGACCCAACGAGAGCCAGGAACAGCTGAAGGATATCCACCTTTGTGCGGCCACCGCTGATTACAGCCAGCAACGCGTCAATCTTCATGCACACCTTCTCGCCGCTACGTGGATTAAGCAGCATCAATTCTGCCCACTCAGCACTACGCCCCTCCACCGCAGCCGCAAAGCTTAGTAGCCAGTAAATGGCGACCTGGCGATAGTCCGCAGATGAGAATCGCTTAGACGCGCACTTGACCTCTATCAGAGTCCTTCCCACGGAGAAATCGCCCTTACCGCTGGCGATCCATTCGAGTCCTGGAATACGTGGGCCTATCACAACGGAATCGCCCTTAGCAGCGGTGATGTGGCTGAGAACGCTGGCCAGATTGCGGCCAACGGTCTCGGCTAGCACTTGGTCTCCCAACGTCAGGTTGATCGGCAACTCAACATCAAAGTACTTCCTTTGACGCTGAACGGTCTCATCAATGCAGCCGGGCCAATCCACGGCAGAGGCACCTTTCAGGAACTGCTCTCCAATCACGCACCCGAGTTCGAACAATATGGCCCGCTGAACTGTCGACTGTTGTAGAAGGTCGTCTGCTAAAGGTGTCACAGCGACATAGGACGCAGTGTTGTTGAAGCGCGCAACCACGCTTGGAGTTAGCTGAGGGAAGACCTCATCAAGAACGCCGGGTATTTCGCGAGCAACGGTTCGAGGATCAAACTGCACTTACCACCTCCTCCGACCACTTCATGAATAACGGCGCAAAGCGCGGCTCTGCTCCTCGGGCCATTTTGCTCAGTTTCTGCTTATCCTTTTCTTCGTCAAAGGGAAGTTCGACTCCTAGCGACCAAGACTGCTTTGCGGCGCGTTTAGCTTGCAGACGGGCCTTTTCCCCTTCGTCGTCGAAAACATAGGACGCGAGCCAATACAGCCGCTGGCATTCTGGACTCAGCTGTTGCCAACGATTGCGCAAGTGGTTGAAGGCACCTCTATCCCGCCAACCCCGCCAGCAGTCGATGCACGCCCGACGCACGGTATCCAACTGCGATTTATCAAACAATTGCCGTATGAAATACGCTCGGTCCGGTGTGCTTCTAAAACGAAGGCAGCGTAAGTAGTGCAGAAGGTTGGTGTCTGCCGTTAGGATGTGGGCTGAATGCAGAGGGACCGCGTCCAGCAGTTGATCCAGTGAATCATGAATGGAAGTGAATCTCTCATCACCCCGGACGTTCGCAATCCCGCGCATGATTGTCGAGAAAGATGACCTGAAGGCATGGAGATTTTGTTCCTTAAGCAAGGTCTCAGAACGTGTTTACGATCTCCCAGGGGTCGCGCAGCGGTGTGGGCGGGATGGGATGCAAGGCGCGGTGCGCAGTGGATAGCTTGGGCTTGCACAAGCGCCGCAACGCCGCAGACCGCCCGCCCAGACC
>CAJYHL010000055.1 GCA_913774625.1 uncultured Acidovorax sp.
TGCAGCAGCACCAGCGGCGGCCTGCCAGGCTGCGGCCGGCCCCAGGCATGCCAGACCAGCTCGCCCGCGCCGCAGGGCGTGGCATGGCGCGCAGCCTGCGCCTTCAGCCGGGCGATTTCGGGGTGGGGGGAATCTGCCGCCTCCATCACCGCCCCGCTCCACCCGCAAGGGAGCGAGAGGCTGCGTCTGCCTGGCGCGCCGCCGGGTCGGGACACGGGAAGAGAGCTGAGGGTACGGTTGTCATGGCGATGCAGCAGGCCGGCAAAGACGAAAGCTGCCACGCCTGTATGGGTACGGCAGCCGGTAGCCTGGAATTATGGAAGGGGCCGGCAAATCGGGGCAAAGAACGGGGCAAAGAAAAGCGGCCCCGCAGGGCCACTCTAGCCGTCTCGTCTCGACAGTCGATCGATCAATGGTTGACCGCTGGAGCCGCGGCTTCAGCGCCAGTCGCGCCCATGGGGGCCATGGGGCCCTCGGCGATAGCTTTCACGGTAGTAATAGCCGCCATAGACAGGCGGGCCCACCACCACGGGGGCAGGCGCGTAATAGACGGGACGCGGCGGCCGGTAATAGACCGGCGGCGGGGGCGGGCCGTACACCACGGGCGGCGGGGGCGGGTCATAGTAGACGGGGCGCGGTGCCGGCACGTAATAGGCCGGCGGCGGCGAATAATAGGTCGGCCCGCCGCCCACCACCACGCCGGGCAGCCCGATGCCGATGCCCACCGACCAGTTCACGCCATGGGCCTGGGCCGTGCCACCTGCGGTCAGCAACACCAGCGCCACGCCGGCCGATGCGGCCAGCGCGGAGAGGGAAAGGTGTCGTCGAGTCATGGAAATCTCCTTCTTGATGGCAAGGGCCGGACAGCGGGAACTGCGCCCCCTGTGCCCTTGCGGGGAAACCTGAACGGATGTTTAACGCGCCAGGTGCCTGAAAGGATGGCATAAAGCCCGAAAGATCTTGTTTCCGGACGTAGCGCCCCTTGTTTCAGTGCGTGTGCGCTGCCCAGGAAGCGCCCATGCCCGCCGCCTAGAATGCGGGGATGAGCTCCCCCTCCTCCAACGACACCGCCAAAGATACCGTCAAGCCCAGCAACTTCCTGCGGCAGATCATCGAAAACGACCTGGCCCAGGGCACGCATGCCCAGGCCCGATGGGGCGGCAGCCCGGGCGATGCGGCCCATCATGCGGCCGGCGAACCCGATCCGGCCCGTATCCGCACCCGCTTTCCGCCCGAGCCCAACGGCTACCTGCACGTCGGCCATGCCAAGAGCATCTGCCTGAACTTCGGGCTGGCGCGCGACTACGGCGGCGTCTGCCACCTGCGCTTCGACGACACCAACCCAGAGAAGGAAGACCAGGAATACGTGGACGCCATCATCGATGCCGTGCATTGGCTGGGCTTCGACTGGAAGGCGGCGGACGGCGGCACCGAGCATCTCTACTACGCCAGCAACTATTTCGGCTTCATGTACCGCGCGGCCGAATACCTGATCGAGCACGGCCACGCCTACGTCGATGAGCAGACGCCCGACGAGATGCGCGCCAACCGCGGCGACTTCAGCAAGCCCGGCATCGACAGCCCCTTCCGCAGCCGCACGCCGGCCGAGAACCTGGCACGCTTTCGTGCGATGAAGGCCGGCGAGCTGCCCGACGGCGCCGCCGTGCTGCGCGCGAAGATCGACATGGCGTCGCCCAATATCAACCTGCGCGATCCGGCCATCTACCGCATCAAGCATGCCGAGCACCACAACACCGGCAACGCCTGGTGCATCTATCCGATGTACACCTTCGCGCATCCCATCGAGGATGCGCTGGAGCGCATCACCCACAGCATCTGCACGCTCGAATTCGAAGACCAGCGTCCCTTCTACGACTGGCTGCTGGACCGCCTGCGCGAAGGCGGCCTGATCGCCGAGCCCCAGCCGCGCCAGTACGAATTCGCCCGCCTGAACCTGACCTACGTGGTCACCAGCAAGCGCAAGCTCAAGCACCTGGTGGACAGCGGCATCGTCAGCGGCTGGGACGACCCGCGCATGCCCACCATCGTGGGCCTGCGCCGGCGCGGCTATACGCCAGAAGCCATCCGCCTGTTCTGCGACCGCATCGGCGTGACCAAGGACTATTCCTGGATCGACTACAGCACGCTCGAAGGCGCGCTGCGCGAAGACCTGGAGAACAAGGCCCACCGCGGCATGGCCGTGCTGGACCCGGTCAAGCTCGTGCTGACCAACTGGGACGAGGTCTTCGGCCCCGGCCGCCTGGAGGCCTGCAGCCTGCCCGCCCTGCCCCATCCGCCCGAAGGCACCGAGGCGCCCGTGCGCCATTTCAGCCTGGGCAAGGAGGTGTGGATCGAGCGCGAGGACTTCGAGGAAACCCCGCCCAAGGGCTACAAGCGCCTCTTTCCCGGCAACAAGGTGCGCCTGAAGGGCGGCTACGTCATCGAATGCACCGGCTGCGAAAAGGACGCCGAGGGTCGCGTCACGCAGGTGCTCGCCACCGTCGTGCCCGACACCAAGAGCGGCACACCCGGCGCCGACAGCGTCAAGGTCAAGGCCGCCATCACCTGGGTGGGCGTGGCCGACGGCGTGCCGGCCGAGGTGCGGCTCTACGACCGCCTCTTCACCGACGCGCAGCCCGACGCGGGCGGCAAGGACTTCCTCGCGCTGCTCAACCCGGACAGCCTCAAGGTGGTGACGGCCTACGTGGAGCCTTCGCTCGCGCAGGCCCGCCCGGACGAGAAGTTCCAGTTCGAGCGTTTCGGCTACTTCGTGGCCGACCGCCACGACCACGCGCCGGGCAAGCCGGTGTTCAACCGGGTGACCGGCCTCAAAGACAGCTGGGGCAAGTAAGCCGCCCCGCCCATGCAACCCGCCGCCATGCTGACCGACCTCACCCCCTTCCTGCTCCACTGGGCCATCACCGCGTTCGCGCTCTGGGTGGCCAGCCACGTCTTCAAGGGCCTGCGTTTCGGCAGTACCGGCGCGCTGGTGGTCGCCGCCCTGCTGCTGGGCCTGGCCAATGCGGTAGTGCGGCCGCTGCTGGTGTTGCTGACGCTGCCGCTCACGCTGCTGACCTTCGGGCTGTTCCTGCTGGTCATCAACGCGCTGGTGCTGATGCTGGTGGGCAAGCTGGTCAGCGGCTTCCACATCGACGGCTTCTGGACCGCCTTCTGGGCCAGCATCTTCATGGCCCTGCTGAGCCTGGTGCTGGGCGCCTTCGTGCTGGGCGGATCGCCGCAGCTCACCGTCCAGCCGATGCCGGCCTCCGGCTCGCTCTGGCTTTAGAGCGGCGAACACAACACTTCTGGCGTCGTTACCGCATCTCGTCGTACTACACGTACCGCCTTCGATGCGGCGCCTAGCCAGAACCGCTTCGCTGGGTTTTGTTAGCCGCTTTTACGCAGCGCTCAATTCAGCTGCGCAGGGCCGCTGCGGCCCTGCAATTGGCTCACGCCGTCGGGCTGCACGGCGATGACGCCGGGAATGCGGCGCAGCGCGCGCTCGAAGCGGGCCGCATCCTGCCCGCGCGGCGGCGCCACCGCCAGGCCGTGCAGTTCCGCATAGATATAGAGCACCTCGCCTCCCTTTCTGCGCACCGCCTGCGCGATGCGATCCCGTTGCGCGGACGTGCTGCAGTCACAGGTGACGATGAAAGCCGAGGGAGGCTGCTGCGCCTCAGGCTCCGGGCGATCGGCGCAGGCCAGCGCCAGCAGGGGCAGCGCCAGCAGCGAAAAAGCCCACCAGCCGCCCGCGCGAGGCCGACGGCGAGGCTTCTTCGAAGGGGACAGCTTGTCGGGCCGGGACTGAACCATCGTGCTTCTTCTTTCGTACGAGAGGGATGAAGTGGCGATGCAGGGAAATGCCCCTGGAACGTGCGACCACGGCCGGTAGGGGAAGTTCAGTCCACTCCGGCGACACGGGCCCACCGCATCGCTGCCTGCCATCCGACGGGTCCTCCTGCCCCGGCCCGCCACACTGCCGCACGCCGCCCAGCACGCAGCATCGCCCCACCGAAGCCACCTTCATCCGGAGACCGATTTGTCGACCCACGCAGCCCCCCGCCGCCGCTCTTCCTGGAAACGTTCCGCGCTGTATCTGGCCGGTGCCCTGGCACTCGCGGCCTGCCTGGGCGGCTGCAGCGGCGTCGGCACGCTGAACGCCCTCAGCCCTTCGGGCGGCAGCAGCCTGCAGGCCGATGTGGCCTACGGCAACCTGCAGCGGCAGCGGCTGGATGTGTATCGCCCTACGTCCGCCGCCCCGCCCGGCGGCTGGCCGGTGGTGGTGTTCTTCTACGGTGGCTCGTGGACCAGCGGCCAGCGTTCGGACTACCGGTTCCTGGGCCAGGCCCTGGCCGCGCGCGGCGTGCTGACGCTGGTGGCCGACTATAGGCTCTACCCGGAGGTGCGCTACCCCGACTTCCTGGTCGATAGCGCGAAGGCGACGGCCTGGGGGCTGGAGAACGCCGCCAGGCTGGGCGGCGACCCGCATCGGGTGTTCGTCATGGGCCACAGCGCGGGCGGCTACAACGCGGCCATGGTGGCGCTGGACGGCCGCTGGCTGCAGCCCGCCGGCCACCAGCCACGCGAGCTGGCCGGCTGGATCGGTCTGGCCGGACCCTACGACTTCCTGCCCACCGACAACCCCGACGCACAGGCCGTCTTCTTCCACCCCCACTACCCGCCGCATGCCCAGCCCATCGAATTCGCGCATGCGCAGGCCCCCCGCACCTTCGTGGGTGCGGCGACAAAGGACCAGCTGGTCAGCCCCGAGCGCAGCACGCGCCAGCTGGCAGCCAAGCTGCAGGCGGCCGGCGTTCCGGTCACGCTGAAGCTCTATCCGCGCGCAAGCCACACGACCCTGATCGGCGCCTTCGCCTGGCCGCTGCACTGGGTGGCGCCGGTACTGGACGACGTGGTGGCCTTCATCGAGGCGGCGCCGAAGGCGCAGCAGCCCTGAAGCGGCCGCAGCCCACGTCGCTCCCCGCCCGGAGCGCTACGCCATGGACAGCTCGAAACCCAGGCTGCAGGTGGGCAGTGTCCCCCTTGAGCCTGCGCCGCAGCGCCCCGTTCAGAGCTGCGATTCCAGCAGGCCCGCCACCCGTTCCCCGAACTTTTCCGTCCACGGCCGGTTCAGCCATTCCTCGTGCGTCACAAGATGCGAGCGGGCGATGTCGTGCTCGAACACCACGGTCTGCCGCTGCGCGAAGGCCTCGTCGTAGACGTTCAGGTTGGCCTCGTCGTTGAGGCGGAACGAGCGGTTGTCGAAGTTCGTCGAACCCACCGATACCATGCGCCGGTCCACGATCATCACCTTGCAGTGGTACATGGTGGGGGTGTAGGTATAGATCTCCGCCCCGGCCTCCAGCAGCGGGCCCCAGGTGCCGCGCGAGGCCGCCTTCACCGTGTCGGTGTCGATGTGCTCGCCGGGCGTGACGATGCGCAGGCGCACGCCACGCTGCAGGGCATCGGACAGCAGCTGCCGGGTCAGCTCGTCCGGAACGAAGTAGGCGGCCGACAGGTCGATGCTGCGCTCGGCGGCGGCAATGGCCATGTGGTACATGAGCTGCATGCTCTCGCTGCCGCTGGAAGGGGAACTGGAGAACATCTGCGCCCGCTGCGATCCGGCCGCCTCCAGAGCCGGAAAGTAGGCGTCGCCATGCAGCACGCGGCCGGTGACCTTGAGCCAGTTGTCGAGGAAGGTGGACTGCATCTGCGCCACGGCCGGCCCGCGCACGCGGTAGTGCGTGTCGCGCCAGTGGTCGGGATCCTGCGCATGGCCCGTCCACTCCGGCGCGATGCCGACGCCCCCTGTGAAGCCCACCATGCCGTCCACGATCAGCAGCTTGCGGTGGGTGCGGTTGTTCAGGCGCGCCAGGCTGGACCAGTGCGGCTTGTGGAACTTCTCGATCTGCACGCCCGCATGCCGCATCTCGGACAGGTAGCTCTCCTCCATCTTGGAGCTGCCCACCCAGTCCAGCAGCACATGCACCTGCACGCCCGCCCGGGCCCGCTCGCTGAGCGCGTCGGCGAACTGCTTGCCGATGTCGCCCGACCAATAGATATAGGTCTCGAAAGTGACGGTGCGCTGCGCCGCGCGGATGGCGGCCAGCATGGCCGGAAAGATCTGGTCGCCGTTCTGCAGGTCAGCCACCTCGTTGCCGCCCAGCACACCCGGTCCCAGCAGGTTGCCCATGGCCCGGTCGAACTGCGGGCTGGACGTGCCGTAGAGACGCGGCAGCTGCTGCTGCACCTTCTTCTCGCCGGCGGTGAAGTTCAGGGCCAGCAGGCCCAGGGCCACGGTCAGGGCAAAGGTGAGGATCGCCACCTTCAGAGTGCGGCCGGTTTTTTTCATGGCGGCGATTCTGTGGTGCGGCACCGTGGCGCGGTGTAGGTGGCCACGCGGCGCTGCTACCGGCACGCGGCGCGCGGCGCGCCCATGGACAGCCTCCCAAGAAAAAAACCCGCCGAAGCGGGTTTGTTTCGCGGGGTGCCGCGGAGCGCGAGCCGGAACAGGCCCGGCTTGCCGGCCCGAAGGCTCGCCCTGGCTCAGGCGGCTGCCAGGATGTCGTTGAGCGTCTTGCTCGGGCGCATGACGGCTTCCAGCTTGGCCGGGTCGGCCTGGTAGTAGCCACCGATGTCCACAGGCTTGCCCTGCACTGCGGCCAGTTCGTCCACGATGGTCTGCTCGTTGTCGGCCAGGGCCTTGGCAACGGGCGCGAAGCGTTCCTGCAGGACCTTGTCCTCCGTCTGCGCGGCCAGTTCCTGGGCCCAGTAGAGGGCCAGGTAGAACTGGCTGCCGCGGTTGTCCAGCTGGCCGGTCTTGGGGCTGGGGTTCTTGTTGTTGTCCAGCAGCTTGCCCGTGGCGGCGTCCAGCGTCTTGGCCAGGATCTTGGCCTGCGGGTTGTTCTGCTTGATGCCCAGATCTTCCAGGCTCACGGCCAGCGCCAGGAATTCGCCCAGCGAGTCCCAGCGCAGGTGGTTCTCTTCCACCAGCTGCTGCACGTGCTTGGGAGCCGAGCCGCCGGCACCCGTTTCGTACATGCCGCCGCCGGCCATCAGCGGGACGATGGACAGCATCTTGGCCGAGGTGCCCAGTTCCATGATCGGGAACAGGTCGGTCAGGTAGTCGCGCAGGATGTTGCCGGTGGCGCTGATGGTGTCCAGGCCGCGGATCACGCGCTCCAGCGTGTAGCGCATGGCACGCACCTGGCTCATGATCTGGATGTCCAGGCCTGCCGTGTTGTGCTCGTGCAGGTACATCTTGACCTTGGTGATCAGCTGCGCTTCGTGCGGGCGGTACGCATCCAGCCAGAACACCACGGGCATGCCGGAATTGCGGGCGCGGTTTACGGCCAGCTTCACCCAGTCGCGGATCGCTGCGTCCTTGACCTGGCACATGCGCCAGATGTCGCCGGCTTCCACGTTCTGGGACAGCAGCACTTCACCCGTGGCGAGGTCGGTGATGTTGGCCACGCCGTCTTCGGCGATCTCGAAGGTCTTGTCGTGCGAGCCGTATTCCTCGGCCTGCTGGGCCATCAGGCCCACATTGGGCACCGTGCCCATGGTCCTGGGGTCGAACGCGCCGTGCCACTTGCAGAAGTTGATGATCTCCTGGTAGATGCGGGCGAAGGTCGATTCGGGCATCACGGCCTTCACGTCCTTCAGGCGGCCGTTGGCGTCCCACATCTTGCCGCCGTTGCGGATCATCGCGGGCATGGAGGCGTCCACGATGATGTCGTTGGGCGAATGGAAGTTGGTGATGCCCTTGGCCGAATCGACCATGGCCAGCTCGGGGCGGTTCTCGTGGCAGGCGTGCAGGTCGCGCTTGATCTCGTCGCGCTGGCTCTGCGGCAGCGACTCGATCTTGGTGTAGAGGTCCACCATGCCGTTGTTCACGTTCACGCCCAGCGCTTCGAACGTCTTGGCGTGTTTCTCGAAGGCATCCTTGTAGAAGATGCGCACGCAATGGCCGAACACGATGGGGTGCGACACCTTCATCATGGTGGCCTTCACGTGCAGCGAGAACATCACGCCCGTCTTGCGTGCGTCCTCGATTTCCTTTTCGTAGAACTCGAGCAGCGCCTTCTTGCTCATGAACATGCTGTCGATGATCTCGCGATCCAGCAGGGACACCTTGGGCTTGAGGACGATGGTCTTGCCGCTCTTGGTGATCAGCTCCATCTTCACTTCACGGGCGCGGTCCAGAGTCATGGACTTTTCGCCGTGGTAGAAGTCGCCGGCGTGCATGTGGGACACATGCGAACGCGAGGCCTGGCTCCATTCGGCCATGCTGTGCGGGTTCTTGCGGGCGTATTCCTTGACGGCCTTGGGCGCGCGGCGGTCGGAGTTGCCTTCGCGCAGGACCGGGTTCACGGCCGAGCCGATGCACTTGCCGTAGCGGGCCTTGATCTCTTTTTCCTTGTCGTCCTTCGGATTGTCCGGATAGTCGGGCAGCGCATAGCCCTTGTCCTGCAATTCGGCGATGACGGCCTTCAGCTGGGCGACCGAGGCGCTGATGTTCGGCAGCTTGATGATGTTGGCATCGGGCTGCAGCGTCTTCTTGCCCAGTTCGGCCAGGGTGTTGGGCACCTTCTGGTCGTCCTTGAGGAAGTCGGGGAACTCGCCCAGCACGCGGGCCGCCACCGAGATGTCGCTCTCCACCACATCGATGCCGGCAGGCGCGGTGAAGGTCCGCACGATCGGCAGGAACGAGGCCGTCGCCAGGCGCGGAGCTTCGTCCGTCAGGGTATAGATGATGGTGGGTTTCTCGGTACTCATGGAATCTCCTCAATGGGCCGCAGCGGCCCGGATGCACTGGAAAAAGGAACGGTTCGCAGCACCCCGTAAGGGCCGCTGCAGGCCGGCGGCAGGAAGCCGGCGATTCTTCGGCGCCGGCGGTGTTCTCACATGTTCTCGATCATCACGCGGCCGAAGCCGGAGCAGCTGACCTGGGTGGCGCCTTCCATCATGCGGGCGAAGTCGTAGGTCACGCGCTTGCTCTGGATGGACTTCTTCATCGCGCTGATGATGAGGTCGGCCGCCTCGGACCAGCCCAGGTGGCGCAGCATCATCTCGGCCGAGAGGATCTCGGAGCCGGGGTTGACGTAGTCCTTGCCGGCGTACTTGGGGCCGGTGCCATGGGTGGCTTCGAACATGGCCACCGAATCGGAGAGATTGGCGCCCGGAGCGATGCCCATGCCGCCCACCTGCGCCGCCAGCGCGTCGCTGATGTAGTCGCCGTTGAGGTTCAGCGTGGCGATCACGCTGTATTCGGCCGGGCGCAGCAGGATCTGCTGCAGGAAGGCGTCGGCGATGCTGTCCTTGACCGTGATCTCCTTGCCGGACTTCGGGCTCTTGAGCTTCATCCACGGGCCGCCGTCGATCAGCTCGGCGCCGAACTCCTTCTGCGCCAGCGCATAGCCCCAGTCGCGGAAGCTGCCTTCCGTGAACTTCATGATGTTGCCCTTGTGGACGAGCGTGACGCTGGGCTTGTCGTGGTCGATGGCGTACTGGATGGCCTTGCGCACCAGGCGCTCGGTGCCCTCGCGCGACACCGGCTTGACGCCGATGCCGGAGGTCTCCGGAAAGCGGATCTTCTGCACGCCGATCTCGTTGCGCAGGAAGTCGATGAGCCGGCGGGCCTGATCGGATCCGGCGGCGAATTCGATGCCGGCATAGATGTCCTCCGAGTTCTCGCGGAAGATCACCATATCGGTCTTGTGCGGGTCCTTCAGCGGCGAAGGAACGCCTTCGAAGTACTGGATGGGCCGCAGGCAGACATAGAGATCGAGCTGCTGGCGCAGCGCCACGTTCAGGGAGCGGATGCCGCCGCCGACCGGCGTGGTGAGCGGCCCCTTGATCGACACAAGGTATTCGCGCACGGCATGCACGGTCTCTTCGGGCAGCCAGACGTCGGGGCCATAGACACGGGTGGCCTTCTCGCCCGCGAACACCTCCATCCAGCGGATGCGGCGCTGGCCGCCGTAGGCCTTCTCCACCGCTGCATCCACCACCTTCAGCATGACCGGGGTGATATCGACACCGGTGCCGTCGCCCTCGATGAAGGGGATGATGGGCTGAGCCGGCACATTCAGCGACATGTCGGGGTTGGCGGTGATCTTCTGGCCCTCGGCAGGCACCTGGATGTGCTGGTAGCTGGTCATGTAGGGGATATCTCCGGTGAGTTCGGTCCAGGCGTGTCTCTGCGCACTGACGAGCCGTCTGCAACCGTCCGATTCTAGCGACAAAGACATTGCGTACTTTGTCAACGCGGAGGCCCGAAAATCCGTTAAAACATCGTCTCGCGGACTTCCCCGCGAGCTTTGTCCTCTAGGAATTGGCATACATGAAAAAACTCCTCGCTGTCCTGATCTCCGCTGGCCTGCTGTCCGCCGGTGCATTCGCTCAGACCCCGGCTCCGGCAGCTCCTGCCGCCGCGCAGGCAGCCCCCGCTGCCCAAATGGCAGACGCTCCCGCACCCAAGGCCTCCAAGGCCCACGGCCACAAGGCCAAGAAAACGGCTTCCAAGAAGTCCAAGAAGCACAAGGCAGCAGCCTGATGCAGCAAGGCCTTAGCCCCATGGGGCTTGGCTAAGCAGCCCGCTCCGTGCGGGCTTTTCTTTTTCCGCTTCCTTTTCCCAACCACCCACCCGGGTCCCGGCCGAAGACAGCCCCTTCGCCTCTCCGCCATGACATACAGATTCATTCCACGCTCACCCGTTGGCCGCCTGGCGCAGGCCATGGCGATGGCTGCGGCCCTGCTCGCCATGCACGCCGGGGCGCAGGCGCAGCAGGCGCCACAGATGCAGTTGCAGCGCGTGGACATCACCGCCGGCATCCACAGGATCGACGCGCAGGTCGCAGTGACGCCCGAAGAGCGCGAGATCGGCCTGATGTTCCGGCAGGACATGCCCGCGCAGGAAGGCATGCTGTTCGTCTTCGAGCAGCCGGCGACGCAGTGCTTCTGGATGAAGAACACACTCCTGCCCCTGACGGCCGCCTTCGTCGCCGAAGACGGCACCATCGTCAACCTCGCCGACATGAAGCCCCAGACGCTGGATTCGCACTGCTCCGCCAAGCCAGTGCGCTACGTGCTGGAAATGAACCAGGGCTGGTTCGCCAAGAAAGGCATCAAGGCCGGCTCCAAGCTGAGCGGCGCGCCTTTCCGCAAGGCCCAGCAATAAGCCGCCAGCGAGGAGGCCATGCGGCTGCGCACCCTGGCCAGGCACTGCCGAGTGCCTTGTGCAGGAGGCGCCAAAGAAAAAGCCCGCTGACTCCTGGGAATCAGCGGGCTCTTTGCTTGCCTTGAGAGGCTTGTCTTGGTGGGACGTGCGGGGGTCCAGGGGTCGCGCTGGTCCATCGGAACCTTGAAGTCGGCCATGGCGCGGTGGTAGTCCTTTTCCGACAACACCAGGGCAAGGCAGGGCCCGGTGATGAGGTCGCGGACAAGCCATTTCATGGCGACACCCGCCATTCCGCACAAATCTCGCCGTTGCTGTCGCCGCGCATTTGCAACCCCGGCAGCACGGTGGACACACCGGCCACCGTGCCCCTGTTCCACCTTGGATTCTCCCGGCAGGCGCCCTGCAGATCACCCCTGTTCGCCTTGGCGCGCATGGTGCTGCCCGCGATGCGCTGCTTCAGCGGATCGGATTGCTGGTCACGCCAGAATTCGGCGTTGTCGCGGAAGAACTTCGAGGCCCCGGAATCAGGAGCCACAAGATCAGGGACCGCACCAACCGCCGTGTTGACGCCCTCGGCGAGCTGGGCGCCCGTGTCCTTGAGGGCTTCACCCCAGGTGCGCTTGGGAGCGGAGGGCCCGAGGAAGGAGTCGATGTCTCCACCAACGGACGATGGGGAGGCGGAGGCCCCGCCTAGGAATTCGTCGATCTGGCTCATGCCCCCATGGTCCGCAGGACCAGAGGAATGCGCGAACCCTAAGCGGGGGCGAAAAAAAGCCCGCCGAAGCGGGCCTGTCTCAGTTGATCCGGCTCACGCGGCCAGAGCCAGATCTTCGTCTTCAGGCGCGACTTGGCTGCGCAGCGCCTCTTCTGTCAACTGATTGAGGCTCTTGCCCTCTGCTGCGGCCTTGGCCGTGGCCACTTCGTGCAGATGCGGATCGATTCGGACCATGAACTTGCCGGAGAAGCTCTTGCGAGGCTCAATGCCCTTGGCCGCGCACTCATCCAGGAAGACGCGCAGCGACGTGCGGCCTTCTTCATGCAGTGTCCTGACGTCAGCCGCATAAAAATCGGCACCGCCATTCAGGCCGACAAATTCACCTCGAAACATCTCGATCTCGGGGTCGTAGCAGATGACGGCCTTGTAGCCATCGAAGTCCATCATGTTCTTGCTCATGGTGTCACCCTGTTCTCTTCCAGCCACTTACGGACTGAGACAACCGCACCTTTGTCGACGTCAGGTGATGGATGCGGTCTGTGCATCACCTTGACTTGGTCGAAGAGAAAGAACGCGACTCGCGATCCTTCCCGCTCTTCCATCGTGGCGCCCAGTTCAACCAGGAGCGCCACCAGATCGGGCCACTTCACTCCTGCTGGAACAGGCCTGGAAAAGATGAGTTCCAGGGTGCGTTGGTGCTTCGCTTTGAGTGGCATGCTTTGAACTCATGATATCACACCGTGATATCACTGTGAATGGGTGCTTGGTTTGATGGCACTAGGTTCATCGTCCAACCACCAACGGTGGATGACGTAGCTGCAAGCCCTTTGCGTGAGGGCTTGTGGATGCAGAAGCATCGATTGGCGTGGCCAGGCTAGGCATGACCGGGTGAGCCCTGGTGAGGCGGGGTCGGGTTTGGGCTGACAACAGCCCCAAGCATCGCGTGCGGTGTTTGGGGATGCGTTCAGCATCAGATGGCAGGCTTTGCTGTGGCGGGCTACGGAGCGGCAAGGTGCGCCATGGCCTAGTGAGACATGGGCTGAAAACAGCGGCCATCCTCTTCGCAAGAGGGGGATGTCCAGTGGAATCAGCTCCACAAAAGGCGAAGGCCCGACGACTGGAACTCGACGGGCCTTCAGGGTGAAACCACTCAAGCAAGAGAAGGAATCGGCATGAATAGTACCCCATTGACCCCTTCGCTGGAAGCGGCGTGTTCTTCCTCGGCCTACGAACTGGCCAAGGCCTGGTCAGAACAAGGCAACAGCGTGTTCGCGCTGGTGGAGAGGGCCGCGGCGCTGCTGGAGCAGCCGGGCGGGAGTGAAGAGGCTCGGCGGGCCCTGCATGAAGCACTGGACCTGATGCGCGAATCGCCGGCCGAGTTCGATCTGCTCAACTTGCTGCACCACGCTCCGACGAAGCACTGACAAGCACAGCCATCAACTGAGACGGAATCGCCCCGGATTTCCTAGACACTTGCGAGCCGTTGGCCGCCACCTTGCCTGACCTCAGTCGCGAGCGCGCGAAGGCCTTCGATGAGGCCACTGAGGCGCACCTTGTGCAAATGGAAAGAGAGGCGGATCTTTGGGAGGCGCGACAAAAGGTTTCAGATAGCCATGTCCGCAGCCTGAAGCAACTAGGAGAGATCTAGCAGCAGCCGCTCGGACTCTTTCAGGTCGCGAGGTGGTTTGTAGGCCATGAGCGGACTGTAGCAGGGCGAAATCAGACTCTGTGCCACACAGGGCGTGACTGCAAACTCTCTTCGGGTGACCATGTACAATGGCTACGCCGAGCACTTGAGTTCGGTGAAGGAGGTGCGTCTTGGCCAACATATTGACCGCCTCTCCTTGCTACGATTCCGAGCGAGCCCTCACTGGGCAATAGCCATAGTCAAAGATAGTACCAATCATCGTAGCCACGCACGGAGAATGACAAGTTGTGCGCAGTTCGAAAGACTGAGTGACTAAAAAAGCCCGCTTCGGCGGGCTTTTTCTTGGGCTCCACAGCAGCCGACCTCAGCGAGTTCTGTCGCGTGATGCTCTGGCTGTACCGGCAGGAGTGAAGAAGCCCGCCGAAGCGGGCTCACGACTCGGTCGTCACGCCTCTTGCTTTTTCAGCTCATCAACGAGTGTGTTGCGAAACGCAGCAATAGCCACTGCAGCCTCTTTGGCTGAATGCTCCTTCGAAAAAATCTGCGTGAACGTGAGGCCTGGTTGGCTCTCAATCATTTTCAGCAGGATTGCGTCCGCTTTACCGGCCGCCAAATTTTCATTCATTGCAAATCCTCCATTTGTCAGTGGAGCCACTATTCTCCCCCCTTCCCGGGATCAGAAGCACACAACAATGGGCCAGCTTGAGCGGGCTTTGTCGTTTCTGGCGTTGTTCCCATGGTCCAGAGGCCTCAACCATCCCCGCAGGATTGCCGCTGGCACGCTATGGCGTGAACTCTAGACGGTGGCTAGAAATGCGTGCTCAAAAATGAGCTCGAATCAGCAGCTCATGCGCGCCGGAAATGTCGTCGCAACCGATGGCGCAGAACTGAACGTCTCTGGTCAGTTCTGCATCCAGTTCGCCTGCCTTGAACACCTGGGCATCGGCAAGAGAGCGCTGCAACTCCTTCAAGCTGAGCTCATAGAACTCTGAAAAGCAAATCCAGGTGTTCTTGGAGAAGAAGCAGCAGCCCAACGTCAACAAGAAGGCGGCGAAATAGCTCCCGGCCTGACAGCCGTGATCGTTTCGGTAGCGTCGGCCTTGGGATGCCGTCTTCGCCACTACCGCGACGTTCCCATCAACGGCAAGAACAATCAGGTACTTGTTCGCCGACGTGCCATCAGCAAACACAAATTTCTTGTGGATCAGGACGTCGCCGGGCTTCATTCGCTCTGGAAGGCAGACAGAAATTCAGTTCGCGCATCGACCAGGCTTTGAATGGCTTCGCGGTCTTGCCCTCTCAAGGCGAGGTCATAGGAAATCTGGGCTTGGCGCCGTCCTTCCACATCCCACACCTTGTGCCAAGGAGAGTTCTCCAAGTGCGTCTTTTCGACCATCTCGTCGGCGGTTGCATCTTTGAACTCTTCCGCAAGCTGGTTGAGGATGCGGATCTCTCGTTTGGAGAAATGCTGGGCATCGAAGCCACACTTCGCCGTCACCGCCAGCATCTGGCCCGCAGCGATAGGCGTCTCGCGGAAGTCAACACAGGCCGCCAAATCCGGCTTGGGGTGCTTGATCTCTTCGAAGAACGCGACAGGGACTGGCCCCATCTTCCACGCGAAATAGTCCAGCCCCGTCATTGACCGGCCGGTGTCCCGGTAGTGCATGAAATCCGCGAAATACAGCAGCTTGAACAGCTTCGTTTTCCCAAGCTTGCGCACGCTCTTCGCGAAGAAGACGACGGTCTGGACGAACTTCTCGCGTTGGTGGTCGACGTGCATGGGGTGGGACCGTTGAGTGCAACGGGTCGTCAATTGTAGAAGATTCATGTTTCTTGCCTCTGGAATGCTGCAGGTTCCTATCGCATCACCGTCGCAACCGCTGCCCCCTGCTACATTCCGCCCATGCACCGCGCCTTCGTCTCCGCCCTGCTCCTGATCGCCCCTGCAGCCTGGGCTGGCGACTTCGCCACCTGCATCCTGGACAAGGCCCCAGGCGTGGCCAACGACACGGCAGCTCAGGCGGTGTACCAGCTCTGCCTGTCGGAGAACCCCGGTGGCTTCCAGGCCGTTGCCCAGGGCTCAGGCCGCGGCCTGATGGGCTACAAGTCCGGCGCCGAATGCACCGCCAAGAAGGCGGGCGACACCCGGAGCGAAGAGGCGGCGCGGTACGTGGGGATCGCGTGCCGGCGGCTTTATGACGAGAGCGAAATCAACCGATTCCTGGACGGCAAGCCCTGATCAGGAATAGCCCAGCTTGCGGAGGGCCTCTACCTTCTGCTCTCGCGTCATGTTCGGGTTGTCGCGGATAGAGACCGCTTGAGCGTTCTGCCCGATAGGCCCGCCCCCCTGCGCCTGCGCCTGCACGATCTCCGTCTGACCTGTCGCCCTGTTGTAGCGCACGATGTTGCCCATGGTGGTGCTGCCGTCGACGTTTTTCGTGGTCGGGGTTACCTGAACGCCCCATTCTGAGGATCGGGGACCGCCCTGGATGTGGTGGAGGTACGCCACCAGCCCGCGGCGCTTGGTCGGGTCCTGCTCTCCGGCCACCTGCCGCCGTGCTGCTTCCACGAGGGCATTGGTGCGGTTGGTGTAGCCCTGAGCTTCGGCGGCTTGGTTCACCTTCTGCTGCTCGAGCGCGTACTGCCAGAGCGAGCGCTGGTTCGCGCCGGCCTGCTGAACCCCCTCCCTCTGAATACCGGCGTTCTCTCGCATGGCCGCAACGTCGGCTCCCGCCTGGCCGGCGCGTGCGGCCATGTCGGCATTGCCCAGCGCTGCGGCATAGGCTGCCTCGGGGGACATGCCCTTGTGCTGGTCCCAGCTGCCGCCGTTGTTCGTGATGCTCGAGGCCGACACCTGGGCGTTCCGCAGGTCGTTGCGGGACTGCCAGTCGTTGGTGCTATCACGCACCACAGGTGCGGTCACGCCGGTGCTTCCGCCACCGAGCGCGCTGGCGACCAGCGGATTGCTCATGACGCCGCCCCAGTTGCTGCGGCCGGCGCTGCCTGGGACGACGCCGGCATATTCGACCAGCGAGCGCGGAGCACCGGATCCACCACCGGAGGCCGCGCCGTTGACGGTGATCTCGCCGCTGATGTTCGGGGCGCCGGTGTAGCTTTTGCCCACGCGCGTGACCGCGTTGGTTGGGGGGACTGTGGTCGGTACGGTAGCAGCTGCTGGCGCAGTCGGCACGGTGCCCGGCTGCGTGGCGCCTGGCAGCTTGATGCCTGCCGCCTCGACCAGAGAGCGCGGGGACGTAGGAGGCGCTGCGCTGTCGGAGGAGGATGCATCGGCCAATGCAGCGCCCCCACCCACCACAGGCGCGTAGGGTCCCGCAGCTTGAGCCGCCCTGCCCAGCGCGGAAATGGCAGGCTGGGAGGCACCGAAAGCACGGGCCACCAGGCCTCCGGCCATGCCCGCGGCGCCCGGGATGGCTGCGGCACCGGGCAACGCTGCGGCTGCGTTGGTGAGGTTACGGCCCAGGTCGGAGTTCAGGGGGTTGGCCTGCGAGCCGTCAGCGGCTGGCGCCTTGGGTGCGCCAGTAGTCGGGATCTGCGCGACGCGGCTGGACCCCGGCCAACCTGGCGCGCGACGAGCATGGCCAGCGCGTGATCCGCCACCGGCAGAACAAGACCGGCGTGATGCTCATGATCGGCCTCACGCCGGCGCTGGCGGCGCAGATCGACGCCGCCATCGGCCCGGTGCCGGTCTTGCGCCAGACGATCGTCCACAACCGCCGGGGCGAGAAGTACACCTATTCAGGCATCACCTCCATGCTGACCGCCCAGATCGCTCGGGTGAACACGCTGCGCGAGGCCGAGGGATTGCCCCCGTGCCCAGCTTCGGCTTCCGCGACCTGAAAGGCAAAGGTGCGACGGACATGTGGCGGTCGGGCGTGCCGATCGAACAGATCCAGCTGCTGTGCGGGCATGCCGACAAGGCGACGACGGAAAAGTACATCAAAGCACGCTGGACGGAGACGGCCGAACCGAACAAGGTCGCGATGCTGTGACCACTGGATATGAGACACATCACATAAAGCGTCTCATATCCGCCAGAAAGTGAAACGCCGCAGCTACCAATTTGATAGCTGCGGCGTCAAGCCCCGTAAGGGCTGGTTCTGGTGGGACGTGCGGGGGTCGAACCCACGACAAACGGATTAAAAGTCCGCTGCTCTACCAACTGAGCTAACGTCCCCTTCGCTGCAGCGCACACAAAGCGTAGTACGCGCTGCAGCAAAGCCTTGAATTATAGCTCGGTTTTCGCGGATTTGGACATGGCCAACGTATCGAGCACCCATCCTGCCGCACATTGCCCAAAAGTGGCCGTCACCGAAACGACGGATCCATAGCCATGGCAGTTCAGGCTGCCGTCACCGGAGGCCTCCAGCTGGCAGGAAGCATGCGGAGGCGCCACCGGCTCGCGGCTGAAGACGCAGGCCACGCCGATGGTCTTGCCCTCCCGGCGGGCCCCGTATTCCTTGCGCAGGCGGTAGCGCAGCTGCGCCAGCAGCGGGTCGTGGGTGGTCTTGGACAGGTCGTCGATATCGACCCGGTGCGCCAGCCGCTTACCCCCGGCCGCCCCCACAGTGATGAAGGCGGCAGAGCGCCTGGCCCGCATCGCCCAGGCCGCCAGGGCGACCTTGGCCTTGACGTCGTCGCAGGCGTCGATGACCGCATCGCAGCCCGGCGGCAGCAGGCCGGGCCAGTTGGACGGCATCACGAAGTCGTCGATGCCCTCGACGACGCAGCCGGGATGGATGAGCGCGATGCGCTCCTTCATGGCCTCGACCTTGGCCTGGCCCAGAGTGGGCGTGGTCGCATGGATCTGGCGGTTGACGTTCGACTCCGCGATATGGTCCATGTCCACCAGCGTGAGCCTCGCCACGCCGCTGCGGGCCAGGGCCTCGGCAGCCCAGGAGCCCACGCCGCCGATGCCGATCACCGCGACATGGGCGGCGCGGATGCGAGCCGCGCCCTCGACGCCATAGAGGCGGGCCAGGCCGCCGAAGCGGCGCTCGGCATCCGCCTCGGCTTCGGGGCCGGCGTGCTGGCTCGCCGCGATCACTTCAGGCGGGCCAGCCGTTCCTTGGCAGCGGCGGCTGCTTCGGACTGGGGATAGACGCGGATCAGGTCTTCCAGCGTCTTGCGTGCAGCGCGCGTGTCCTTCAGCTCGACCTGGCAGTTGGCGATGGACAGTGCGGCTTCGGGAGCCCGGGCATGGTCGGGCGCAGAGGCCAGCAGCCCCTTGAAGTTGTCGATCGCGCCCTTGTAGTCGCGCGTGGCATAGAGCGCATTGCCGAGCCAGAAACGCGCGGAAGGCACGTAGCCGCTCGACGGGTACTGGCGCAGGAAGCTGGTGAACAGCGGCACCGCGTCTGCGAACTTGCCGGTCCGGAAGACGCCCAGGGCGGCTTCGAAGTCGCGCTTTTCAGCAGGATCAGCCTGGAATTCGCGCCCGTCCACGTTGACCTTGGTGGGTTCGAACTGGCGCAGGCGTTCGTCCACGCCCTGGGCCATTTCCTTCTGGCGCCGCTGCAGGTCGGCCACGTCGCGCGTCAGCTGTTCGTTCTGACCGCGCAGCGTGGCCTGGTCGGAGCGCAGCGTCTCGATCTGCGTCTGCAGGTCCAGCAGGCTGCGGCGCGCCTGGGCCGCATCGTCGGCCGAGCGCGCAGCGCTCTGCTGCAGGCTGTCCACGCGCTGGCGCATCTCGAGGATGGCGCGGCGGGCCTCGTCGTCTTCGAACAGCGCGGCATGCCCTGCGGGCGCTGCGCCGCCCAGCACGGCGGCCACCAGGGCCGCGACGGCGAAGTGCGTGCCGCGGGCCACGCGATGTCGTGCTGCTGCAGCCATCAGCGGTACGACAGCTCAGCGCGGCGGTTCTGCGCGTAGACGTCTTCGGTGTTGCCCTGGGCAGCCGGCTTCTCCTTGCCGAAGCTCACGGCTTCCATCTGGCTGTCGGGCACGCCCAGCAGCGCCAGTGCGCGGCGCACGGCCTCGGCACGCTTCTGGCCCAGTGCCAGGTTGTATTCACGGCCGCCGCGCTCGTCGGTATGGCCTTCGATCATCACCTTGCGGTTGGGCGAGGCCTTCAGGAACTTGGCATGCGCTTCCAGCACGGGTTGGAATTCGTTCTTGATGACGTAGCTGTCGTAGTCGAAGTAGATGATGCGGGCCACGCCCACGGGGCCGGCGGCATCGCGTGCCGAGGCATCCAGGTTCACGGGGGCCACGCCGCTCTGGCCGGCGCCGCCGGCGTTGGCGCCGCCATTGGTGGAGGTGGCGCCGCGGGTTTCGGCCGGGGTGTCTTCCAGCTTGACGCCGGAACTGCAACCCGCCATCAGGGCCGTGATGGCGAGGGCGAGGGACACGCGCTTGAGCTTGGCATTCATCATTCAATTTCTCCTGTACGGACTGATCTGCAATAAAGGTAACGAGGAAATCACTGCTTCTGGAAAGGGCCCCAGTCGGGCTCGCGGATGTCGCCGCTCTTGCCGGCCAGACGCGCCTTGATGCGGCCGTCGAGGGTGGTGGTCATGAGCGCTTCGCGGCCTTGCTGCTGGGTCGCATAGACGATCAGCTTGCTGTTCGGGGCGAAGCTGGGGCTTTCGTCGGCCGTCGTGTCGGTGATGGCATTGGCGGTGCCCGACTTCAGGTCCATGACGTAGAGCTTGAAGGCGCCGCCCACGCGCGAGATATAGGCCAGCCACTGGCCGTCGGCGCTGACGCTTGGAGAAATGTTGTAGGAGCCAGAGAAGGTCACGCGCTCGGCATTGCCGCCGCCGGAGGAGACGCGGTAGATCTGCGGAGAGCCGCCGCGGTCGCTCACGAAGTAGATGCTGCGGCCGTCGCTGGAGAAGACCGGCTCGGTATCGATGCCGCTGCTTTGCATCAGGCGGCGCGGCTCGCCGCCGTTGGCGTCGATGAGGTAGAGCTGCGAGCCGCCGTCGCGGCTCAGCGTGACGGCCAGGGACTTGCCGTCGGGCGCCCAGGCCGGCGCGCTGTTGGAGCCGCGGAAGTTGGCGATCAGGCGGCGGCGGCCGGTGGCCACGTCGTGAACGTAGACGACGGGCTTGCGCGATTCGAACGACACATAGGCCAGCTGGCCGCCGGTGGGCGACCAGGCCGGCGAGATGATGGGTTCGGGGCTGGAGAGCGCGGACTGCGCGTTCTCGCCGTCGGCATCGGCCACCCAGAGGCTGTAGCGTCCGCCGGACTTGGTGACGTAGGCGATGCGGGTGGAGAAAACGCCGCGCTCGCCGGTGAGCTTTTCGTAGATGAAGTCGGCGATGCGGTGGGCCGCCAGGCGCAGGTCGCCCTGGGTGATGACGAAGCTCTGCCCGCCCAGGTCCTGGCCCTTGACCACGTCCCACAGCCGGAAGCGCACGTCGTAGCGGCCGTCGGGCTGGCGGGTGACGCTGCCGGTCACGAGCGAGTCGGCCTTCTTCTGCCGCCACTGGGCCAGATCGGGGCGGGACGACTCGTCCAGCGCGGCGTCGGAAGCATCGACGCCCACGAACTGGCCGCTGCGCTCCAGGTCGGCCTGGACGATGGCCGATATCTTCTGGGGCGACTGCGCCTCGCCCCGGAACGGCGCGATGGCGATGGGCAGCTGCGTGAGGCCCACGCCCTTGATTTCGACCCGGAACTGCGCCAGGGCGGGAATGGCCGGCAGCGCGGAGGAGGCGGCCAGCGTGGCGATCAGATGGCGCCGGGACAGTCGCGGCGCGGCCGCAAGAGGAGCGAGGGAAGGGGAGGTTCGGTCAGTAGTCATTGGTCCAACGATCGGGTAACCGTGAGTGCTGGCAACGGAGCCGCTCATGTTACACATCACCCGCAGATGCCTGTGAGAATCTGTGCAAAGCCAAAACGTAGAATCCGATCCCTCATGCAAGTTCCGAATCATAGCGCCACGCAAGTGACGCCAACGGGGGAAACCCAGGCCCCGCCCACCTCTCTTCTCACCCGGATCAAGCGCCTGTACCCCTATTTCGGGTATCAGCATGCCCTGTGGGGCATCGCCATCGCCGCGACCCTGATGGGCGCGATCACCGAGCCCCTGATCCCCGCCCTGCTCAAGCCGCTGCTGGACCAGGGCTTCACCGAAGGCACGCTGCAGCTCTGGATGGTGCCGCTGGCGATCATGGGCGTATTCCTCATGCGCGGCATAGCGCAGTTCTGCGCCCAGTACGCGCTGGCACGCATCGCCAACGAAGGCATGCTCAAGCTGCGCACAGCCCTCTTCGACCGCCTGCTGGCGGCCGACATGGGCCTCTTCGGCCGGCAGTCGGCCAGCGCCCTGTCCAACACCGTGGTCTATGAGGTGCAGACCGGCTTCCAGTCGCTGGTGCAGGCGCTGATCGGCGTGTCGCGCGACGGCTTCACTCTGGTGGCCCTGCTGGGCTACCTCATCTATCTGAACTGGCAGCTGACGCTGATCGTGACCGTGCTGGTGCCGGGCGTGGCCTGGATCATGAAAAGCCTGTCGCGGCGCATCTACAGCCTCACCAAGACCAGCCAGCAGGCCACCGACGACCTGGCCTACGTTGTCGAGGAGAACGTGCTGGCCCATCGCATGGTGCGGCTGCACGGCGCGCAGACCGGCCAGGCCCGGCGTTTCGACCACCTGAGCCAGAGCCTGCGCCGCCTGGCCATCAAATCGACCATCGCGTCGGCCGCGATGACGCCGCTGACCCAGCTGCTGGCTGCCGCTGCGCTTTCCACCGTGATCTGCATCGCGCTCTGGCAGAGCCAGGCCGCCGGCACGCGCGGCATCACCGTGGGCGGCTTCGCGTCGTTCATCGCCGCCATGCTGATGCTGATCGCGCCCATGCGCCGCATGGCCGACGTGGCCAACCCCATCACGCGGGGCGTGGCGGCGCTGGAGCGCGGACTGGCCCTGCTGGAGAGCTCGCCCGCCGAGCAAGGCGGGGCGCACAGCGCCGAGCGTGCCAGCGGCGCCATCGCTCTGCGGAACGTGGGCGTGTCCTTCGGCGCCGACCATGCCCCGGCGCTGGACCAGGTGAACCTGGACATCCGCCCCGGCGAGGTGGTGGCGCTGGTCGGTCCCTCGGGCGCCGGCAAGACCACGCTGGTCAACCTGCTGCCGCGCTTCCTGGCGCCGACTTCGGGGGAAGTGCTGCTGGACGGCGTGGCCGTGCAGCAATGGGACTTGGCGGCGCTGCGCAGCCAATTCGCCATGGTCAGCCAGGACGTGGTGATGTTCAACGACACAGTGGCGGCCAACGTGGCGCTGGGCGGAGCCATCGACGAAGCCCGCGTGCAGTCCTGCCTGGAGGCAGCCAACCTGGCGACCCACGTGGCGGCGCTGCCCCAGGGCATGCGCACCGTGGTGGGCCACAATGCCACGCAGCTGTCGGGTGGCCAGCGCCAGCGGCTGGCGATCGCCCGGGCTCTCTACAAGGACGCGCCCATCCTGATCCTGGACGAGGCCACCTCGGCCCTGGACACCGAATCGGAACGGCTGGTGCAGGACGCGCTGCAGCGCCTGATGCGCGGGCGCACCACGCTGGTCATCGCGCACCGCCTCTCCACCATCGAGCATGCCGACCGCGTGGTGGTGATGGAGCGCGGCCGCATCGCGGAGCAGGGTTCGCACGCCGAACTGATCGCCCGCGGCGGGCTGTACGCAAGGCTGCAGGCGCGCAGCGGATTTCACTGACCGGGGCCGCGCGGCCGGGCGCGCCGCCCTGACCCCACCCCGCCCGGCTCAGCGGATCACCACTTGCCCTGCCGCGGCTGGCGCTTTCGCACGGCCTCGTTGATCAGCTCGGCCATGTCGTTGCGGTCCGCGCCCTTGGCGAAATCGTAGGCCGTCATGCCCAGCTGGTTCTTGATGGTGGGGTCGGCGCCCTGCTCCAGCAGCAGGCGCGCCACGTCGCCCGCGCCGTAGCGCACGGCCATCATCAGAGGCGTGGTGCCGTTGGGCGAGCCCGCATCGATGTAGGCATGGTTCTCGAGCAGCAGCGCCGTCATGGGCGCGGCGTCCGGCGTGGTGCAGGAGGCGGCGTAGTGCAGCGGCGCCCAGCCGGTCTTGTTGACGTCGGCGTCCTTGGCGATCAGGGCGCGCGCCGCTGGCAGGTTGCCCTTGATCGCGGCCATCATCAGCGGGCTTTCGTCCTGCGCGTTGCGCGCTTCCACGTCGATGCGGGGCGCCTTCATCAGCGCATCGAAGGCCTTCATCGAGCCCTCGCGTAGCGCCAGCGTAAGGCCGACCTGGCCCTTGGCGTCGCGCGTATTGGGATCGAAACCCCGCTTGACCAGCGAGGTGATGGCATCGCCGTTGTCGCGGATGATCGCGGTGAAGAATTCATCGTGGGCCCCCGCATGGGCGCAGCCCCCGATCGCCAGCATGGCCACCCAGGCCACGCAATGCCGCCGCTGGATCGTCATGGCGTCACTCCTTTGAAGAACAGGTTGTCGAAATTGCGGCTGGTGGCCCGCGCCACGTCTTCCACGGCCATGCCCCGGACCGCAGCGATCTGCTGTGCCACGAAGGGCACGTAGGCGGGCGTGTTGGTCTTTCCCCGGTACGGCACGGGCGCCAGATAGGGACTGTCGGTCTCGATCAGCATGCGATCTATGGGCACGAAGGCCGCCACGTCGCGCAGGTGCTGGGCGTTCTTGAACGTGACGATGCCTGAAAAGGAGATGTAGTAGCCCAGGTCCAGCGCGGCGCGGGCGACTTCGGCGGTTTCGGTGAAGCAGTGGAACACGCCGCCCGCCTGGTTGCCGGCGCCGTCCTCGCCCTCCTCCCGCAGGATGGCCAGGGTGTCGTCCGACGCGCTGCGGGTGTGGATGACCAGCGGCTTTCCCGTGGCGCGCGCGGCGCGGATGTGGGTGCGGAAGCGCTCGCGCTGCCATTCCAGGTCGGCCACGCTGCGGCCGCCCTTGCGGTCTTCCATGCCGTAGTAGTCGAGCCCGGTTTCGCCGATGGCCACCACCCTGGGCAGGGCCGCGCCGTCCAGCAAGTCCTGCACGGAAGGCTCGGCCACGCCCTCGTTGTCCGGATGCACGCCGACCGTGGCCCAGAAGTTGTCGTAGCCCGTCGCCAGGGCGTGTACGCCGGGGAACTCCTCCATGGTGGTGCAGATGCAGAGCGCGCGATCGACGCGTGCCTCGGCCATGGCCTGGCGGATCTGCGGCAGCTGCGCCTGCAGTTCCGGAAAGTTGAGGTGGCAATGGGAGTCGGTGAACATGCGGGCAATGCGGTGAATGGAGAAATGGAGGCGTTCCGTACCGAAAGGTTCAGCGCCGGCCCAGAAAAGAGCATGCGGCACGCCGGCATGCCAGCCCCGCAAAAGCAAATGCCGACCGCAGGGCACGATCGGCATGCGAGGGCGGGCTGCGCCCGGCGATGCGGAGCGCCGGATCAGATCGTCTGCGTGGGCCGGTCGGCAGCCAGGCTGGAGCCCAGTATGGCTTCGATCTTGGCCTTGAGCTGCTGCGACTTCTCGTCCTTCGGGAACTGGATGCCGACCCCCTGGGTGCGGTTGCCTGCAGCGCGAGCCGGCGTGACCCATGCCACGCGGCCGGCCACCGGGTAGCGCTGCGTGTCTTCCGGCAAGGTGAGCAGCACATAGACATCGTCGCCCAGCCGGTAGTCGCGCGGCGTGGGCACGAAGATGCCGCCTTCGACAAAGAACGGGATATAGGCTGCGTAGAGGGCCGCCTTTTCCTTGATGGCCAGCTGCATGACGCTGGGGCGCGGCGTGGAGGAGGAGCTGCTCATGGAACGGGGGGGATGGGCGGCGGAACGAAGGGGGATGGATGCGGGCGCTGAGCAGGGCCGAGGGCCGGCCCGTTCAATGCCGCGAGTGTAGGGTGTTTCGCGCCTGCGCCGCGAGGGCTTCCAGCATCAGGCCGGCGTTGAAGGGGTGGTCCGCCGTGCGCGCCTCCTTGGCCAGCGCGCGGCCCCAGCGGGTCAGCGGTCCGATGCCCGGAGGGGTGGGCAGGTCGGCCGCGTCGAAGTAGCGCGGCGCGGCGCCCACGCGGTGGGCCAGCAGGTCGTGGCAGAGCTTCTGCAGCGCATCCACGGCTTCGGCGGGCGACCAGTCCGCCAGCGCCGTGGCGTCGCCGCGCGCCATGGCTCGGGGCAGGCGCGACCAGGCCTCGGGGCTGCGGCCGGCGCGGGCCAGGGCCAGGGCGTCGTCGGGCCGGCCGCCCGCGGCGCGCAGGAAGGCGCTGGCCGCGTCGGGCGCCACGCCCTGCTCCGCCAGCCACTGCTGCATCGCCGGCTCCTGCGGCCAGAGCATGGTGTGGCCCAGGCAGCGGCTGCGGATGGTGGGCAGCAGCTGGTGCGAGGCCTCGGTGGCGAGCACGAAGCGCACGTCGCCCGGGGGCTCCTCCAGCGTCTTGAGCAGCGCGTTGGCCGTGACATGGTTCATCTGCTCGGCCGGATAGACCAGCACCGCCTTGCCGCGCCCCCGGGCCGAGGTGCGCTGCGCGAACTCGACCGCGTCGCGCATGGCATCCACCCGGATCTCGCGGCTGGCCTTGCGCTTCTTGTCATCGATCTCGGCCTGGGCCTTTTCGGGCAGCGGCCAGCCCAGCTCGACCATCTGCGTTTCGGGCATCAGCACGCAGAGATCGGCATGCGTGCGCACGTCGATGGCATGGCAGCTGCCGCAGCGGCCGCAGGCGCCGTCGGGCGTGGGCGCATCGCAGAGCCAGGCGCGCACCAGCTCCAGCGCCAGCGCGTACTGGCCCAGGCCGGACGGCCCCTGCAGCAGCCAGGCATGGCCACGCTGGGCCAGCAGCGCCTGGCGCTGCCGGGCGATCCAGGGGGCGATGGGTGTGGCGGCAGATTCTGCGGCTGCGGTCATGCCTGCGTCTCCCCTGCGGGCAGATAGCCGCGCTCCGCCAGCGCGCGCTCCAGCTGCGCCCAGACGGCGGCGCGTTCCTGCCGCGCATCGAGCCGCACGAAGCGGGCGGGCGCGCTGGCGGCCCGGACTACGTAGCCGTCTGCCACGCGGCGGAAGAAGTCTTCGGGCTGCGATTCGAAGCGGTCGGGCACGCGCGCGCCGGCCAGCCGGGCTGCGGCCTCGGCGGGCGGCAGATCGAACCACAGGGTCAGATCGGGGTTGCGGATCGAATCGCCGTCCAGCCCAGGCGTTTCCTGCACCATGCGCTCCAACATCGATAGCACGCGCACATCGAAGCCGCGTCCCGCGCCCTGGTAGGCGAAGGTGGCGTCGGTGAAACGGTCGCACAGCACCACGTCGCCGCGCGCGAGGGCGGGCTCGATCACGCAGCGCAGGTGGTCGCGGCGGCCGGCGAAGATCAGCAGGGCTTCGGTCAGCGGGTCCATGGCGTCGTTCAGCAGCAGGGTGCGCAGCTTTTCGGCCAGCGGCGTGCCGCCGGGCTCGCGCGTGACGACCACGGTGCGGCCCTGGGCGCGCAGCGCCGCCGCCAGGGCATCGATGTGCGAGGACTTGCCCGCGCCGTCGATGCCCTCGAAGCTGATGAAGGCGCCCGGCCGCCCTGCCCCGCCGACGGCATGCGAAGTGGCGGAGGCGGAAATGGCGGCCGAGGAGGAAGCGATAGCGGTGTCGGATTGGCCCATGGCTGGATTCATTGCTGCGTCTGGCCGCGCTGGTAGCGGTTCACGGCGCGGTTGTGTTCGTCCAGGGTGGGGCTGAACTGGCTGCTGCCATCGCCCCGGGAGACGAAATACAGCGCATTGGTGCGTTCCGGCTGCACGGCGGCCAGGAGGGCCGCCTTGCCGGGCATGGAAATGGGCGTGGGCGGAAGGCCGGGGCGGGTGTAGGTGTTCCAGGGCGTGTCGGTCAGCAGGTCGCGCCGGCGCAGGTTGCCGTCGAATTTCTCGCCCATGCCGTAGATGACGGTGGGGTCGGTCTGCAGCAGCATGCCCGCGCGCAGGCGGTTGACGAATACGCCGGCGATCTGGGCCCGGTCGGCAGCGCGGCCGGTTTCTTTTTCGACGATGCTGGCCAGGATCAGCGCCTGGTCGGCGGACTTGAGCGGCGTGTCGGGCGCGCGCTGCGCCCAGGCGGCCTCCAGCCGGTGGTCCATGGCATGCAGGGCTCGGCGCAGCAGGGCCAGGTCGCTCGTGCCCTTGGAATAGTTGTAGGTATCGGGGAAGAAGCGGCCTTCGGCAGGTACGCCGGGACGGCCCAGGCGCTGCATGATCTCGGCATCGCTCAGCCCGGCCGTGTCGTGCCGGAGCTGGTCTTCGCGGGCCAGGGCCTGGCGCACCTGGCGGAAATTCCAGCCCTCCACCAGGGTCACGGCGCGCAGGGCCTCCTCGCCGCGCACCAGCTTCTGCAGCAGGCCATAGGGCGTGGTGCCGACCGGAATCTCGTAGTTGCCGGCCTTGATGAGGCGGTCCTGGCCCGAGACGCGGAACCAGGCGTAGAGCACGCGCGGATCGATGGCCACGCCGGCCGCCGCCACGGCCTGCGCCACGCCGCGCGGCGTGGTGCCGGGGTCGATGGCCAGATCCAGCGGCTGGTCCGCGGCCACGCCCTCGCGCGGGCGCATCGGCATGGGCGCCTGTAGCCACCATGCGGCCACGGCGCCCACCGCCAGAACCAACACCAATACCCACGCGATGAAACGACGCACGACGACCCTGAAGCTATGAGGAAAGTAGCCGGGCATCATAATTCAGCATGACCTTTTCCCTGCCCGCGCCGCTGGAAGGCGCCACTCCCCTGGCCCATCTGGGCGTGATCCGCGTCGAAGGCGACGACGCCGCCGCTTTCCTGCACGGCCAGCTGACCCAGGATTTCGCCCTGCTGGACCTGCAGCACGCCCGGCTGGCGGCGTTCCTGTCCGCCAAGGGGCGGATGCAGGCCAGCTTCATCGGCTTCAAGCGGGTCGGTGCTTCAGGCGGCAGCGAGGTGCTGCTGATCTGCTCTCGCGACCTGCTGGCCGCCACGCTCAAGCGCCTGTCCATGTTCGTGCTGCGTGCCAAGGCTCGGCTGACCGACGCCACGGCCGACTTCGCGCTCTACGGCCTGGCCGGAAGCGCCGCCGATGCCCTGCTGGCCGATGCCGCCGAGCCCTGGGCCAAGCGCGATCTGGCAGGTGGCGCTGCCGTGGTACGCCTCTACCCTGCCGCGGGCCAGTCCCGCGCCCTCTGGGTGGCGCCGGCCGGCACGCCCGCACCTGGCGGCGGCGCCCCCCTGGATGGCGCGCTGTGGCATTGGAGCGAGGTGCAGAGCGGCGTCGCCACGCTGACCGCACCGGTGGTGGATGCCTTCGTGCCGCAGATGCTCAATTACGAATCGGTGGGCGGCGTGAACTTCAAGAAGGGCTGCTACCCCGGCCAGGAAGTGGTCGCGCGCAGCCAGTTCCGCGGCACGCTCAAGCGCCGTACCTATATGGCCCATCTGCCTCACGCCACGCTGGAGTCGGCCGCCGCTGGCGCGGAAGTATTCGCCCAGGCCGATGCCGAGCAGCCCGTGGGCACCGTCGTGCAGTCCGCAGCAACGCCGAGCGGCGGCGTGGATGCGCTGGTGTCGCTGCAGATCGCATCGGCCACGCCGGAAGCGGGCCTGCGGGTGGGCAGCGCGGCAGGGGGCCCGGAGCTCACGCTGCTGCCGCTGCCCTACACCCTGCTGGAAGACATCTGAGGCGCCAGAGGACAGGACAGCCGGCCGGCCGAAATGGAGGCCTGCCGGCAAGCTCCCTGCAGCATTAAGAACGTGTTTACGATCTCGCAGGGGATCGCGTTGGAGCGCAATCGGGATGAGTGGATGCTTCGGATGCGCCGCATGGGCTGGTGCCCATGCAAGCAGCCGGGGCGTCCAATCGCCCGATTTCGCTCCAACCCGAAGG
>CAJYHL010000056.1 GCA_913774625.1 uncultured Acidovorax sp.
GCGGCGCTTGTGGATAGCCGTGCTATCCACTGCGCACCGCGCCTTGCATCCCATCCCGCCGACGTAGCTGCGCGACCCCTGGGAGATCGTAAACACGTTCTCAGATCCGGAACACCTGTACCGCCTGCGCCAGCTGTTCGGCCTGCGACTTGAGCGCCTCGGTGGCTGCGGCGGCCTCTTCCACCAGGGCCGCGTTCTGCTGGGTGACCTGGTCCATGGTGCCGATGGACTGGCTCAGCTCGCCGATGCCCGTGCTCTGCCGGTCGGTGGCCGTGCTGATCTCCTGCGCGATGTGCGAGACGGCCTGGATGCGCCGGACCATGGTTTCCATGGCCTGGCCGGCCTGCGCGGCCCGCTGGCTGCCGATGCCGGACTGGTTCACCGATGCCGCGATCAGGTCCTTGATGTCCCGCGCCGCCAGGGCGGAGCGCTGCGCGAGGGCGCGCACTTCCTGGGCCACGACGGAAAAGCCCCGCCCCTGCTCGCCGGCACGCGCCGCCTCCACCGCCGCGTTCAGCGCCAGCAGGTTGGTCTGGAAGGCCAGGCCGTCGATGACGCCGGTGATGTCGGCGATGCGGCGCGATGCGGCTGCGATGTCGGCCATGGTCGAGACCACCTCGCCCACCAGCCGCCCGCCATCGACCGCGCATTCCGCCGTCCCGGCCGCCAGCTCGCTGGCATGCCGCGCACTGTCGGCGTTCTGCCGCACGGCGGCGCTCCATTGCTCCACGGAAGCCGCCGTCTGCTGCAGTGCGCTGGCCTGCTGCTCGGTGCGCGACGACAGGTCCTGGTTGCCGTCGGCGATCTGGCGGGAGGCCAGCGCCACGGTTTGCGCCCGCTCTCGCACGCCGGAGACCAGCTCGGTCAGGCGCTGCTGCATGGCGGCCAGCGCGGCCATCAGGCTGGCCTGGTCGCCGGGGCGCACCGGCACCGTAGTGCTCAGGTCGCCTGCCGCCACGCTGCGGGCCAGCTCCACGGCGCGGGCCGGCTCGCCGCCCAGGGGCCGCAGCACCAGCCGCTCCAGCAGCCAGGCCAGTCCGAGCATCACCGCCAGCAGGCTGCCGACGGCCAGCAGCAGCGCCACGCGCCGCAGCCGGACGACGGGCGCGAGCAGCTCGTCGTCGGGCACGGTCACCGCCAGCGACCAGGGCGTGCGCGTGTCTCCGACGCGCAAGGGCGCGTAGATGCGGGTCCAGGCCCGGCCGGTGGCGGCGTCCGTCCAGCGTACCGTCAGCGGCTGGCCGGCCTGGATCGCGGCCTTGGCGCCGGGCTGGGTGCCCTCCGCTTCCACGTCCTTGCCCAGCAGCTCGCGCCGCGGGTCGCCGATGATCTCGCCGGCATGGGACACCAGGCTGGCATAGCCGCTGTCGTAGAGATGGATGGCCGCCACGGCGGCCTGCACGTCGGCGATGGCGATGTCCAGCCCGGCCACGCCAACGATGCGCCCGGCGACGCGGATCGGCACGGACACGCTGGTCACCCGCACCTTGGTTCCGCCGATCTCGTAGTCGTAGGGGTCGAAGAACATCTCCTCGCCCGTGCGCAGGGCTTCCAGGTAGAAGTCGCCCGCGCCCGGCTCGTCGTAGCCCTTGGTGGGCTCCAGGTGGAACTGCCCGCCGCTGCGGTACCAGTAGGGCACGAAGCGCCCGCTGCGGTCATGGCCCGGGGTATTGGCGAAGGCCGCGTCCCGGCCGTCGAAGGCATTGGGTTCCCAGGTGGTGGACAGGCCCAGCAGCGCGGGGTTGGCCTCCAGCACGGTGCGCAGCTGCGCGTTGGCGACGTCCCGGTCGGGCTTGCCCGCCACGCACAGGCCGGCCAGCGACTGGGCCACCACCCGCAGCGTCTGCAGCGCCTGGTTGAAGGGCCGGCCGGCCCGGTCGGCCTGGGCCCGGGCCAGCTGCTCGGCATACATCAGCGCGGTTTCGCGCTGCGCCTGGCTGGCCCGCTGGGTGAGCAGCGCCACGGTGGCCAGGAAGCCTGCGCCCACCAGCGCGAAAGTGGCCAGCAGCACCTGCTGGCGCAGACGGAGTCGTAGGGGATGCACGATGGATGATTCCTCGCAAAGGCCGGTGATGGATGAGACATTCCGGCTTTCGTCGTCTGCCCGCAGAGGCAGTCCCTGTGTGCGAAGTCCCAGCCCTCCCGGGCCAGCTTAGCCATGGCGCGAATGGCGCAGTAGCCGATTTCGGCATCTCCCGCAGCCCGCCGGCCCGCGCGCGCTCCACCGGCCTGGCGCGGGCCTGCGCCGGGCCTGGAACCCTGAGCCCTGGAACCTATTGCCGGCTGATGCGCGCGGTCAGCTCGCTGGCGGCATCGACCACCAGCTTGCATAGAAAGGGCTCCTGGAAGGCCTTGAACCGCTCGCTGCGGCCCACCAGCGTGATGCTGCCCAGCACGCGCTGCTTCTCGTCGAAGACCGGCGCGGCCACGCCCGAACGGCCGGGGTGCAGTTCGCTTTCGCTGATGCAATAGCCCAGCTTGCGGATCGCCAGCAGGCTCTTGGAGAACTGCTTCCACTCCAGGCCCAGGTGCTGCAGCTCGGGCCGGAAGGCATGGGCATCGTAGATGCGGCGGATCTGGCGCGGCAGCAGATAGGCCAGCACCACCTTCGCGGTGGCGCTGTGGAAGAGGTCGATGGGCCGGCCGCGCCCGCCGCCCGCCGGGCCGCCGTCGGGCCCGCGCTGCACCAGCACGGTCACCACCGCGTCGCCGTACCACTCGCTGATGAGCGCATCGAGCCCGGTGTCCGCCACCAGCTTGTCCACCAGGTCGCGGCTGCACACCAGCACCGGGTCGTAGGCGCTCATCTGGTGTTCCAGCGCGATGATGCGCGGGCCCAGCGCATAGCCGCGCGGCAGGCGAACCAGCAGGCCCACGTCGCCCAGTTCGCGCAGGTATCGATAGGCGCTGGCCGATGTATAGCCCAGTTCGTTGCAGATGGTTTCCACATCGATCACCGGCTGATCGGGACGGAAAAGATCCAGAACGTTGAGCATTCGGCGCAGGCTATTCATTTTCGGAAGCGAGGAGCAAGGAGCGAAGAAGACAGGCCGGCATGAGGCTTGCCGCCGACGATGGCTGCATTCTCCACGACTCCGGCATGTGTACAAACGGCGCCTATCGCCCGCTATGGCCGATGGCCATCGCCCGCGACTGACCTTTCCTCCAGCCGCATCAGCGGCGCGGACAGGAAACCGGCCAGGATCACCGCACCGCCCAGCGTGCCGGTGATGACGAACAGCCAGCGCACGCCCAGCCATTCGCCCAGCGGCGAAGCCAGGGCCAGCCCCAGGGGAGAGGCCAGTCCCTCCACCATGTGCAGCAGCGACAGCACCCGCCCCTGCAGCTGATGCGGCACGATGGTCTGCAGCAGCGCGGTGAGCGGCGCATGGCCCAGCGAAAAGGCGATGCCGCTCACCGTCCACCACAGCACGGCCACGGCGAACAGCCGGCTGGGCGCCAGGGCGGTGAGCGCCATCGCCAGGCAGGACAGGGCCAGCCCCCAGAGCACCCAGGGCATCTGCCGGCGCGGCGCCAGCGCCGCCACCAGCATGCCGCCCAGCACCATGCCGCCGCCGGCCAGGCCCTCCATCCAGGCGACCTCGGCGGCGGCGCCGCCGAAGTGCGCCTTGACCAGGAGGGGCACCAGGGTGAAGGTGGGCATCACCGCCAGCATCGCCGCGCCCAGCAGCGCATAGAGCCGCAGCAGGCCCGGCGAATGCCATACGGCCTGCACGCCTTCGCGCAGTTCCTGCGCGATGCTGGTGCGCGCATCCGGCGCGCGGCGCGGCTGCGGTATGCGCAGGAACAGCAGGGGCGTGATGCCCAGCACCACGGTGATGACGTCGATGCCCAGCGCCCAGCCCATGGGCAGCAGCGAGACGGCCAGCGCACCCAGCGGCGCGGCCGCCACCAGGGTCAGGCTCTGCATCATCTGGTTCAGCCCCGCGGCGCGCGGCAGAAAATGCGCCGGCACCAGCATGGCCACGCTGGACGAGGCGGCCGGCAGCTGGAAAGCCTGCATGGCGCTGCGCACGGCCATCATCGAATACGCATGCCAGAGCTCGATGCGGCCGGTGAGGAACAAAGCGATCAGCACGCACATGCACAGCGCGCTGACCGCGTCGGACACGATCATCAGCGCCCGCCGGCTCCAGCGGTCGGCCAGGGTGCCGCCCAGCGGGCTCAGCACCGCCTGCGGCAGCAGCGCGGCCAGGCCCGCAAGGGCCAGGGCCGACACGCTGCCCGTGGTGTCCGTGATCCACCACAGCAGCACGAACTGGCTGAGCGCGGAGCCGACCAGCGAAAAGGCCTGGCCGCCGAAGACGAGGCCGAAGCGCCAGGCCCAGCCGGGGCCGGCGGTGGCTTGCCGATGCAGCGGCGGCGCCGTCATGGCCGGGGTCCCCCGGGCTTACGGCCGCGCGCGGGCCCGTCGGCCTGGGCGACCAGCCCGCCGCCCAGCGCCTTGTAGAGCGCGATGGCGTTGCCGATCTCGGCGCGCCGCAGCTCCAGCAGGCCCTGCCGGGCAGCGTAGCGCTGGCGTTGCGCATCCAGCAATTCCAGCCGGCCGTCCATGCCTGCGGCATAGCGCAGTTCCGACAGTTCCAGCCGCCGCTCGGCGCTGCGCAGCAGCTGCGTCTGCGCCGCGATCTGCCGCCCGTAGGTGGCACTGCCCGCCAACCCGTCGGAGACTTCGCGGAACGCGGTCTGGATGGCCTTCTCGTAGGCCACCACGGCCTCGGACTTGCGCACCTCGGCCAGCCGCAGTTCGCCCTGCAGCCGCCCGGCCTGGAACAGCGGCTGGCTGATCTGCGGCGAGAAGCGCCAGACGCGCGAGCCCGCATCGAACAGCCCGCCCAGCGACGGGCTGGCGAAGCCCAGCGAGGCCGTGAGCGACAGCTGCGGGAAGAAGGCGGCACGGGCCGCGCCGATGTCGGCATTGGCGGCGCGCAGCAACTGCTCGGCCTGGGCGATGTCCGGGCGCAGCTGCAGCAGGTCGGAAGGCAGGCCCGCAGGCAGCTGCGTGAGCACCGCCGGCGCGGTGAGCGGCAGGCCCTCGGGCAGGTCGGCCGGCAGCGAGGGCAGCCCCACCAGCAGCTGCAGGGCATGGCCGGCCTGGGCCTGGGCGCGCTGGCGCGCCAGCCAGTCGGCCCGGGCGGCGGCGACCTGGCCCTCGGCCTGGGCCAGATCGAGCCCGCCGCGCTGGCCGGCCTCGGCGCGCAGCCGCACCAGCTGCAGCGACTGGGCCCAGTCCAGCAGGGTCTGCTCGGCCAGGCGCGACTGCTCCAGCGCGAGCCGCTCGGCGAAGTAGGCGTCGGCCACAGCGCCCACCAGCGCCAGCTGCGCCGCATGCCGGCCCTGCTCGCTGGCCAGGTAGCGCGCCAGCGCGGCGCCGGAAGCGGCGCGCAGCCGGCCGAAGAGGTCGATCTCGAACGCGCTCAGCCCCAGCCCGACCGCATGGCGCGTGCTGGCGCCCGCTTCCGGCAGGCTGCCGCCCGCCCGCTCGCGCGTGGTGGAGGCTTCGGCCGCCACGCGCGGCAGCTGGCTGGACTGCTGGATGCGGTACTGCGCGCCCACCGCCTCGACGTTCAGGGCGGCCAGGTGCAGGTCCTTGTTGTGCTCCAGCGCCAGCGCGATCAGGCGCCGCAGCCGGGGATCGCCGAACATGCGCTCCCAGCCGATGTCTTCGATGGAACGCGGCACGCCGGCATCGACGGACTGCTGCGGCGGCGCATAGGTGGCGGGCACCGGCAGCGGCGGCGTGCGCAGGGCGGGCGTGAGCGAGCACCCCGCGAGCAGGGCCGGCACGAACAGCGCCATGGAAGTCTTCAGGTACATGGTCAGGCCTTTCCTTCGCCTTCGCCCGCGGCCGGTGCGGGCAACGCGCGGGGCGCGGGCGCGCCTGCCCGGCGGCGCCAGCGTTCCTGCAGGCCCACCACCAGCATGAAGAACACGGGCACGAAGAAGATGGCCAGCAGCGTCGCGGCGACGATGCCGCCGAACACGCCCGTGCCGATGGCCTGCTGGGTCTCGCGGCTGGCGCCGGACGCCAGCATCAGCGGCACCACGCCCAGCGCGAAGGCCAGCGAGGTCATGAGGATGGGCCGCAACCGCAGGCGCGCCGCCGTCACCGCCGCATCCACAAGGCTGCGGCCCTGCTCGCGCAGCTGCCGGGCGAACTCGACGATCAGGATTGCGTTCTTGGCCGACAGGCCGATCACGGTGATGAGGCCCACCTTGAAGAACACATCGTTGGGCATGCCGCGCAGCAGCACGGCAGCCACCGCGCCGATCAGGCCCAGCGGCACCACCAGCATCACGGCGGCAGGGATGGCCCAGCTTTCGTAGAGCGCCGCCAGCACCAGGAACACCACCAGCATCGACAGCGCCAGCAGGAGCGGCGCCTGCGCGGCCGAATCGCGCTCCTGCAGCGACTGGCCGGTCCAGGCGATGGCGAAGCCGGGCGGAAGCTGCTGCGCGAGCCGCTCCATCTCGGCCATCGCCGCGCCGCTGGACACCCCGTGCGCGGCGGAGCCGGTGATGCGCGCGGCTGGATAGCCCTGGTAGCGCGCCAGCTGCAGCGGGGTTTCGGTCCACACGGGCGTGACCATCTCGCCCAGCCGGGCCATGGCGCCGCCCGCGCCGGGCACCGGCAGCCGGAGGACGTCATCCAGCTGCATGCGCGCCCCGGCGTCGGCCTGCAGGATGACCTGCTGCATGCGTCCCCGGTTGGGGAAGTCGTTCACGTAGAGCGAGCCCAGCGCCGCCGACAGCGTGTCGCTGATGGCGAAGAACGGCACGCCCAGCGCCGCCGCCTTGCCGCGGTCGATGTCCAGCCGCACGCTGGGACCGGGCGGCAGGCCGTCGGAATAGACCTGGGTCAGCAGCGGGCTTTGGGATGCCAGCGCGATCAACCGGGCCTCTGCGGCCTTGAGCGCCGCCTGCCCCTGGCCGGCACGGTCCAGCAGCCGCATCGTGAAGCCTGACGATGTGCCCAGCTCGTCGATGGCCGGCGGCATCAGGATCATGACCTCGCCTTCGCGCACGCGCTGCATGGCGTGCTGCGCGCGGGCGACCTCGTCCTGCGCCGTGGCGCCGCCGCGCTGGTCCCAGTCCTTGAGCATGGTGAAGGCCTGCGCGGAATTGGGCCCGGAGCCGGAGAAGCCGAAGCCGATCACGGTCTGGTTGGTGGCGATGCCGGGACGCGCGGCCACATAGGCCTCGTAATCCTTCACCACCGCCAGCGTGCGTTCCATGGTGGCATCCGCGGGCAGCTGGAACGAGGTCATGAAATAGCCCTGGTCCTCTTCCGGCAGGAAGGCCGACGGCAGGCGCAGAAAGCCCCAGCCCAGCAAAGCGACGATGGCGGCGAAAGCCAGCATCACCCGCGCCGGCCCGCGCAGCAGGCCCGCCACGCCGCTTCCATAGCGATCGGTCATGCGCGCGAAGCCCCGGTTGAACCAGCCGAAGAAGCCCCGCTTTTCATGATGGCCTGCCGGCACGGGCTTGAGCAGCGTGGCGCAGAGGGCCGGCGTCAGGCTGAGCGCGAGGAAGGCCGAGAACAGGATGGCCGTGGCCATGGACAGTGCGAACTGCCGGTAGATGACGCCCACCGACCCGCTGGCGAACCCCATGGGAATGAAAACCGCCGTCAGCACCAGGGTGATGCCGATCACCGCGCCCGTGATCTCGCGCATGGCCTGGGCGGTGGCCTCGCGCGGACCAAGGCCTTCGCTCGCCATCAGGCGCTCGACGTTCTCCACCACCACGATGGCGTCGTCCACGATGATGCCGATGGCCAGCACCATGCCGAACATGGTCAGCACGTTGATCGAGAAGCCCGCCGCCTGCATCACGGCGAAGGTGCCCAGCAGCGCGATGGGCGCGACGATGGCCGGGATGACCGTATAGCGCACGTCCTGCAGGAAGACGTACATCACGATGAACACCAGCGCCATGGCTTCCAGCAGGGTCTGGACGACCTTCTCGATGGAGATCTTCACGAAGGGTGCCGTGTTGAAGGGCGTGGCGTAGCGCATGCCGGACGGCAGCGTGGCGCTGAGTTCCGCCAGGCGCTTTTGCACGGCATCGGCCGTGCGCACCGCATTCGCGCCGGGCGACAGCTGCACGGCGGCGCCCGCGGACGGGCGGCCGTCGTCGCGCGTGGCGAAGCCGTAGGACTGCGCGCCCAGCTCGACGCGTGCCACATCGCCCAGCACCACCTTCGATCCATCGCGGCCCGAGCGCAGCACCACGGCCGCGAACTGCCCGGGCGTGGACAGCTGGCCCTGCACGGTGAGCGGCACGCTCACCCGCTGCCCGGGCCGGGTGGGCGCATCGCCGATGCGGCCGGGCGCGATCTGCGCGTTCTGCTGGGCGAGAGCCGTGGACACATCGCTCATCGAGAGCCCGTAGCCCTGCAGCTTGGCCGGGTCCACCCAGATGCGCATGGCTTGCTCCGCGCCGAAGAGCTGCACGCGGCCCACGCCCTCGATGCGGCGCAGCTCCTCCACCACGTTGCGCGCCAGGTAGTCGCTGAGCGCCAGTTCGTCACGGCGGCCATCGTCCGAAATCAGGCTGACGATCAACAGGAAGCTGGAAGTCGAGGAATCGACGCTCAGGCCGTTCTGGCGCACCGCCTGCGGCAGGCGCGCCTCGATGGCCTTCAGGCGGTTCTGCACGTCCACCTGGGCCAGCTCCGGGTTGGTGCCGGGCTTGAAGGTCGCCGAGATCTGCGCCGAGCCCGAGGTATCCACCGTCGATTCGAAGTACAGCAGATGCTTGACGCTGGAGAGCTCGCGCTCGATCAGGCTCACGACCGAATCGTTCAGGGCCTGCGGCGTGGCGCCGGGATAGGTCGCCGAGATGGAGACCGACGGCGGCGCGACCGAGGGATAGCGCGCTATGGGCAGCTGCGGCAGCGCGATCAGGCCCAGCAGCACGATGAAGGCCGCCACCACCCAGGCGAACACGGGGCGGCGGATGAAGAATTGAGGCATCGAAAACTCCTGCTGTCCGGGCGCTCAGGGCGCGGAAGCGTCGGCGACGGTGGCGGCGCTCCAGGGCTGGGGCGCGACGGCGGCTCCGGGAGACAGGCGCTCGGCCCCTTCCACCACCACGCGCTGGCCGGCCTGCAGGCCGGCCTCCACCCGCCAGCTCTGGCCGATGGCCTCGCCCAGCTTCACGGGCACGAGCCGGGCGACTTCGCCCTGCGCGGTCTTCTCCACCGTCCACACCTGCGGCTGGCCGGCGGTCCGCTTGACCGCCTGCTGCGGCACCAGCAGCGCCTGGTCGTAATGGGCCTTGACCACCCCGGCGCGCACGAACATGCCCGGCAGCAGCAGGCGCTGCGGGTTGTCCACCAGGATGCGCAGCAGCACGTCGCCCGTGGCCGGGTCCACGTTGATGGCGGAAAACAGGATGCGGCCCTGCACCGGCCAGGGACGGCCGTCGGAGCGCAGCAGGGTGACCGGGCGGCTGGCGCCCTGCTCCCTCAGCCCGTCCAGCGAGGCCGCAGGCTGGCGCACATCGACATAGACCTTGTCGATCTGCTGGATGCGGGCCAGGGGCGTGGCGTCGGCCGCCGTCACCAGCGCGCCTTCGGTGACCAGGGCCTGGTCGATGCGCCCGGCGATGGGTGCATCGACGCGGGCGAAGCGCAGGTCCAGGCGGCGTCGCGCCAGGCTGGCCTCGGCCTGGGCCACCTCGGCCGCGGCCTGGTCGCGCTGCGACACCGCGTCTTCGTATTCCTGGCGGCTGATGGCCTCGGCCCGCATCAGCGGCTCGAGGCGCGCGGCCTGGACCGCCGCGCGCCGCGATGCGGCCTGGCTGCGCTGCAGCGCGGCGGCTGCCATGTTCGCATCGGCCTGGAAAGGCGCCGGGTTGATCTGGAAGAGCGGCTGCCCCGCTGCGATGTCGGCCCCCTGCTCGAAGAGGCGCCGCTGCACGATGCCGCCCACCTGGGCGCGGATCTCCGCCGTGCGGAAGGCCGCCACGCGGCCGGGCAGTTCCTCCTGAACCGTCGCCGCAGCCGGCTGCAGGGCCAGCGCGGACACCCGCACGGGCTGCGCCGCGGCCGGCGGCTCGTCGGCCGGCCGGCAGGCCGCCAGCGCCAGCACGGCGGCGGCGCAGGCCAGCCCGTGTCCATATCCACATCCCATTCTTTGCCTTGTCGTCATCTCGCGAGCCCTCTGGTGCGTGTGTCCGGAGGCGCTGCCAGCGCACCGGAATTTCCGAAGGCCGCGATTCTGGACAGGCCCGTTCGCACTTCGTTGCACGGACCATGGAAGCAAGATGGAGCGGCGCAGGGCCGGATGCGAGCCGGCACAATCGCGGCCATGAACGACTCCCTCCCTCCACCGGCCGATCCCGCCATCGCCGGAGCCCTCGTCCTGCTGGTGGAGGACGAGACCGAGATCGCCGAGATCCTCGGCGCCTATCTGCGCCACAGCAGCCTGCGCACGGCGCATGCCGCCACGGGCGCGGCCGCGCTGGACATGCATCTCTCGCTCAAGCCCGACCTGGTGCTGCTGGACGTGCAGCTGCCGCAGGTCAGTGGCTGGCAAGTGCTGTCGGAACTGCGCCACCGCGGCGACACGCCCGTCATCATGCTGACGGCGCTGGACCAGGACATCGACAAGCTGATGGGCCTGCGCCTGGGCGCAGACGACTACGTGGTCAAGCCCTTCAACCCCGCCGAAGTGGTGGCCCGCGTGCAGGCCGTGCTGCGGCGCACGGCCACCCACGGCGGGCGCGGCGCGCAGCGCGTGCTGCGCGTGGGCACGTTCCAGATCGACCCGGAGACCCTGGAAGCCAGCGTGGAGGTGAACGGCGAGCGGCAGACGCTGGCGCTCACGCTGACCGAATTCAACCTGCTGGCCCACATGGCACGCGCGCCCAAGCGCGTCTTCAGCCGCGCGGAGCTGCTGGCGGCCTGCCTGCCCGAAAGCGATGCGCTGGAACGCACCGTGGACAGCCACATCAGCAAGCTGCGCAAGAAGCTGGAGCTGCTGTCGCTCGAAGGCGTGCCGGCCAGCGTACGCGGCGTGGGCTACCGGCTGGGCATCGCGCCATGACGGCGGGCTACGGCGGCCTGCGCCGGCAGCTGGTGATCTCGCTGGCCGTCATGGCCGTCAGCATCGCGCTGCTGTTCCTGCTGGGCTCCTACGCCCTCTATGCGGTGCTGACGGCCTATTCGCCCTCCAGCATCTCCTACGACTTCGTGCCCTCGCCCATCGAGGCAGCCTGGATGCTGGGCAGCGTGGCCGCCGCGCTGGTGCTGGCCGTGGCGACGGCGGTCAAGCTTTCGCGCCGCATCGTCACGCCGCTCAATTCGGTGGCCGAAAGCCTGCGCCGCATCGCCGAGGGCGACCTGTCGGCCCGTGCCCGCACCGACATGCATTCGCTGGGCGAGACCGCGCAGCTGGTGGAGGACTTCAACGGCATGGCCGAGCGGCTGGACCAGATGGCGAAGGAGCGGGCCTTCTGGAACGCCGCGATCGCCCACGAGCTGCGCACGCCCGTGACCATCCTGCGCGGCCGGCTGCAAGGCCTGACCGAAGGCGTGTTCGAGCCCAGCCCCGCGCAGTTCCAGGCCCTGCTGAAGAACGTCGAAGGCCTGGCACGGCTGATCGAAGACCTGCGCCTGCTGGGCCTGCGCGACAGCGGCCATCTCGATCTGCGGCTGGAACTGGCCGACCTGGCCGCCGAAGTGCGCGCCGTCGCCCAGGCCTTCGAGCCGCAGCTACAGGGCGCGGGCTTCTCGCTGGCGCTGGAGCTGGGCGCGCAGGAAGCGCTGTGCGACCCGGTGCGCATCCGCCAGGCGCTGATGGCGCTGCTGGAGAACGCGCTGCGCCACGCCACGCCCGGCCCGCTGGCCATCCGCAGCTGGCAGTCCGAAGGGCGCGTGCATCTGTGCGTGGAAGACAGCGGCCCGGGCCTCGCGGCGGAAGAAGCCGCGCAGCTCTTCGGCGCCTTCCAGCGCGGCGCCGCATCGCAGGAGCGGCCCGGCAGCGGGCTGGGCCTGGCCGTGGTGCAGGCCATCGCCCAGGCCCATGGCGGCCAGGCGCGCTGGCTGCCGTCGCCCCGGGGCGGCTCGGCCTTCGAGCTGCAGTGGCCGGGCTGAGGCCGGCCTCGGAGCCGCTCAGATCCGGTCGCGCCCCAGATTGGCGAAACGCAGGGGATGCGTCCGGGCCAGCCGGCGCGCCAGCAGGTAGCCCGCCACGCCGGCCACGGGCACCAGCAGCAGCAGCGCGGCGGAGATCAGGCCGCTGGCCCCGGTCAGCACATGGAAGTTGCGCACCGCGAGCACCAGCACCAGGGCCAGGCCCAGGATGGAGAGCGCAGGCATCACCCGGGCGCGCAGCGGGCCGTAGCCGCGGGTGTCGGTGCGGAAGAAGCGCAGCACCGCGACGGCCGTGGCGATCATCAGCACCAGCAGGCAGATGGTGGCCAGGTTGCTGAGCCAGGCGAACTGCGTGAGCACCGGGTCCGCGCCCACCACGGCGAAGGCCGCCACCACCACGGCGCACAGCACGCTCTGCAGCACCGAAGCCGCGTGCGGGCTCTTGTGGCGCGGATGCGTCCAGCCCAGCCATGCGGGCAGCAGGCCCTCGCGCCCCATGGCGTAGAAGTAGCGCGCCGTCGAATTGTGGAAGGCGATCAGCCCGGCGTAGATGCTGGCGATGAACATGCCGCGCAGCAGGCTGGTGAAATGCGCGCCGGCATAGCCGTCGGACATCACGTAGAGCAGCTGCGTGGGATCGTGCAGCGCCGTGATGCGCGCCACCACGTCGCCGCTGCCCGCGCCCAGCACCAGGCACCAGAGCGAGAACGAATAGAAGCTGCCCACCAGCAGCAGCGCGCCGTAGGTGGCGATGGGGATGCTGCGCTGCGGGTTCTTGGCCTCTTCGCTGTAGATAGTGGTGGACTCGAAGCCGATGAAGGCTGCGAAGCAGAACAGCAGGCCGATGAAGGGGTTGCCGCTGGCGATGACCTGCGGATCGAAGGAGCGCAGGTCGATGCCCTGCGCGCCGCCCTTGTGCAGGATGAGCACGTCCAGCAGCAGCACCACCGCGTATTCGGCCACCACGAAGACCGCCAGGATCCTGGCCGAGAAATCGATCTGCCGGTAGCCCAGCACCGCCACCGAGGCCATGGCCGCCAGCGCGCAGCCCCACCAGGGCACGGCCAGGCCGAACTGGGCCTCCAGCGCCTCGGAGGTGACCGCGCCCAGCAGGCCGTAGAGGCCGAACTGCAGCGTGACGTAGCCCAGCACGGCCACCATGGCGGCGGCCCCGCCCGCATGCCCGCCCCAGCCGCGCGCGATCATGGCGTAGAAGCCGCCGGCATTGGTGACACAGGTCGCCATCGCGGTGTAGCCGGCCGCGAAGACCAGCAGCACCAGCAGCGCCGCCAGCACCAGGGCGGGCGTGCCCGCGCCGTTGCCCAGCATCATGCCGATGGGGAACCCGCCGGCCACCACGCTGAGCGGGCTGGCCGCGGAAATCACCAGCAAGGTGATGACGCCGGCCCCCAGGCTCGCGCGGCGAAGATCGGTGGAGCGGACCGGGCCGGCATCGCTGCAAGGCGGCTCCACGGCATTCATGACTTGCATTTCGAGAGTCTCCAAAGACCTGGTGCTTCCAGGAACGTTGACGTCAGCCCGCAGCGCCTGCACGGGCGATGGCGCGGGGCGGTGGCCGCCCGCGGCGGGCGATGCAGGCCAGTCTAGGAGCGCTGTCTCCGCGGCGATAACCCGTATCGGCATGCGTTCGCGCTTCCTGGCGCCTGCGCGGGCGAATTCTTGGAGCGGCCCGCACGACCCAGGGAAGCGTTCTGGCCTGGCGCCGCATCGAAGGCAGTACGGATCGCACGACGAGATGCGGCAAGGACGCCGGAAAGCTTTTGCCAGCCGCTCCTGTGCGCTCCTGTTTATTGCCAGGTCGCCACCACGCGCCGCGTCTGCGAAGGCAGCTCCCCGAAGAGCTCCTGGTATTCGGCCGCGAAATGGCTCAGGTGGTAGAAGCCCCAGCGCGATGCGGCGTCGCCGATGGACAGCTCCGACGGATGGGTGGACATCAGGCTGCGGCGCACGCCGTTGAGCCGCACCGAGCGCAGGTAGTTCACGGGCGTGGTTTCCGCCACCGAGCGGAAGCTGTTCTGCACCGTGCGCCGGCTCACCTGCAGCCGCTGGCAGAGATCCATCACGCTGGGCGCGCTCAGGGTCTCGGACATCGCCAGGTGGTGGCACTTCTCGACGATGAAGCTCTGCGTGGAGCTGCCGCTGCGCTGGCGGCGGTCGCAGGCAGGGTCGGTCATGAGCTGCAGCATCTCCTGCAGCATGCCCTGCTCCAGCGCGGCCTCGCGCTCGGGGCAGAGGCCTTCATCGCCGTCGTCGGAATCCAGCGCTTCGGAGAACAGCGCCAGCAGGCGCTGCCGGCATGCCGCCAGGCGCTGCGCGGGCAGCTTGATGACCGGCTGCCGCAGCAGGGTTTCCACCTCCCGCGCGGAGGCGATGCGCGAGAGCGCCGTCTCGAACAGCTCGCGCTCGAAGGTGATGGCCAGCATGTCCATGCCGGTGGGCATGTGGAACATGAATTCCTCGCCGCCGCGCAGGAAGAGGAGGCTGTTGTCGTCGGCCTCGCGGCCCTGCATGCGGATAGCGCCCGGCACCGACAGCGGCAGCGCGAAGCAGATTTGGCCTGCCGGGGCCTGGCCGTGCTGCACCACGCGCTGGTTGATCTGCTCGCGGAACACATGGCAGCGGGCGCTGGCGAGCTGCACCAGGCAGCTGTTGAGCGCGCCGGCAGAGATCTGGTGATAGGTCTGGTCCCAGTGCTGGACGGACGCGGCGTGGGAATAAACGTCGTCGAAGTGATGGATGCTCTTCATGTCGGACACCTTGGCAGTGAGGCGGCGGAGCCACCTGTTAATTTGCAGAATTTCTGCATAGACGAAATTCTGCAATTACCAATGCAAGACTCGCGCCAGTGGAAACCCGGTACCCGCCCGTTACCCGTCCACGCAAGCGCTCATCCTGAACGCGTTCCCGAAGCAAGGAACGCACCCGATGCGGCGCCCCCCGCCATTGCCGGGCAGCCGGCCCATGTTGCTCATTTGGGCTAACGCGACAGAGCTGTGAAAAACCACACTGCCTGCGTTCGAGGGCCCGTCAGCGCGGGCCGGCCCCGGAGGGGCCGCGGCCCTCTTTCTGTCCGCGCCTTCGTTTCGTTCCGTTCGTCCGTTCAACCCGCCCACGCGCCATGGCGCTTCAGGGCATCCATCACCAGGCAGAGCAACCCATGACCCAGCACCTGACCCATTTCATCGCCGGCGCCAGCGCGGAGGCCTCCGACGGCGCCCGCATGCAGCTCGTGAACCCCGTGGACGAGCAGCCCTACGCCACGGCCGCGCGCGGCACGGCCGCCGACGTGCAGCGCGCCGTGGCGGCAGCGCGGGCGCAGCTGGAAGGCGGCGCCTGGTCGCGCCTGGCCGGCATCCAGCGCGGGCGCCTGCTGTCGCGCCTGGCCGATCTGGTCGAGCGCGACACCGATCTGCTGGCCGACATGGACGCCCACGCCATCGGCCGCTCGCCGATGGAGCCGCGCATGATGGACGTGCCCAATGCCGTCGCCAACCTGCGCGCTGCAGCCGGCTGGGCCAACCAGCTCGAAGGCCGCACCATTCCCACCGCGGGCTACATGGGACAGCGCACGCTCTCCTACACCCTGCGCGAGCCGATCGGCGTGGTCGGCGCCATTCTGCCGTGGAACTCTCCGCTGATGATCACCGTATGGAAGCTGGCGGCGCTGCTGGCCGCAGGCTGCACCGTGGTGGTGAAGCCCTCGGAGGAAACGCCCCAGTCGGTGCTGCACCTGGCCCGGCTGGCGCAGGAAGCGGGCTTCCCCGACGGCGTCATCAACGTGGTGACCGGCTACGGCGACGTGGTGGGCCGGGCCCTCTGCGAGCACCCCGACGTGGCGAAGATCAGCTTCACCGGCAGCCCCGAGGCAGGCCGTGCGATCCAGGCCATCGCCGCGCCGCTCTTCAAGCGCGTCACGCTGGAGCTGGGCGGCAAGAGCGCCCAGATCGTCTTCGACGACGCCGACTTCGACCAGGCGCTGCGCGGCTGCTCGCTGGGCCTCTTCGTCAACCAGGGGCAGGTCTGCGCGGCGGGCTCGCGCATCCTGGTGCAGCGCGGTATCGCCGACCGCTTCGCCGCCGCGCTGGCCGAGGCGGCCCGCAACGTGCAGGTGGGCGACCCGCGCCAGCCCGGCGTGCAGATGGGCCCGGTGGCCAAGAAGGCGCAGTTCGAACGCGTCAACCGCTACGTGCAGATCGGCATCGACGAAGGCGCGCAATTGCTGGCCGGGGGCGTCTCGCAGCCGGAGCGGGGCTGGTTCGTGAAGCCCACCATCTTCGCCAACGCCACCAACGCCATGACCATCGCGCGCGAGGAGATCTTCGGCCCGGTGGGCACCATCATCCCGTTCGATACCGAAGAGCAGGCCATCGCCCTGGCCAACGATTCCGCCTACGGCCTGGCCGCCACGGTCTGGACCGGCAGCCTGGCGCGCGCGCACCGCGTGGCCGCTGCCGCCAAGGTGGGCGCGGTGGGCGTGAACTGCTGGAGCCCGCTGGACGCCAACCTGCCCTGGGGCGGCCTGAAGACCAGCGGCATCGGCCGCGAAGGCGGACTGCCCGGCGCCCTGGCCTATACCGAGGAAAAGGTCATCACGGTGTTGCTGCCGCAATGACGGCCCATCGCCGGCCCTGATGGCCGGCCGGCGCTGCGGCGGCCTCCGCCCGCCCGCGGCCAGAGGCCTTGCGCGGGAGCCCCCGGGGAAGGGGCGCCCGCGCGCATCGAGCCCTCTCCCCTCTCCCTTCTCCCTTCTCGCTTCCTCCTCCTCGCCTTCCTCCTCGAGTCGCCCTCGCCGCTCGCCCCACCGGCGCGCCCGCTGCGGCACGGCCCCGCTGCGGGCCATCCACGCCCCTTTCCGGTTCTCTCGGGCCCGCCGGCGCACCCCGCCGGCGCACCCCGCTGGTGCAGCCTGCGCAAGGCCTTCGCACCAGTGCGGAGAGCCCTGCGGAGCGCGGCCTGCGCCCCCCGTGAAAGCCTTATCCGAGGGCTGTCCGGAGGTGCTGATTTGGGCTAACGCGGCCCTGCCGCGCGCTCGGACACTGGCCGCGTGCCGAGCTGGCGGGCGGCTGCGAACGGCGCACCGGCGCACCCGCCCCCACCGGCCTCAACCCACCTCCGACCGAAGTCGGCCAACCCCTTGGGAGATCCCATGCCACGTCTGAAGAAGAAGATGAACCGGGCCCTCGGCCCGCTGTCCCGCGCCACCTGGACCGCCGTCCTGTCCGCCCAACTGCTGGCCGCCCCGCTGGCGGCGGGGGCCGCCGACCTCGCCCAGCTCGACAAGCTCACGCCCTCGGGCGCGGAGAAGGCCGGCAACAAGGACGGCAGCATCCCCGCCTGGCAGGGCGCGGAGCCGCCGCTGTCCGGCTGGGAATGGGGCAAGCTGCGCCGCGACTTCTGGAAGCACAAGGACGAGAAGCCGCTCTTTTCCATCGACGCGTCCAACGCCGACAAGTACGCCGACAAGCTCAGCGCCGGCCAGCTGGCCATGCTCAAGCAGCGCAAGGACTACCGCATGGACGTCTACCCCAGCCACCGCACCTGCGGCGTGCCGGACTTCGTCGCGGCCAACACCCGCAAGAACCTGGGCACGGCCAAGCTGGCCGACGACGGCTGGAGCCTGAAGGAAGCCACGGTGCCGGGCTATCCCTTCCCCATTCCCGCCACGGGCGTGGAGGCGATGTGGAACTCCAAGATGCGCTACCGCGGCGTGGGCATCGACTACAAGGGCACCATCACCGCCGTGTCGCCGCGCCGAGGCAGCAATGAATGGATCCGCGCCGATTCCGAGCAGACGGTGTTCATCCCGACGGGCGCGAAGGGATCTGCGCAGCTCTCTTCGCTGCCGCCGGTCGAGTTCTACGTGTATTTCGGCTACGTCGCGCCGGCCGCGCTGGCCGGCCAGGCCGTGGCCATCACGCAGTACCTGAACCAGGCCGAGAACGAGACCTTCTACTACTTCCCCGGCCAGCGCCGCGTGCGCCGCATGCCCGCCTATTCGCACGATGCGCCGCAGATCGGCATGGAGAACCAGTACACGCTGGACGAGCCGCAGGTCTTCAACGGCGCGCTGGACCGCTTCGACTGGAAGCTGGTGGGCAAGAAGGAAATCTACGTTCCCTACAACGCCTTCGGCGCCTACGACTTCAAGGCCAAGTTCGAGGACGTGGCCCAGCCCGACTTCATCGCCCCCTCGCACCGGCGCTACGAGCTGCACCGCGTCTGGGTGATCGAGGCCACGGTCAAGGCCGGCATGCGCCACTCGGCGCCCAAACGCACCATCTACCTGGACGAAGACAGCTGGTCGCCCCTGCTGATGGACGACTTCGACGGCCAGAACAAGCTGGCCAAGATGCGCGAGGGCTTTCTCATCCCCGTCTACGAGACCGGCAGCTGCGACGTGATGGCCATGGTGCAGAACAACCTGGCCGAAGGCCGCTACGTGTTCGACACGCACACCGTAGGCGTGGGCAAGGACATCCGCTGGTTCACCGAGCCCACCGGCCCGCGCTTCAAGGCCGGCTTCTTCACCTCGGACAACCTGCGCGCCATCAGCGAACGCTGAACGCCGGCCCTTGACCCACCCACCAGAACGAACGCAATCCAGAGAACGGACCGGGAGAACGCCATGCACCAGCCCATCCAACACCGCACCCGGCGCATCCGCCGCACCGGGCGCATCCATCGCCTCGCGCTGCGCTCCACCGCGCTGGCCGGCCTCGCCTTCCTGGGCACGCCGGCCGGAGCGGTGACCTTCGAGACGGAGAACATCCGGGGCAGCTTCGACTCCACCGTCACCATCGGCACGGGCATCCGGGCGAAGTCGCCGGACTGCTCGCTCATCATCGCGGGCGCCTCGGGCAACGGCGCGCCCGGAGGCTGCCTGGCGCCCACCTCGTCCCTGGGCGACCAGGGCGACCTGAACTATGCCAAGGGCGACGCCTTCACCACCTACCTCAAGGGCAGCCACGAGCTGCTGCTGAAGCTGCCCTCGGACATCACCTTCCTGGGCCGCGTGAACTGGCTCAAGGACTTCACGGCCACCCACACCACCGGCTACCGCAGCGCCGCCACGCCGCCCGACCTCACCGACGGCCTGGCTCCCGACGCGCGCCGCGACCTGAACTTCAAGGCACGTCTGCTGGACTTCTGGGTCAGCAAGTCCTTCGACATCGGCGACCAGCACGCGCGCGTGCGCGTCGGCAACCAGGTCATCAACTGGGGCGAAAGCCTGTTCCTGCCCGGTGGCATCAACAGCACCAATGCGGTGGACATCATGCGGTCCTCGCAGCCCGGCACCCAGCTCAAGGAAGTGCTGCTGCCCGCGCCCATGGTCAGCGTGGCCAGCGGCCTCGGGCACGGCCTGAACATCGAGGCCTACCTGCAGACGAACTGGAACGGCAACTACCTGCCGCCCACCGGCAGCTACTGGTCCACCGCCAACGGCCTGGGCCGGGGCCACGAGGCCTACGGCCTGGCGGAAATCAAGCCCAAGAACAGCGGGCAGTGGGGCGTGGCCCTGCGCTACCAGCCGCAGGGCACCGAGCTGAACCTGGGCGCCTACGTGCTCAACTACCAGGACAAGGGCGCCAACTTCAGCACCAATGCGGGCGGCACGGGCCGCGCCGGCTGGGTCTTCGCCGAGAACCGCCGCCTCTACGGGGTCAGCGCCAACCTGCCGGTGGGCGACTGGTCCGTGGGCACCGAGCTCTCCTACCGCCCGCGCGATGCCGTATCGCTCAACTCCAGCGGCGGCTGCCTGTCGCAGAACGGCAATTGCTGGGTGGACGAGAAGAAGTTCCAGTGGCACCTGACCGGGCTCTACAGCATGACGCCCAGCAACTCCCGCGCCATCCTGAACCTGCTTGGGGCCGACACCGCCACGCTGAGCGCCGAGACGGTGGTGGTGCGCTACCCGGGCCTCAAGCAGATGTACGGCGCCGATCCCATCTCCGCCGGCGCCTGGGGCTGGGGCCAGGAATACGACGCCGGCGCGGCCGCCACGCCCATGGGATCGAAGACGGCCTGGGGCTACAACGTGGACTTCAGCTGGGTCTATGACGGCACCCTGATCCCCGGCTGGCAGGTGATCCCCGAGATCTACTACTTCCAGGCCGTCAAGGGCCGCACGCCGAACGCGTCGGGCCAGCTGATGGAGGGCGCCAAGTCGGTCAACCTGATGGTCAGCTTCGTGCAGAACCCGGCCAAGTGGCAGGCCACGATCAACTACGCGGCCTTCTTCGGCGGCAAGCGCGTGTTCGACCAGCCGCTGCGCGACCGCAACTACGTGGGCATCACGCTGTCGCGCAACTTCTGACGCATCGGGCGGCGGCGCTGCCGGTGACAGCCCGCCGCTGCCTCTCTTCCTTCCCTTCCCCCCGGGGCGCGCCCCTTCCATCCGCCGTCTGTTGAAAGCCGTCCGTGCCAGACTCCACCGCTCCCTCTTCCTCTCCCTCCCGCATCGTGCGCGCCGTGCAGCGCGTGGAGCAGGCGGCCTTCCGCCACCGCGCCGCGCTGCTCGCCGTGCTGGTGCTCTTCACCGCCGCCATGGCCTGGTTCGCCGTGCAGCTGCGCATGGAGGCCGGCTTCGACAAGCAGATGCCGGCCGGGCATGAATACATCGCCACCTTCCAGCAATACCGCAACGACGTGCTGGGCGCCAACCGGCTCAACATCGTGGTCAAGGCCCGCCAGGGCAGCATCTGGAACCCCCAGGCGCTCAAGCGCATCTACGAGGTGACCCAGGCCGTCACCTACCTGCCGCACGTGCAGCGGCTGGGCGTCAGCTCCATCTGGACGCCCAACAGCTTCGTCAACGAGATCACCGAGGACGGCTTCCGCGCCGACCCGCTGATCGACAGCACCATCACGCCGGAGCAGCTGACGCCGGAGGCCATCGCCAACATCCGTCGTGCCGCGTCGCAGGGCGGCTTTCTGGGCACCCTGGTCTCGCGCGACGAAACCAGCGCCATGATCACGGCCGAACTGCTCGAATACGACGCCGACAACCAGAAGCTCGACTACGTGGCCTACAACCACCTGCTGGAAGACCGCATCCGGGCGAAGTTCGAGGACGCCGGCTTCGAGATCCAGATCATCGGCTTCGCCAAGCAGATCGGAGACATCGCGGACGGCGCCCGCTCGGTGCTGAAGTTCTGCGCCATCGCGCTGGTGCTCACGGCCCTCGCCGTCTACTGGTACTGCCGCTCGCTGCGCTTCACCCTGCTGCCCATCGTGTGCTCGCTGACCTCGCTGGTCTGGCAGTTCGGCACCCTGAAGCTGCTGGGCTTCGGGCTCGATCCGCTCGGGGTGCTGGTGCCCTTCCTAGTGTTCGCCATCGGCGTATCGCACGGCGTGCAGCAGATCAACTTCATCGTGCGCCAGATATCGCACGGCCGCAGCAACTACGACGCCTGCCGCGACAGCTTCACCGGCCTGCTGATCCCCGGCACGCTGGCGCTGGTGACGGCCTTCGTCTCCTTCGTCACGCTGCTGCTCATCCCCATCCCCATGGTGCGCGAGCTGGCCATCACCGCCTCGCTGGGCGTGGCCTACAAGATCGTCACCAACCTGGTCATGCTGCCCGTCGCGGCCTCGTACTTCGACATCGGCAAGCGCTATGCGGACTCGGCCCTGGTGCTGCGCGAGAAGCGCTCGCACTGGCTGCGCACGCTGGCGCGCGTGGCGGAGCCGCGCAACGCCCTGGCCGTGCTGGCCGTCACCGCCGCGGTGTTCGCGGCGGCGGCTTGGCAAAGCCGCGACCGCGTGGTCGGCACGCTGCAGCCCGGCGCGCCCGAGCTGCGCGAAGACTCGCGCTTCAACCGGGACGCCGTGGCCATCTCCAGCAGCTACGACACCGGCCTGGACTGGATCACCGTGATCTTCGAGGCGCCGGCCAACAGCTGCGAGAACCCCAACGTGGGCCTCTACCAGGACCGCTTCACCTGGGCCATGCAGCCGGTCGAAGGCGTGCTGTCGGTGGCCTCGTATTCCGGGCAGCTGCGCCTCTACAACGAGGGCTACAACGAAGGCAACCCCAAGATGGCCGTGGTGCCGCTGGACCCGGGCAACTACGCGGCGCTCTCCACCGAGATCTCCCGCATCCCGGGCACCATGCGCAAGGACTGCAGCATGACCGCCGTCCACCTCTTCCTGACCGACCACAAGGCCACCACCATCCAGCGCGTGATCGACGCCGTCAAGCGCTTCCGCAGCGAACATCCCATGCCGGGCATGCAGATCCGGCTGGCCTCGGGCAATGCCGGCGTGCTGGCCGCCATCGACGACGAGGTGGAAAAGAGCGAACTGCCCATGATGCTCTACGTCTATGCCGCCATCGTGGTGCTGGTGTTCGCGGTCTACCGCGACCTGCGCGCGGTCGTCGCCTGCTGCCTGCCGCTCACCGTGGGCACCTTCATCGGCTACTGGTTCATGAAGGAGCTGCAGATCGGCCTCACGGTGGCCACCCTGCCGGTGATGGTGCTGGCCGTGGGCATCGGCGTGGACTACGCCTTCTACATCTACAACCGCCTGCTGATGCATCTGGCGAACGGCCAGCCCATGGTCAAGGCCGTGGAGCACTCCATCCTGGAGGTCGGCACGGCCACGATCTTCACCGCCATCACGCTGGCCATCGGCGTGGCGACCTGGTCGTTCTCGCAGCTCAAGTTCCAGGCCGACATGGGCAAGCTGCTGGCCTTCATGTTCATGGTGAACATGGTCATGGCCATGACGGCCCTGCCCGCCGTCGCGGTCTGGCTGGAGCGCCTCTTTCCGCGCCGCAAGCCGGTGCAGGCCACCGGGCTGCAGCACCACTGAGAACGTACACAGGTTCCGAACCGCCCTACCCCGATCCGCTCGCCCCATGACATCCATGAAAACCGTGCCGTTGCTCTTCCCCGCGCTGTGGCTGTGCGCCGCGCTCGGGCTGCCCGCCGCAGTCCAGGCCCAGGCCGCACCCGCCGCTGCACCCGCCGCCGCTGCGGCAGCCCTGCCCTCCACCCCGCAGATCGCGCCTGCCCGGCAGGTGCGCCACGCCAGCCAGGCCATGCTGCTGGCCAGCACGATGGCCGGCCCGCGGCTGGTGGCCGTGGGCGAGCACGGCGTCGTGCTGCTGTCGGACGACGGCGGCAAGAGCTACCGCCAGGCGCGCTCCGTGCCGGTGGACATCACGCTCACCTCGGTGAGCTTCCTGGACGGCCGCCAGGGCTGGGCCGCAGGCCATGCCGGCACCATCCTGCGCACGCAGGACGGCGGCGAGAGCTGGCAGCTGCAGCGCAGCGACCTGCAGAACGACCGGCCCCTCTTCGCCGTGCATTTCTTCGACGAGCGCCACGGCGTGGCCGTGGGGCTGTGGTCGCTGGTGCTGGCGACGCAGGACGGCGGTGCCACCTGGCAGACGGTGGAGATGCCGGTGCCCGAGGGCGCGCGCAAGGCCGACCTGAACCTGCTGGGCCTCTTCGCCGACGGCCGGGGCCGGCTCTTCGCCGCCGCCGAGAAAGGCAATGTGCTGCGCTCCGACGACCGGGGCCTGCACTGGACGTATCTGCCCACCGGCTACCGGGGCACGTTCTGGACGGGCGTCGCCACGCCCGACGGCACGCTGCTGGCCGCCGGCATGCGGGGCGCGCTCTACCGCAGCACCGACGACGGCCGGACATGGCAGCGCGTGGAGACGAACACCCAGTCGTCGATCACCGCGCTGGCCGCCACGGGCCGGCAGGTGGTGGGCGTGGGCCTGGACGGCCTGGTGCTGCGCAGCGACGACGGCGGCGCCCACTTCAAGACCGAGAGCCGCCCCGACCGCCTGGCCCTCACGGCGCTGGTGCTGGACGCCCAGGGGCGCGCGGTGTTCCAGTCGCGCCAGGGCGTGGTGCAGGACGGCGGCGGCGCTGCGGCCGAGGCCAGCGCCACCCCGTCGCGCCCATAAAAACCGCCCCAAAAAAGAAAGGGCGCAGGCCTTGCGTGCCTGCGCCCTTTGCCGGTACGAGCCAGGCTTGCCGGCCCGGCCTCGCGCCTGCTCTTGTCAGGCAGCGTCGAACCGCCCCTCGAATGCCAGCTCGCCCAGGGGCTTGCGGCCGCTGGGCTGCTCCATGGCCTGCAGGTAGTCGGGCAGCACGGACTTGTCGCCCCGCTTGCCGATCGCCACCACGGCATGGATGGCGTGGCCATCGGGCAGGCCGACGGCCGCCTTGAGCGCATCGGCATCGAAGCCGGCCATGGCATGGGCCGACCAGCCCGACAGCGTCGCCTGGAAGGCGATGCCGGCCCAGGCGGCACCGGCATCGAAGGCATGGGAGGCGTTCGGCGCGGGTGCATCGGCGCCGGGAAACACCGCCTGTTCCGCGGATGCCACCACCACCAGCGCGGCGGCGCTCCGGGCCCAGCCCTGGTTGAACTCCACCAGCGTCCCGAAGATGGGCGCCCAGGCGGCCGTGCCGCGGCGCGCATAGACGAAACGCCAGGGCTGGGCGTTGTAGGCCGATGGCGACCAGCGCGCGGCCTCCAGCAGGCTCAGCAGTTCGGGCTCCGCGATCTCCGTGCCGGCGAAGGCGCGGGGCGACCAGCGGTCGGTGAACAGGGGATCGATGGGATGGTCGGGCGTGCGGGGTGCGGACATGGGTTCTCCGTGAAACGGGCGAGAGTATGAAGAGAGTATGAAGGAAGGAATGGAAGGGTGGATCGGATGACAGGCGGGTGATGCCTCAGAAGGTGTTCACGTTCTCAGATCCCCGCCATGTTGATGTATTTGATGACGAGGTGGTCCTCGATGCCGTGGTGCGATCCTTCGCGCCCCAGGCCGGACTGCTTGACGCCGCCGAAGGGCGCGACCTCGTTGGAGATGAGGCCGGTGTTCACGCCCACCATGCCGTATTCCAGCCGCTCGGCCACGCGCCACACGCGGCCCAGGTCGCGGGCGTAGAAGTAGCTGGCCAGGCCGAATTCGGTGTCGTTGGCCATGGCCACCACCTCGTCTTCGGTGCGGAAACGGAAGAGCGGCGCCATCGGGCCGAAGGTCTCCTCGCGCGCCACGCGCATGGCCTGGGTCACGCCCACGACCACGGTGGGCTCGAAGAAGCTCCGGCCCAGCGCATGGCGCCGGCCGCCCGCGATCACGCGCGCACCCTGGGCGACGGCGTCCGCCAGGTGCTCCTCGACCTTGCGCACGGCGGCCTCGTCGATCAGCGGGCCGATGCGAACGCCCTCCTCGTCGCCCGGGCCCACCTTCAGCGCACCGACCGCGTCGGCCAGCTTGCGGGCGAAGGCGTCATAGACGCCGTCCTGCACATAGAGCCGGTTGGCGCAGACGCAGGTCTGGCCGGCATTGCGGAACTTGGACACCAGCGCGCCCTCCACGGCCGCGTCCAGGTCGGCGTCCTCGAACACGATGAAGGGCGCGTTGCCGCCCAGCTCCATCGACACCTTCTTGACCGTGGACGCCGTCTGCTGCATCAGGTGCCGGCCCACTTCGGTGGAGCCGGTGAAGCTGAGCTTGCGCACCAGCGGGTGGGTGGCCAGTTCGGTGCCGACATCGCCGGCCGCGCCGGTCACCACCGACAGCACGCCCGCCGGAATGCCGGCGCGCTCGGCCAGGGCCGCCAGGGCCAGCGCCGTCAGCGGGGTCTGGCTGGCGGGCTTGACCACCATGGTGCAGCCTGCGGCCAGCGCCGGCCCCGCCTTGCGGGTGATCATGGCCGCCGGGAAGTTCCAGGGCGTGATGGCGGCGCAGACGCCCACCGGCTCCTTGACGACCACGATGCGCTGCGAGGCGACCGGCGCGGGAATGGTCTCGCCATAGACGCGCCGGGCCTCTTCGGCGAACCACTGGATGAACGAGGCCGCGTAGCCTATCTCGCCGCGCGCCTCGGCCAGGGGCTTGCCCTGCTCGGCCGTCATGATGCGCGCCAGATCGTCCTGGTGCTCGAGGATCAGCGCATGCCAGCGCGCCAGCAGCGTAGCGCGCTCCTGCGGCGTGCGGGCGCGCCAGGCGGGCCAGGCGCGGTAGGCGGCCTCTATGGCCTCGCGGGTCTCGGCCTGGCCCAGCCGGGGCACATGGCCTATGGCGGCGCCGGTCGCGGGGTTGGTGACGGCGATGGTGCGTTCGCCGGAGATCCAGCGGCCCGCCACCAGGCATTGGTCGCGCAAAAGCGAAGGGTCTTTCAGGTTCAGCATGGGAGAGGGGTCCTAGGCATCGGGAAGGGAAATTGCTCAGATCTGCGTGACCATCTTGGTCACCAGGAAGGCGTCGAACGACTCGGTGCCGCCTTCGCTGCCGAAGCCGCTGTCCTTGATGCCGCCGAAGGGCAGCTCCGGATGGGCCATGCCGGAATGGTTGATGTTGACCATGCCGGCCTCCAGCCCCTGGGCGATGCGCTGCGAGGTGCGCAGCGAACTCGTGAAGACATAGGAGGCCAGGCCGAACGGCAGCGCATTGGCGCGGCGCAGCGCCTCGTCCACCGTGCCGAAGCGCGCCAGCGCGGCCACCGGGCCGAAGGGCTCCTCATGCATCACGCGGGCGGCGTCGGGCACGCCGGCCAGCAGGGTCAGGGCATGGAAGTGGCCGGGCCCGTCGATGCGCCCGCCGCCCACCACCACGTCGGCGCCGGCCTCGGCAGCATCGCGCACCAGCTCGCTCACCGCCTGCAGGCGGCGTTCGTGGATCAGCGGCCCCATCTGCACGCCCTCTTCCAGGCCATGGCCCACGCGGATGGCGGCCAGGGCTTCGGCGAAGGCGTCGAGGAAGCGGTCATGCACGCCGTCCTGCACGAAAAAGCGCGTGGGCGAAACGCAGACCTGGCCTGCATTGCGCGACTTCATGCGCGCCAGCAGGCCGGCCGCCTGGGCCACGTCGGCATCGTCGAACACCAGCACCGGCGCATGGCCGCCCAGCTCCATGGTCATGCGCTTGAGATGGGAGGCCGCCAGCGCCGCCAGCTGCCGCCCCACGGGAACCGAGCCGGTGAAGGAGACCACGCGCACCTGGGGCGACTCGATCAGCCGGCGCGAGATCCCGGCCGGCGGCCCCCACAGGATGTTGAACACGCCCGCAGGTAGGCCCGCGTCGTGGAAGAGATGGGCCATGGCCACGATGGCGCTGGGCGACTCCTCCGGCCCCTTGAGCACCAGCGTGCAGCCCGCCGCGATGGCGGCCGCGGCCTTCTTCATGGCCTGGCCGAAGGGGAAATTCCAGGGGCTGAAGGCCGCGCAGACGCCGGCCGGCTCGCGCGCCACCCACTGCCGCACGGCCGGATCGCGCGAGGGCACGACCCGGCCGTAGATGCGCCGGCCTTCCTCGGCATGCCACTCGATGTGCTCGGCGGCATTGAGGACTTCGGCCACCGCATCGGCCAGCGGCTTGCCGTTGTCCTGCGTGATGGCGCGGCCGATGGCAGGCGCCCGCTCGCGCGCCAGCGCGGCGACGCGGCGCAGCACATCGGAGCGCTCCAGCGGCGAGACATGGCGCCAGGACTGGAAGGCGGCATGGGCGGCGTCCAGCGCGCGGCCGATGTCCTCGTCGGTGGCCCAGGGCAGCCGGCCCAGCGGCTTGAGCGTCGCGGGGTCGCGCACTTCCTGGGATTCGCGGCCCGCGAGGCCGTGGAAGCGGCCGTCGATGTAGAGCAGAAGTTCGGGGTACATGGTCATGGAGGAAAGCAGGGGCGCAGGCGCCCCGGGAGGGCCCTGCGGGATGGGTTCGGCCGGCCTTCAGGCGGCCAGGGCTTCGGCAGGCTCGGCCCGCTGCTGCTGCTGCGCGGCGGGCACCGGGGCGGCGGCCAGCACCTCGCCGCAGAAGGCCGTCAGCTCCGGCACGGCATCGGCCGTGCGGCCCACGGCGGCGATGAAACGGTCGGGCCGGATCAGCACCCAGTCGACGCCCGTGCGCTGGAACCACAGGCCCAGGCTGTTCTCCACGTCCTGGATCACGGCGCCGGTGATGGCATCGAGCGCGGGCGCGCCGAACTCGCGGGCGCCGCAGCGCGAGCGCAGGGCCACGTAGTGGTCGCAGCCCAGGCGCGCGAGGCTCTCGCGCAGGCTGGCGGGCGCCTCGGCCAGCGGGTCGCTGCGCCAGCTGATGAGCGCGAAGCGCGGGCCCACCACGTCGTCCAGCCGCTGCGCGAAGCCGCACCGGAATTCGACCTGGGGCTGGATGAACATGCGGCCCACCAGCTCGTCGCGCTCGGCCACGCCGCTGTTGCGCACGATGCCCTCGGTGAAGCGCGGCATGGGCTTGAACTTCATCTGCAGCACGTAGTCGCGCACCTTCGGAATGTTGCGGATCGACAGGAAGAAACGGTCGCGCAGCCAGGCCACGAAACGGTTGCGCTGCGACAGCACGGCGCCGAACAGGTCGGCCAGATCGATCATGGCCTTGGCGTGGGCATGGCGCTCCTGCTGGTAGCTGGCCAGCAGCTCGGGCTTGAGGCGGCCCTGCAGCACCCAGGCCAGCTTCCAGGCCAGGTTGAAGGCATCACGCACGCCGGCGTTCAGGCCCTGGCCGATCCAGGGCGGCGTGATGTGGGCGGCATCGCCCGCCAGGCACACCCGGCCCACGACGAAGGAGCCCGCGACGCGCGAGTTGTGGGTGTAGACGCGCGCCCGGATCACGTTGAGCTTTTCCGGCTCGGCCACGTGGCTGCGCAGCAGCTCGCAGACCTTGTCGGGCGCCAGCATCTGCTCGCCGTCCTCGCCCGGGAAGAGCATGAATTCCCAGCGCCGCAGACCATAGGGCAGGCGCAGGCAGACATGGGGCCTTCGCGGCTCGCAATGCAGCGCGGTGTAGGGCGCGTCCAGCGGATCGGCGTCGCATTCGATGACCACCCACTTGGCCGGGTGGGTGCGGCCCTCGTAGGGCAGCTTGAGGATGCGCTCGCGCACCAGGCTGCGGCCACCGTCGCAGGCCACCACGTAGCTGGCGCGCACCGAGGTCTCGGCGCCCTGCGCATCGCGCAGCGTGGCGGTGACGCCGGTGTCGTCCTGCGCCAGGTCGAGCAGTTCCAGCCCCAGGCGCAGCTCCACGTCGGGAAAGCGCTCCAGGCCCTTGCGCAGCGTGGCTTCGCCCAGAGGCTGCGAGAAGAGATTGCGGCGGAACCAGCCGAATTCGCGGGTCGAGGGCAGGATCTCGGCGAAGCACTGGCGCGAGCCGGTGTACATGCGCATGGGCACGTTCTGGATCATGTCGCGCAGCATGGCGTCGGCCAGGCCCGCGGCCTGGAAGGTGCGCAGGGCCTCGTCGTCCAGCCCCACGGCACGGGGATAGTCCAGCACCGACGGGCTGCGGTCGATCACGAGGGCGCGCACGCCGTAGGTGCCCAGCAGGTTGGCGATGGTCACGCCCACCGGGCCGGCGCCGACGATCAGCACGGGCACGGATGCCGCAGGAGTCAGGGGGAGCTCCATGGCCGGACCTCAGGCCGGGCTCAGCAGGCGGCTGTCCTGCTGCACCAACAGGTGGCGCACCTGCTTGCGGAATTCGGTGAAGCGCGCATCGCCCAGCAACTCGCTGCGGCGGCGCGAACGCTCTTCGAGGCTGTCGAAGCTCCAGTGGAAGACCAGCTGGTTGAGATCGCCGGTCTCCGGCGTCATCAGCGCGACCAGATTGCCCAGCAGCTGGGTCTGCACCTCACGGCCGAGTTCGTTGTAGATGCGCAGGTACTCGCGCACGCCGCCGGGCACCAGGGAATAGGTTCTGATTTCATGGATCACGGGGTCGTCTCCTGGAAGGTCGTTGTCGTTATGCCCGCCGATGCCTGGGCCGCCAATGCGGAGGGCGGCCGCTGCAGGAAGCCCTTGACCGCCTGAGCGAACAGCTCGGGCTGGTCGTCATGCACGTAGTGGCCGGCATCCGGGATCTCCACCGCCTCGATGAGCGGGTTGGCCGCCTGCATGCGCGCCACCATCTCGGGCTGCAGGTAGTCGGACCGGCCGCCGCGCACCACCAGGGTCACGCAGGCGATGAGAGGCACATGGGCCGCCAGGTCCACGATGCGCGCCGGGTCGGGCGCCAGCCGCGTGTTGGCGATGCCCACATGGTCGTAGCGCCAGGTGAAGCCGCCTTCCGGCAGCGGTTTGAGCATGCTGCGCAGACGCTGCTGGCGTGCGGCTTCGGTCACCGAGGGACGCAGTCCGCGCATGAATTCCGAGGCCTGCTCCCAGCTGCCGAACCACACAGGCGTGGCGCTGAATTCATGGCGGATGCGCTGCGCGCCCGCGCTGGCCTCGAAGGCGCCCGGGCCGGCGTCCTCGATGACCAGGCGCCGCACCCGGCCCGGGTTCTGCGCGGCATAGACGATGGCGTTGATGCCGCCCATCGAATGCCCGAGCAGGTCGAAGCGCTGCAGGCCCAGCGCGTCCGCCAGGGCCGCCAGGTCGGCCACGTAGGCGTCGGTGTAGTAGTTCTGCTGCGGGTCCCAGTCGGTATCGCCGCGGCCGCGCTGGTCCAGCGCGACCACGCGAATGCCCGGCTGCAGCGCCTGCGCGAGGCCGGCGAAGGTTTCGGCGTAGCCGCGGATGCCGTGCAGCATCACGACGGGCCAGCCGGCCTCGTCTCCCCATTCGGTGACGTGGAAGTGGAGCCCGCGCAGGGCCATCGTGCGGTCGCGGCGTTGCATGGTCGTCGGCTCGGCGGAGGCGCGGCTCAGTACAGGCCGTCCTGGCCCTTGACATCGGATGCGGCCAGTCCGCCCAGGCGGGCGTTCAGGCGGCCGCGCGTGGCGAAGGCCCAGATGACCAGCAGCTCGTCGCGGTTGGGGCCGTCGCTGAAGTGCGCGGTGACCGTGTCGTAGTGCGAACGCACGTAGAGCGCGTCCTTGTGCGCCAGCGGAATGTCGATCACGGTGCCCGGGCCACCGCGCTTGCCGGTCGAGGGCACCCAGGACTTGCCGCCGCCGATGCCGTCGCGCACCGGGTTGGCGGCGGGGTTGGTCAGCAGCGCGTTGCCGTGCTCGTATTCGCCGTCGATACCCACCAGGCAGGCCTTGCCGTAGCTTTCGATGGGCTGGCCTGCGGCGGCTTCGCGGATGCGGCGGGCGAATTCGCGGCCGAGTTCGGGCGAGGGGTCGATCAACGCCGACAGGTCCTGCTCGAAGCGTCCGGCGAACGGGTTCTTCAGGCAGGCCGCGATGACGATCTTGCGCAGCGGCGCACCGTCGGCCGGGGCGCCGGTCTCGCCGGCATGCGTGTCTTCGATCTGCAGATACCACTTGCGGATGTGGAAGGCGCTGAGGTCGGGGGTGGTCATGGCAAAGGTTCCGAAGGTTGGTTTCAGGGAATGGGGAGCGTTGCGGAAGCGGCGACTCGACTCAGAGGGGCTCCAGGTCGAAGTGGCCGCTGGGCGCGTTGTATTGGCCCAGCAGCTGCTTGCCCTCTTCGTCGTCGTGCACGGTTTCCAGGAAGAACTCGAAGCGGTGGCCGTCCGGGTCTTCGAAATAGAGGCCGTAGCCGACCTTGTGGTCGGTGGTCTTCACGACCGGCACGCCCTTGCGCAGCAACATGCCGTGCAGGCGGCGCAGGTCGTCCATGTCGCCCTCGATCTCCAGCCCGTAGTGCTGCAGGTTGATCGTGCCGCGGGTGGCGCTGCCCGGGTCGTCCACCTGGATCAGCGCGATGTCGTGGTGCTTCTGCCCGAAGGTCAGGAACACCCAGCGCTCGCCGCGCGCCGTCACCGTCATGCCCAGCACGTCTTCGTACCAGGGCGCGGAGGCGAAGGGGTCCTTGACGAACAGCGCCAGGTGCGTGCGGCGGATGCGGGCCTTGACCTCGGCGCCGCCGGGCGGAAGAGCGGGAATGTGGCCGGACATGGATGAGCTCCTTGCCGTTCAGTGGATGGACTGCGGATGGGCGTGGACCGGCGCCACGAAGGGCGTCCAGGCCACGGCCGTGATCTCGCTGAAGTCGCGCCATTCCTTGTACCAGCTCAGGCCGCCGTCGGTGGACCGCAGCAGGTGGCCGTACTTGGTCCCGGCGAAGAGCAGCGCCGGGTCGCTGGCATGCGCGCCGAAGGCCCAGACGGTGGAGTTGGGCACGGTGTGCAGCACCGTCTGCGCCCAGGTACGGCCCCGGTCTTCGGAGCGGTAGATGCGGGTCTGGCGGCCGGGCGTGCCGTCGCCGATCGCCAGCAGCAGCTGGTTGCCGGCACGGTCCAGCACCTGCACCGTGCGGGTGTAGTAGAGGCCGTCGAAGCGGTCCTTGGAGGGCGAGAACGCGAAGGTCTTCGCGTCGTCGGTGCTCTCGCACACGGAGTTGACCGTGACGACCACGTGCTTGGCGGGCGCCTCGGCCGTGGCGGGCAGCACGGCGATGGCGTGGATGTCGGAGTTGTTGATGCCGCGCCCGGGCGTGTCCACGCGCTCCCAGGTATCGCCCGCATCGTTGCTGCGCCAGGCGCCGCCCTCCTCCACGCCGAACCAGACCTCCTCGGCGCGCTCGGGGTGAAAGGCCACGGTGAGGATGCGCGGGCGGTGCACGCCCGAGCAGAACTCGGGCAGCTCCACGTCCAGCTGGGTCCAGTGGAGGCCGCCGTCGGTCGAGCGGAACATGCGCGCCCGCGACGGAGCGCCCGTGCCCGCCAGCACCAGTTGCGGATTGACCGGGCTGAAGGCCAGGGCCCACACCGTGAGCCCGTCGGCGGGCGAAGGCACGCGCTGGAAATGCGCGCCCCCGTCGGTGCTGAGGCAGATGCCCACGTCGGCGCCCGCCAGCACGCGGCTGGGGTCGGACGGGTCCACCGCCAGCGAGCGCACCGTGCCGTCGAACTCGATGGCTTCCTTCAGGCCCAGGCGATGCCAGCTGGCGCCGTTGTCCGCGCTGCGCAGGATGCCCTGGCCGGCCGTTGCCACCAGAATGGTTCCGTTCATGTCTGCTGCTCCTTCGATGTGCAAGGGGTTCGGGTTCAGAGGAAGATGCCGCGCGTGATGCCGCCATCGACGGCGATGGATTCGCCCGTGATGGCAGCTGCCCGGTCGGAGGCGAGGAAGAGCACCACGTCGGCGATCTCCTCCACCTGCAGCACGCGGCGGATGGGCGTGGCCTTGGCGTAGTTGGCCTCGACCTGCTCGGGCGTCAGGCCCTGCAGCCTGGCTTCCTTGGCATAGAGCTCGTGGATGTGCGGGGTCTCGACCACGCCGGGGTGGATCACGTTCACCGTGATGCCGGCCGGGCCGAGCTGGTCCGACAGGGTCTTGGTCAGGTGGCAGATGGCCACATTGCGCATGCCGGACAGCTGCTTGCTGCCCCGGCCCGTGAGGCCGCCGATGTTGATGATGCGGCCCCAGCCGCCGCGGCGCATATGGGCCGCCGCGGCCTTGGCGAAGCGCATGTAGCCCACCACCTTGATGTTGATGTCTTCCAGCAGGCCTTCGGGGCTGGCGTTCTCGATCTCGCTGCGCACCAGGCCGCCCGGGTGCGCGGCGCCGTTGACCAGGATGTCGATGCGGCCGAAGCGCTCGGCCACCCGCTCGACCGCGGCTTCGACCTGGGCCGTGTCCGCCACGTCGGCGGGGGCGGCCATCACCTCGGTTCCGGTGGCCTCGGTGATCTCGCGCGCCACCTGTTCCAGCGTGGCCTGGTTGCGCGCCACGATGCCCACGCGCACGCCTTCGGCGGCCAGCGCCTGCGCCACCGCCCGGCCGATGCCCAGGCTGCCGCCGGTCACGATGGCCACCTTGCCGTTGAGTTTCAAATCCATGTCTTCGCTCCTTCTGTGCGCGCCTGCCGCCATGGGCGGCGCTGTTGCGGGGGTGATGTGCTGGCCGCGTTGCGGACGGGCCGTCACAGCGCCATTTCGATCAATGCGGGGCCGCGCTGCAGGAAGGCCTGGCGCAGCTGCCCTGCCAATTCCTGCGCCGTGGCCGCGCGCGTGGCCGGCACGCCGTAGGCTTCGGCCAGGCCCACCCAGTCGATGCGGGGCGAATCCAGCGCGGTCATCGCCTCGGCGCGTGCGCCCAGGGCCGCGCCGCCGCGCCGCAGCTCGTTGCGCAGGATGGCGTACTGGTGGTTGGCCGCGACCAGCACCACGATGTCGAGCTGCTCGTGCGCCATGGTCCACAGCGTCTGGATGGTGTATTGCGTGCTGCCGTCGGACACCAGGGCCACCACCCGGCGGTCCGGGCAGGCGATGGCCGCACCCAGCGCGACGGGCAGGCCCTGGCCGATGGCGCCGCCGGTATTGGTGAGCGTGGTGTGCGCAGGCGCCGCGGCCGAAGCCGCATAGAACGGATAGCCGCAGGTGCCACCTTCGACGGACACGATGGCCTGCTCGGGCAGCCCGTGCGCCAGCACGGCGGCGATGGCCGCGGGCGTGAGCGCGCCTTCGGGCACCTCGGGCAGGGCATGGCGGGGCGCGGCGTAAGGCGGCGCGCCCAGCGCATCGGCCAGCTGCTCCAGCCGCTCGGCCACCGGATGGCCCGGCTGGGCGATGGCCAGCAGCCGCGCCGGCTCGACCAGCGCGCTCGGATGGCCGGCATAGCCGAAGTACGTCACCGGCGGCATGGCGCCGGCCAGCACCACCAGGTCGCTCGGGTCCAGCACGGCACGCGCCGGCTCGGGGAAATACGGCAGCCGGTCGAATGCGGGCAGGCCCTGGCCGCGCTCGGAGCGCGAGGGAAAGGTCTCCGCATACGCACGAGCGCCCAGAACCGCCACCAGACGCGATACGGCGCGCTGCGAGCGCACGCCCAGGCCGCTCAGCTCGCCGCCGCCACCCAGCAGGAAGACGATGCGGCGCGCGGACCGCAGCCGGGCGATGGCGTCCGCCGGGTCGTAGGCCACGGCCTCGGCATCGGGCTGCGCATCGGCCGGCGTGGCGGGCGCTGCGGCGGCCGGCTCAGGCACGGGCTCGGCCTGGTAGTCGGCCGGGAAGATGAGCGTCGCGCCCTGCCCGCCCGCCGCCAGGCTCTGGCGCACGGAGGCCGCAGCCGCCGGCGCCACGTCGCCCGTTCCGGTGATGCGATGCACCCAGCCGGACACCGGGCGCGCCAGCGATTCGATGTCGGAGGTCAGCGGTGCGTCGTAGGGCAGATGCCAGCTCATCTGGTCGCCGATGACGTTGACGATGGGCGTGCGGGCGCGGCGGGCGTTGTGCAGGTTGGCGATGCCGTTGGCGAAGCCCGGCCCCAGATGCAGCAGCGTGGCGGCGGGCCGGCCCCGCATGCGGCCGTAGCCGTCGGCCGCGCCGGTGCAGACGTTCTCCTGCAACCCGACCACGCAGCGCAGCTGCGGCAGCGCTTCCAGGCCGCGCACCAGGTCCAGCTCGGTCGTGCCCGGGTTGGCGAAGCAGGTATCCACCCCTTCAGCCGAAAGCGCTGCCCACAGGGCCTGCGCACCAGTCGTTTGCTTCATTGCCGATCCTCTTTCGATGTCCGTTGATCCATGTCCGCGCAGCCTGCGCCTTCCATACCTGCCTGCATGCGTTCCGGCGGCGCCCCGGCCGCCTTCACTGGGCTTTGATGCCCCGCTCGCGCACCAGCCGCCCGATGCGTTCCCTGTCTTCCCGGATGCGCGCATCCAGCGCGGCAGCGGTCGAAGGCGCCGACTGCAGGCCCCGGGCAGCCGTCCAGGCCTGCAGGTCCGGCCGCTGCAGCACCTTGGTCACCACCGCGTTCATGCGCTCCAGTACTTCGGGCGGCGTGCCGGCCCGGGCGTGCAGGCTGTAGGAGGTGGACATCAGCATGTCGCTGCTGCCGCCCGCCTCGGCGATGGTCGGCACCGTGGGCGTCACCGGCAGGCGCGCGGCGGCGCCGACGGCCAGCAGCTTCAGCGAGCCCTTCTGCACGTGCGGCAGCATGGCTTCCACCCCGCCCGAGGTGGCCTGTACCTGCCCGCCCAGCATGGCGGGCAGCACCTCGGCCAGCGCCTTGTAGGGCACGTGCAGGAACTGCACGCCGGTGCCCGCCTGCAGCATCTCCATGTTCAGATGCATGACGCTGCCCACGCCGCCGGTGCCGAAGCTCACCTCGCCGGGATGCGCCTTGGCATAGGCGATGAAGGAACGGAAATCGTTGGCCGGCACGTCCCGCCCCACCACCAGGTAGAGCGCCACGTCGGCCACATTGCTGACCGGCACCAGATCCCGCGCGGGATCGAAGGGCAGCGGATAGAGCAAGGGGTTCACCGTCAGCGTGAGCCGGTCCAGCAGCAGGAAGGTGTAGCCGTCCGCCGGCGCCTTCACGACCTCGCCCGTGCCGATGATGGCGTTGGCACCCGGCTTGTTCTCGACGATGACGCTGGTGCCCAGATCCTTGGCCGCCCCATCGGCCAGCAGACGCGCCATCACGTCCGGCCCCGTGCCCGGGGGATAGGGCACGACGATGCGGATCGGCCTGGCAGGCCAGGCGGCACCAGCGGCCCGGGCCGGCAGGCTGGCGGCGCCCATCAGCAGCGCCACGGCGAACAAAGCAACCCGCAACAGTCCTTGCATCACACGACTCCTTGTCCGGGCCTCACGCCCGATGCTGCAGCCACACCAACACGCCATCGGTACGTCGATTGCGTTTTTTGCTACTTTATCGTTTAAGCAAAATATTGCAATGATTGATCGAGAAAAAATTCCAAGGAAATGACTGATTGACAAATTAACGTCATATCGCTAATCAGCAGGTTTCGCGCCAGGCCGCCGGTTGCGCAGTGCCGCCGCCGAAGCGCGCACAATGGATGCCCCCCTTTTCCAGAACCTTTTCGCCAGCCACCATGGACGTCGTACAGGAAATCCTTCGATACAACGCGGGGCGCGACCCCGAGCGCCTGACGCTCAAGTACCAGCGCATGCGCACCGATCCCTTCGTGTTCCTGCGGGGAACCTGCCACCTGTTCTATGCCCGCCTGCCCCAGGGCGGCATCTTCAAGTCGGCGCCGCCCGCCTGGTGCTGCGGCGATCTGCATCTGGAAAACTTCGGCAGCTACAAGGGCCAGCACCGGATCGCCTACTTCGATCTCAACGACTTCGACGAAGCCGCCCTCGCCCCGGCCACCTGGGACCTGGTGCGCCTGCTGACCAGCCTGCGCGTGGCCGCGCCCAGCCTGCAGCTGGAGCCGGCCGCCACCGAGGAACTCTGCACCGCCTTCCTGGACGCCTACGTCCAGGCCCTGCATCTCGGCAAGGCCTACTGGGTCGAGCCGCAGACCGCGCACGGCCTGGTGAAGGATCTGCTCGCCGGCCTGCGCGACCGCCAGCGCAAGGACTTTCTCGACAGCCGCACCACGCTCAAGGGCCGCAAGCGCAAGCTGCGCACCGACGGCCGCAAGGCCCTGCCCGCCTCCGCCGCCCAGCGCGCCCAGGTGCAGGCCTTCATGGACGAATTCGCGCCACGGCAGCCCGACCCAGGCTTCTACCGTGTGCTGGACGTCGCCCGCCGCATCGCCGGCACCGGCAGCCTGGGCGTGGACCGCTACGTCATCCTGGTGGAGGGCAAGGGCTCGCCCGACGGCAACTACCTGCTGGACCTGAAGCAGGCCCTGCCCTCCTCCCTCGTGCCCCACCTCAAGACCCGCCAGCCCCGCTGGGCTTCGGACGCCGAGCGCGTCGTCGCCGTGCAGCGGCGCGTGCAGGCCGTGTCCATGGCCTTCCTTCAGCCAGCCACCATGCAAGGCCAGCCCTACGTGCTGCGCGGCCTGCAGCCGCTGGAAGACCGCGTCACGCTGGCCGGCGCCAGCCAGCGGCTCGCTGACATCCGCGGCGTCGTCGCCACCATGGGCCAGCTGGTGGCATGGGGCCAGCTGCGCAGCTCCGGCCGGCAGGGCTCCGCCATCGCCGACGAACTGATCGACTACGCCAGCCGCAGCAAATGGCAAGCCAAGCTGCAGCAGGCCGCCATGGACATGGCCACGCAAACGCTCAAGGACGCCGCGACCTACAACGCGGCCTTCGACCAGGGCGCGTTCCACCTCTGAGCGGAGGGATGGGGGAACCGGCCTTGCACGCCACGACTCCCTTCACCCAGAAACACGAAAGCCCCGGCGCCATCGGCACCGGGGCTTTCATTCTTCTTTCGTCTTCAGATCAACAGCCGTGATTACTTGGCCGCGTCCTTGATCTTTTCCTTGGCATCGCCATAGTGCTTCTGGGCCGTGCCCTCGACCTGCTTGGCAATGCCCTTGGCCTGCTGCTCGGGGCTGTCGATCAGCTCACCCGTCTTCTGCTGGACCTTGCCTGCTGCATCTTTCAGAGTGCCCTTGATTTGATCGGTGTTCATTTCTTTTGACCCTTTCGATGTGGATGGTGTGCGAGCCTCCTTGGCTTCACATCACGCCTTCATCGTAGAGCGCAGCGCATCGGAGACAGGAAGGGTTGCAGCCCGGCTGGAGGTCAGCTCTTGCCTACAGATCTGGCTCGTAATTCTCGCCCCAAGAAGCGCGGGGACGATGGCACGTGGCGCGAGTCTCCGCGAAGTCACAGCCGCGCCTTTCTTTCCTGGGATAGCATGATCCAAGGGAATGGGGCTAATGCCGAGGGCGCCGTCCAAGAGAAACCACTCACCTGACAAGAGCCATGAAATTGAAGCTGGACTGGAAGTTCTTTGTGACAACGGTGCTGGGAGTCGTTGTGCCGGTGTTGATCTGGCAGGCTGACCTGACCTCTAGATCACTGCATTTTCAAATCGTCTCTCAAACTTCGCTGCAGCCCGGCGGCTCTCCTGCCATTCAAGGTATTCAGCTCTCCATAGACGGCATCAAAGTTGCAAGCCCGTTTATCACCGTCCTAAAGCTTGCGCACGACGGATCCAGGCCCATTCAAGCGGCTGACTTCGAAAGTCCGATTCAAGTGACGGTGGAACAACCCGCGATGGTGCTCAAGGCCGAAGTGACTGAGGTCTATCCCCAAGATCTTCGACCAGTGGTTGATGTCGGAGCAGGTGTGATTTCGATCAAGCCATTGCTTTTGAACTCTGGCGACACCATTACGGTAGCGGTCATCACGTCCGGCGCGGCACCCAAGTTCACCGTGCGGTCAAGGATCGCGGGGATTCCGGGCATCAAGATCCAAGACCGGACAGGCCAACTGTTTAGCGACGGATACCTCGTGACGTTCGGCATATTGTCGTTCCTCTACATCGTTGGCGCATCAATACTGGCGAATACAGGCCTCCAGCCGATTGAGCTTCGCGCGCGCGCCTCGCTTCCTCTGGCAATCCTCGTACTGCTCCCAGCTACGCTGATGATCTCGCTCATCCTGCGCTCATGGGGAATAGAAGGTGCGCTGCCCATTCTTCTCGTCATTGGGGTAGCGGCAGTAGTGGCTACCCCATTGGGCATCTGGCTAAACCATGCAGCCACCGCCAAGACCGGCAACTCCTCGCCGGCTGCATCGTGAAGAGTCAAGGCCTCAATTGCTGCCGACTTGCGCTGGCACGAATTCACCACCACCTCCCTGCCCTGCCCCGCCCCGCTCATTGAGCCCACGCATGTACGCGCGATTTCGTCGGCCATGAAGACCTGCAAGGCCTCGGCGACGTTGCCGAAGCCGCCGGGATTGCTGCGCAGCAGGCCGGACGGGACGCGGCAGGCGGGGCAAGACATCGCCCTACGCCTTGTGTACGCTCCGTGTGACCGCCGATTGAAAGTCCTCCATCACGTCGTTGATGGGGCAACCCATCTGCGCATGGACGATGGCGCCATCTACCACCAACGATAGCGAACGCCCCGCGGGCACTGCGTTGTCGCTGAACAGGTCATTCAGCACAGACGCCATCTCTTGCTTGTGGCGGCGGACGGTTTCAAGAATTTCCGGATCGGACGAGCCCAGCTCAGCGGCCGCGTTGAGAAAAGCGCACCCCCGGAAGTCAGGCTGGCTGAACCAGTTTCTGAGGGTACTCACCAAAGCGTCCACCGCCGGCGAACCCGCCGCGAGAGCCTGCGACAAGCTGGCCTTGAACCATGACATCCACCGCCCGTGGCGGTAGTCCAGGTACGCCCGAATCAAATCGTCCTTGCTGGCGTACTGGCGGTAGAAGGTGACTTTGCTGACGGACGACTCCTCGATGATTTTGTCGACCCCTGTCGCCCTGATGCCTTCTCCGTAGAAGAGAGCATGGGCCGCCAACAAGATGCGCTCCCGGGGAGGCAAGGATGCTGAAAGCTTTGCAGAAGATTTCATGCGCCCATTGTAGACAGATCGTTCCACATGACCTACTATAGCCGTGTAGACAGGTCGTTCTACATATCTTCAAGAGGTTCACCATGGAAATTCGCCCACCCCTTCCCCCGTTCTCGCTCGACAGCGCTGTTCAAAAGGTCCGCCTGGCCGAAGATGGGTGGAACACCCGCGACGCGACCAAGGTGGCACTGGCATACACCCTGGACACGCAGTGGCGCAACCGCGCGGAGTTCGCCAATAACAGAGCTGAAGCCCAAGCCCTGCTCGACCGGAAGTGGAAGAAGGAGCTCGACTACCGGCTCATCAAGGAACTGTGGCTGTACGGTGAAAACCGCATCGCGGTCCGCTACGCCTACGAATGGCACGACGACGCCGGCAATTGGTTCCGTTCGTACGGAAACGAAAACTGGGAATTCAAGGACAACGGCCTCATGCACCGGCGGTTCGCATGCATCAATGACATGCCCATCAGGGAGTCCGAGCGCAAGTTCCACTGGCCTCTCGGTCGCCGCCCTGATGACCATCCTGGGTTGTCTGAACTCGGCCTTTGAGGAAGCAGCGCCCCGAGCACAGGCCTGAGGGCCCTGACCCGGTAGCCCGCAGCTGGCGCGCCCCGCGGGACAACAACGGCATCCGTGCCCGGCGCCCCCACGCGGGCTGCGACGTGGTGCGGTGCAGGCTACGGCGAAAGCCATGCGCAGGCGCGGCCCTGGATGGATGGCGACATGCGCCACAACACGGCCTGTCTGCCCGCGCTGCAGGCCGCGCACTGGCACAAGGCGCTGTGCCACGGCCGAAGGGCTCACTCGGCGCTAAGCAAGCACGAATCCATGCCTGACATGCCTCGATCCGTCCGCCTCCTGCCTGCCTTTCCTGACCCAACTGACACCGGCCGCCTGCCGCGCCAACATGCTCCCGCAGCGGCCGTAGATGGGTGACGACACATGTCCGACAATCAGGGAGAAGCGCCCTTCTGCAGCAGTATTGGCCGTCTTGGCGCCGCGCCATCCGCCGCTCACCCTATGCAACTTCCTTCCGTCGAGATTCACACCACGCGCTTGCTGCTGCGCGCCTTCCAGCCATCTGACCGGGCCTTCGTCTTTGAAGGATTGAGCGACCCCGAGGTCATCCAGCATTACGGCGTGAGCTATGCCACGCTGGAATCCACGGGTGAGCAGATGCGGTGGTACGACAAAATCCAGCAGACCGGAACAGGGCAATGGTGGGCCATCTGCCGGGCCGGCCAACCGGCGCAGTTGGTGGGTGCGTGCGGCCTCAACGATCTGGACGCGGAACATCGGCGGGCCGAGATCGGCTATTGGCTTTTACCCCGGTATTGGGGCCATGGCCTGGCCACAGAGGCGGTCTCGGCCATGGCGCGGCATGCATTCCAATCCATGAACCTTCACCGCCTGGGCGCGGACGTGGACATGGGCAACCACGCCAGCGCGGCCTTGCTGCGCCGGCTCGGATTTACGCGGGAAGGTATCCGCCGGGGCTATGAAATGAAGAACGACCAGCCGATCGATCTGCAGCTGTTCTCGCTACTGGCCACCGACACGGCAGACGCGCTTTCCGGCATCTTGAAAACCTAGAAGGGTAAATCCAACGGGCGCCCGAAGCCGCCTCAGGCACGCGCGCCGCCGGTCCATCCACACGCCAGGTCTGGCCAGCCCGCCGGTCAGCGGGCGCATGCGCATAAGGACCAACATCCCCTGCAGGGACGAAAAAAAAGCACCCGGCTAGGGGTGCTTTTTGTTTGGCGGAAACGGATGATCTCGCTAGCAACGCTGGCGCTTCAGGTAGTCCGCCGGCTTCGTGGCCCGGTACACGGCCCGTTTGATTACCGACTCCGAAACGCCGTGCTTTAAGGCTAAGCCTCGATAGGTCGTCTCGCCCGCCTGGTACTCTGCAACCACTGCGCGCTCATCTTCTGCCGACAACGCTCGGACTCGACCTGGCACCCTCCCCCGCGCTCTCGCTGCCACCTGACCGGCAATCGATCTCTCCCGAATCATCGACCTCTCCAGCTGGGCCACGGCGCCTAGGATCTGGACAACGAACACGCCCATGCTATTCGTCGTGTCGAGCGGCTCCGTCACGCTCTTGATGGTAGCCCCCACCCGCTCGAGGTGCCGCAGTATGTCGAGCAAGTCAAAGAGACTGCGGGCTATACGGTCGATCTTGTAGACCACCAAAACATCTCCCCGAGTTAGGGATTCCAGACACCTGGCCAGCTCGACACGGCCGCGCCGGGATGCACCGCTTGCTTTCTCCTGATAGATATTCTGGCATCCGGCTTTGTTCAAGGCATCGAGCTGCAGCGCCGTGTCTTGGTCTTGCGTGCTGACACGCGCGTATCCAATCAACATTGTTCCTCCTTGGTCAGGAGTTTTGACTAGTTGGTCAAAAAGCAAAAGCCGGAATTGGAAACCCTGACGAGCTGGGGACTTCAGCACCTGGTCAGCGGTGGGGCGTAAAGGAAATACCTGAACAGCACGGCCATTCGGCCGAGTTAGAGCTTGCTGCGCAGCTATGGGCGCTCGCCGCGCGGCGTCCGTTGCCCGTCACAGATCGCGCCCTGCACCGATCCCCTGAGTTCTTCGCCTCTTCGGCCAACGCTAAGCCATGACCGGGCCTTCGGCCCTTTTGGGCTTCTACGGGGGAATCCATAAATCTGACGATTTACAAACCCTCCCCCTCCGAATCCCAAATCACGGCACCGCTAATGGCACGGCGAAGAACTCAGGGGAACGGTGCAAGCAGGGGCCGCTTGCACGGGCAACAGACAGATGTTGACCGGCTCGGAATCTAGGGGCCCGGTACACCGAAGGGGAAGCACCATGATCGCAGCGAACTACAGGAAGCATCCGGAAGCTATGGCTCTGCAGCTGGTGCTGCCTTTCGGCAGGGCGCTGGTATGGGCGCTGCCACGGCCCAGCACTCGGATTCTGCGGGCGATCCGGGCAGCACGGGGCGCGGCGTTCAAGGCGGCTGGCCGGTTGCAGTATCCAGAAAAACAGCCGGTGCCGCAGTGGTGGCGTGACGCGCAAACGGCCAGACGGCGCCTGGCGCAGAACATCAAGGCCATGTGCTTGGACTTGATGTTCGCAGACATCTCATGCGTCAACGGCAACCAAGGCGGTGCTGCCGATTTCTAGCATCGAGCCGCTCAGCCCTTACCCTATCCAGGTCGTAATACTGGCTCCCGGCACGCCCCTGACGATCCAAATCTTTCACAACGGCTTCCAAGCTTTCGCACTCGGCAGCTTTCTGATTATTGGGCGGGATCTGCTGGTAGGTCATAGGCGCAGGTCTGGAAGCGTCTTGCACCAAGCGTTCACCTTCGGCCCGCTTTGCACGAGCAATCTCACGCTGCTGTTCCCAGGGCAACCGCGATGGAACAAGCTCTGTTCTCTCAACGGTCCAGCCGCGATCATGACAATGATCCGGCATCCAATACAGGTTCCTATCCGGAGCACGGCACAAATAAACACGCTGGCTGCCTGGCCCAGATGGATCACTTACCGACGGGGAAACATCGACGGACTTCCCACCCTTGCACGGTTCTTGTTGATATGTATTGCCGCAGCGATAAACACTTTGGGCATTCGCACATGCGGCCCATAACAGAAGCCCTGCCGCGAAAATTTCGACTCGCATCTATCACCCTCCCTAGCTTGGGGAAGGATACCTTGAGCATTCAAGGCAAAGCCAAAGTGATGAGCACAAGATGCTTAAGCAATCACCATGAATGCCCTTGTATATCGATTAGGCCCCCAATTGTCATCACTGCAGAGTTGACCGTACCTGCGCATTCCTGGCCGCAAGCGCCTCAAGGTAGGCAGATTGCTGCTGTGGCGGGTGGCCTGCCGGGAGGTTGATGACCACGGGCGGCTGGGCCTGGGCAGCGACAGCGGGGGCCTGGTCGCGGGGGGTACGTTGCACGGGTGGCGGGGCCTCTTGCTGCTTCTTCCAGTCAACGAAATAGCCGAACTTGACGATCTGCCTGCAGGTATCGGCGTTGACCTGCAGCAGCGTGGCCTGCTGGGTGTAGCACTCGCAGCGCGGGCCCATCTGCACGCATGCCGCCGGATACGGTGCCTCTGTTGGCTGGGTGACCTGGTCGTAGACCGGCGCCGTGTTGGGGAAGCCTGGTAGCCGCGGCTGGCGAGCTGCCAGCCACTCGGCGGTGGTCATGGTGTGCGCCGAGCTGGGAGCGCCTGCTCCCACGGCGCCGGGTGCGCTGCCGGCCTTGGTGGGCGCAGTGGCGACGTCCTGACCGCCGCCAGCAGAGCGCGCCCTGTCGAGCACGCCGCCGAAGAGGTGGACACCGCCCCAGATCGCCAAACCGGCGAGGGCCAGGCCGCCCGGGATGGCCCAGACCTTCAGCGGAATCTGGCGCTTGATGTTGTGGACGTCGGCGCTCTTGTACCAGGGCTTGGTGATCCAGTTCCCCGCCTTGTCCTTCTTGCCGAAGGCATCCTTGGGATAGCGCCACGGGTACTTCTCGGACTTGGATTTGACGCGCTCCGGATCGGTCTGCATCCGGTTGAATTTATGGGCCACAGCGTTCTCGGAGCCGAAGGCGCGCACCACATGCCAATGGATCTCGCAGAGCTTGCGCGGCGTGGCATGCACCAGGCCGGGGTCTTGCGTGATGAAGTAGAAATCGATGCCCCGTTTGCCGTGCTTGCTGAGCTCGAGAATGGGCGACGGCACACGGGAGCCAGGCGGGGCCATGCCCCAGAAGTCCTGCAGTTCGTCGACCACGATGATGGAGTCGTTCGGGCACTCCATCCACTTGTCCGGATGGTCGATTTCGGTCCATCCCTCCAGCGTGACTTCGGGGATGTTGCAGTAGAAGACGGGCCGGTTTTCTTTCTTGGCGCGCTCCTGAACCTGGATGAAGGTGAAGAGCGTTTTTCCCTGCCTGGGGAGCCCGGTGACGAAGTTGATGGGCATGGCTTACCTCTGCACCAGGCGGCGGATTTTGTCGCCGCCGAGGGAGTTAAGAAGCACCTTCACACCGATGGCGCTGATGATGATCGAGATGTGCACGTCGATGCGGAAGAAACCGGCCCACTCGGACAGGCTGGAAGCGCCGACGCCGGCGAGCAGAGAAGAGGCTTGCGACTTCACCGAATCAACCAGCGACGACACGCCGACGAATTCCACGAAGCCGAAGCCGAGGGCGAGCAACACGCGGCCCACAAAGCTACTGACAATGCGCAGCAAGCCCCCGAGAAGAACGGAAATGATCCATGGCATGGCTTACCCCTTCATGCTGACTTCTTGCCGCCCAGCACCCATACCAGGGAGCCGAGCAACGTGATGCCGACGCCGGCCAGGCTCAGGACACTGAGCGGGCCGCAAATGCGAGAAAACGGGATGGAAAAGCTGGCTCGCACGAAGCCAAGGGCTATCTCCGGATCAGGCGGACAGCTGCTGCCCCAGCCGAAGCCGCGTTGATCGAAGCTGCTGATGGACACCTGCTCTGCCTTGCCCTTGAGCTTTTCAGCGCTGGATTCATCGGTGCCATCGGCGGCGGCTTTGTAGTCGCCATCGGGCTGATCGGTTTGCAGCATCTGGCAATTGCGCATGTGCTGTTCGCGCGCAATGGCGCACTGAATGGCATCGCCTTCGCAGCTGAATCCGGCAGCACAGGAGCCGCCGAAACTGGACTTGTCACCGTCGCCACAGTTGTCGCCGGTGCAATTCCCGTTCCCGTTCCCGTTCCCGTTCCCGTTCCCGTTCCCGTTCCCGTTCCCGTTCCCGTTCCCGTTCCCGTTCCCGTTCCCGTTCCCGTTCCCGTTCCCGTTCCCG
>CAJYHL010000057.1 GCA_913774625.1 uncultured Acidovorax sp.
GGCTATCCACGAGCGCCGCAACGCCGCAGACCGCCCGCCCACACCGCTGCCCTTCGGGTTGGAGCGAAATCGGGCGATTGGACGCCCCGGCTGCTTGCATGGGCACCAGCCCATGCGGCGCATCCGAAGCATCCACTCATCCCGATTGCGCGCCAACGCGATCCCCTGCGAGATCGTCAACACGTTCTCAGGGCGTGGCGCGCGCGTGGGCCTCGGTCAGGTTGTTGTCCATCCAGCGCAGCAGGTCGCGCCACATCTGCAGCACCTGGTCGTCGTCGGGCATGTGCAGCTCGTGCTTGAGCTCGATGGTCACCACCGGCATGCCCTGGCGCACGCTGCCGTAGTGGCCCAGCGAGCCCGGGAAGATGCCCAGCTGGTCCAGCCGCAGCTGGCCCAGCCGGCTGGGCGGGGGCAGCGGGCCGTCGTAGTCGAGCACGCCGTAGGGCGCATGGATGCTCACCACCAGGTCGGGCTTGAAGTCCTTGTCCATCTGCTGGTGCAGGAAGCGCGATTCGGGTTCGGACAGCGGGCTGGGGCCGGGCCAGCGGCGCGGGTCGCGGCGGGTGCGCTTGTCCCAGTAGATGGGCGCATCGCGTTCCCAGTTGGGCGTGGGGAAGTTTCGGTTCAGATCGACGCCGTGGGCATTGATGCGGGTGGGCTTCTTCGCCAGCAGGCCGTCCGGGTTGAGCACCGGGATGAAGCGCCAGTGCACCGGCTGGCGCGAGCGCACGGTGCCGGCCTGCGCCAGCTCGATCCAGCGCAGCGCGAGCGAGGCGGCGGTCAGCTCGTCGCCGTGCATGGCGCCTACCACCAGCACCCGCAGCGGCCGGGGGGCGGACGCGGAGGCCTGGGCGGCGGCGGGCAGCACGTCGCGCCAGTAGAGCGGCGTGCCCTGCACCGAGACCGCGCCGCTTTCGGCCAGCCGCGCATCCGCGCAGTCCTGCGCGGTGATGGTCGGCAGGCGCTTGAGCAGGCGTTCGCAGGCCCGCGCCGCCGCCTCGGGCGATGCGGCCTGCACCGGAGGCGCAGCCGCCGGAGCGGCGGCCTGGGGCACCCGGGTACCGGCGGCCGCCGAAGCCGCTGCGGAAGGCTGGGGCACGGCGATCACCATGGTCACCGGAGCGGGCGGCTCCAGCGGCAGGGCCTGCGCGGCCGGGCCCTGCAGCCGCAGCGGCGCGTCGGCCCCTTCGGCGAACAGGGCGGCGCCCAGGGCGCCGCGGGCCGTGTCGCGCCCGTCGCGTGGCGAGTGCGCGATGCGCAGCCCGCCGGCGGCCAGGGCCAGGGCGGCAGCGGCCACCATGGCGGCGGGCCAGCGCTGGCGCAGGGCCAGCAGTGCGGCGGGGCTTCCGGCCGGCAGGGGTCGGGCGGCGGGGCGCATCAGTGCAGCACCCGCGTGCGTGCGGAAGCCAGGAAGTCCAGCAGCGCGCCGTCGAAGGCGTCCGGGTCTTCCAGCTGCGGCCAGTGGCCGGCATTCGGCAGCGAGAGGTGGCGCGCATCGGGCAGCACATGGGCCAGGGCCTGCAGCGCCTCGGGCGGGGTGCAGCGGTCCTGCGCGCCGCCCACCAGCAGCGTGGGCACCTGCACGCGGGCGAAATCCGCCGCGCCGCGCGCGAAGGCCGGCAGCGCCTGCAGCGCGCGCCGGTAGGCCGAGGGGTTGACCTGGCCCAGCGCGTGGCCCGCCAGGCGCAGGCCTTCGGGCAGCGCGCCGCTGCCGGCATGGCGCGGCACCAGGGCCTGGGCCAGCGCCTCCATGGGCAGGCCGGCTTCCAGCGCGGCCAGACGCGGCGCCACCCATTCGCGTTCGCTGGCCTCGTCCAGCGCCGGGCCGCCCGCGCACAGCACCAGCCGGCGCACCGACTGCGGCTGGCGCAGCGCCACCTCCAGGGCCAGCATGGCGCCCAGGCCGTGGCCGACCAGCGAGACGGGGCCGCACTGCAGCGCGTCGATCAGCCGGGCGCAGCTCTGCGCCAGGCCCTTGAAGCCATAGGGCTCGATCGGGGCGCTGCGGCCGTAGCCGGGCATGTCCCAGGCGACGGCGCGGTAGCCGGCGCTGGCCAGGGTTTCGACCTGGGGCGCGAAGGTGAGGTGGTCGCCGTCCGCGTCGTGCAGCATGAGAACGGTGTGGCCGGAGCCGAGGGTGGTGAACGTGGGAAGCAGCGGCATGGACGGGAGACAGGGGCGCTGCCGCGCAGACAGTGCGCGCGGCAGCCGGGCGGAGGCCGGCCCATAATATCCGACCCCTCCCATCCCGACCGCCGCGAGCGCCTTTGACTGTGACCTCCACCCCGCCCCGAATGACCACCGCCCGCCCGCCGGAATTCTCGGCGCGCGAATTCCGCGATGCGCTGGGCATGTTCGCCACCGGCGTGACCATCGTCACCGCACGCACGGCCGACGGCGCACTGGTCGGCATGACGGCGAGCTCGTTCAACTCGGTGTCGCTGGAGCCGCCGCTGGTGCTCTGGAGCCTGGCGCACAAGGCCTCGTCGCTGCCGGCCTTCGCGGCCGGTTCGCACTACGCCATCAATGTGCTGGCGGCCGGCCAGCAGGCCCTGGCCGAGCGCTTCGCCACGCGCGGCATCGACCGCTTCGCGGGCGTGGAGCACCGGCCGGGCATCGCGGGCGCGCCCGTGCTGGCCGGGGCCGTGGCGGTGTTCGAGTGCTTCAACCGCAGCCAGTACGTGGAAGGCGACCACACCATCTTCGTGGGCGAGGTGGAGCAGTGCAGCCATCTGGCGGGAGCCTCGCCGCTGCTCTACCACGGCGGCATGTTCTATGCCGAGCACCCGCTGGGCCGCGCACCCGCCATGGCCGGAGCCACGCAAAAATGAGAGCGGCCAGCCCTTGATGCACAAGGGCTGGCCGCATTTTCCTCACCGAAGGCCGGGCCTTATTTGGCGGCGGTGTCGGGCAGCTCGATCTTGACTTCGAGCACTTCCAGGTTGTCCTGGCGCTCCAGCTGCACCTTGAGGTCGTCGGGGCTGATCTTCACGTACTTGGAGATCACAGCCACCAGCTCGCGCTGCAGCGCGGGCAGGTAGTCGGGCTCGGCGGCGTTGCGGCCGTTGCGCTCGTGCGCGAGGATGATCTGCAGCCGCTCCTTGGCGACGCTGGCGGTCTTCTTCTTTTCACCGAGCAGGAAGGAGAGGAAAGATGCCATGGACTACCTCCCGCCGAAGATGCGTTTGAAGAAGCCGGGCTTCTCGGCCTCGACGAAGCGCATGGGCTTGTCTTCGCCCAGGAAGCGGGCCACCACGTCCTTGTAGGCCTCGGACACGTCGGTGCCCTGCAGGTGGATGGCGGGCGTGCCCTGGTTGGAGGCGGTGAGCACGCTTTCCGACTCGGGCACCACGCCGATGAGTTCGATGCGCAGGATGTCCTGGATGTCCTCCAGGCTCAGCATCTGCCCGTCCTGCACGCGGCCGGGGTTGTAGCGCGTGATGAGCAGGTGTTCCTTGATGGGCTCCTTGCCCTCGATGGCGCGCTTCGTCTTGCTGCCCAGCATGCCCAGGATGCGGTCGGAGTCGCGCACCGAGGAGACTTCCGGGTTGGTCACCAGCAGCGCCTCGTCGGCGAAGTGCATGGCCATGAGCGCGCCGCTCTCGATGCCGGCGGGCGAGTCGCAGACGATGTATTCGAAGTCCATCGCGGCCAGGTCGTTCAGCACCTTCTCGACGCCGTCCTGCGTGAGCGCGTCCTTGTCGCGCGTCTGGCTGGCGGCCAGCACGAACAGGTTCTCGCACTGCTTGTCCTTGATGAGGGCCTGGTTCAGGTTGGCCTCGCCGTGGATCACGTTGATGAGGTCGTACACCACGCGGCGCTCGCAACCCATGATGAGGTCGAGGTTGCGCAGGCCGACATCGAAGTCGATCACCGCGGTCTTGTGGCCGCGCAGCGCGAGGCCCGATGCGAAGCTGGCACTGGTGGTGGTCTTGCCCACGCCCCCCTTGCCGGAGGTGACGACGACGATTTTGGCCATGTTGTGCTGGTTCCCTGAAATGATGTGATCGCGCTGGATCGGAAGAGAGTGGATCGAAGAATGGATGGAATGAAGGAAAAGGCAGGAGGCCGTGGCCTCAGAGCGGCTCGATGAGCAGCTTCTCGCCCTCCAGCCGCACCTGCGCCGGCTTGCCGCGCACGTTGTCGGGCAGTTCGGTTTCGGTGGTGCGGTAGATGCCCGCGATGGAGACCAGCTGCGGCTCCAGGCAGGTGCTGAAGATGCGCGCCTCGGTATTGCCCCGCGCGCCGGCGATGGCCCGGCCGCGCATGGGCGCGTAGATGTGGATGTTGCCGTCCGCGATGACCTCGGCGCCGAAGCTGACCACGGCCATCACCACCAGGTCGCCGCCGCGGGCATAGACCTGCTGGCCCGAGCGCAGCGGCTTGTCCACCACCACCGTGGTGGGGCCGGCCACCGGCACCTCGACTTCGCGCACGACCTCGCGGACCACTTCCCGCACCGGCTGGGCGGGAGCGGGAGCCTGGGCAGCTGCGGCGCGGGCCGGCGGGGCCTCGGGCGCGGCCACCAGGCCGGCGGCCAGCGCGGCCTCCATCTGCGCGGCGCTGCCGCCGCGCACCGCCACCGGCACGGTGTGCAGCGCGCGCAGCGAGGCGCCCAGGGCGGCGAAATCGACGGGCTCCTCGGCATCGCGCACGCCGGCCAGGTCGATCAGCACCGGGTCGTTGTCGAAGAAGCCGGGGTCGTCGGCCAGGCGCGCGGCCAGATCGGCGGCGAGCACGCCCGCGTCGGTGGTCTTGAGCGCCACCGCCACCACGGGCAGCTGGGCGCTCTTGAGTTCAAAGCTGGTGCGGGCAGCGCCCGCCGTTTCAACGGCCATGGAGCAAGGGGTGCGAGAGAAGGAAGACGCTGCGCAAGAAAAGGGAAGGCAAGACTTGGCGGACCCAGCGGCGCACGGCGGCAGCACCGGGCCGGCTGCAACGGCCCCGGCGGCACGCGCGCGCACGGGAAAGCGGGCAAGTGTACCGTGCGCGGACCGCGCAGGGTTGCGTCAGATCGTGTCCGGCGCCCGCCGTTCCACCAGGCGCCACGCAAGTGCCCGGTCGCTCCGGCGGGGTGCGCCCGGCGACGGGCTCGCCGCTGCGCCAGGGCGGCGCAGGGGCTCGGAGGTTCAGAGCTTGGGAATGCGGATGCGGCTGATCATCAGCGAGCCGGAGACGGCGAACACCAGCACCAGTGGGTGCAGCGTGAAGCCGCCCAGCAGCACGTGACCGAACCAGAGCCGGTCGCCCACGGCCCCCAGGGCGGCGGCCAGCGACAGGAGGCCGACCAGCACGATGGAGGTGGGAATCGGCGTGCCTTCGAAGTACTTGACCTTGCCCGTGCCTTCGGACAGGGTTTCGGCCGTGACGTTGTAGCGCGCCAGGCGCGAGACGCCGCAGGCCACGAAGTAGGCCAGCACGATGCGGTCGTACAGCCCCTGCATGCCGCAGGCATAGGCGATGATGGCCGGCGCCACGCCGAAGGAGATCACGTCGGCCAGCGAGTCCAGCTCGCGGCCCATGGCCGAGGACTTCTGCCGCCAGCGCGCGATGCGGCCGTCCAGCACGTCGAAGATGAGCGCGGCCAGCACCAGCGCGGCGGCGAAATGGATGTGCCGCACGTCGCCTACCGCCAGGTAGGTCATGGACGAGAACAGCGCGCCCACGCCGCAGACGGCGTTGCCCAGCGTGAACCAGTCCGCGAGATGGAACTCGCGGATCATCGAAAAGCGCTTGGGTGCGGGAACAGTCATGGAAGGAAATCCTCGGGAAGGAGCCGGCAGGCGGGCTCGGCAGCGGGCCATTATGGAACGCGGCCGGGGGGCCGGCCGTCAGGCGAGTCCTACGGGGCAGGCAGCGGCGCGCCGGGCCCCCTCTCAGGGTGGCAGGCAGCCCACGCGGTTGCGCCCCAGGTGCTTGGCCTGGTAGAGGCCGGCATCGGCGCGGGCCAGCAGGCTGTCGAGCGTGTCGCCCGGCAGCAGCGTGCTCACCCCCAGGCTGACCGTGACGCGCACGGCGGTGCCATCGGGCCATACGGTTTCCGCCGCCGCGATGCGCGCGCGCAGCGCTTCGGCCAGGGCCCGGGCATCGCCCAGCCCGGTGGCCGGCAGCAGCACGCCGAATTCCTCGCCGCCCAGCCGGCCCAGCAGATCGCAGGCGCGGATGCGGCTGGCGCAGGCGCCGGTCACGGCGCGCAGGACGGCATCGCCCGCGGCATGGCCGTGGCGGTCGTTGATCTGCTTGAAGTCGTCCACGTCGAACATCAGCATCGACAGCCGGGCCTCGTGGTGGCCGCCCGGCACCCCGCGCACCTGGGCCAGCGCGGCCTCGGCCCGCTCCATGAAGTGGCGGCGGTTGGCTGCGCCGGTCAGCGGGTCGGTGGTGGCGGCGACGCGCAGCGCGTCTTCCATGGTCTTGCGGACGGTGATGTCCACCACGGTGGCCAGCGCGCAGGGCTCTCCGTCGTAGATGAGGGGCACGATGGAGATCAGCACCCAGATATCGCTGCCGCCGGCCGTGATCAGGCGGGTTTCGTGGTCGCTCACCACGCCGTCGCGACGGAACGCGGCGAACAGCCGGTCGCGGTCGGCGGGATTGCGGTAGATGCTGCGCGGAGAGCGGCCCATCAGCTCGGCCAGCGGCATGCCCGACAGCTGCTCGGCCCGCTGGTTGGCATAGACGAAGCTGTCGTCGGACAGGCGCGTCACCGTCATGGGCATGGGCGCGTTGTTCAGGATGGACTGGAGCCGCGCCTCGCTGTCGGCCAGCGCGCGCGTGCGCTCGGCCACGCGCTGCTCCAGCGTCTGCGCCAGGCCGCGCCACTGCGCGTAGAGCCGGGCGTTGTCGATGGCGTTGATGACGTTGCCCGAAAGCAGCTCGAGGAACTGGATGCGCTCCTGCGAGAAGACGCCGGCCGTGGCGTCGTTCTCCAGATAGAGCGCGCCCACGGTGGCGCCCTGCCGCACCAGCGGCATGCACAGCGCGGAGCGCACCCGGCGCCCGGTGAAATACGGCAGCCGCCGCCACACATGGGCCTGGGCGAGATCGACGACCAGCACCGGGCTCGCGAGGTTGAGCACCGTGCGCAGGACTTCCAGCGGCAGGCGCTCGCCCGCGTCTTCCAGCAGCATGCCGCCATCGCCCGCCTCCGGCCCGGGCGCCGGGGCCTCGCTGTCGGCCTGCAGCGACCAGGCGCCAGCCCCGTCGCGCAGCACCACGGCGGCGCGGCTGGCGCCGGCGCTCTCGCGCAGCACCTGCAGCAGGCGCGCGAGCAGCGCATCGAGCGCGATCTCGGCCGTCACGGCCTGGGCGGCCTTCATGAGCGTGGCCAGATCGAGCGTGTGGCCCGGCGTGGCCAGCACGGTGGCGCCGGGCGCTGCCGCTGCCGGCCCGGCCGTGCCCGGCGCGGGCAGCACGGCCTCGGGCGCGGCGGCGACCAGCGGCGCGCCGGCCATCGCCGCGGCGCCCCAGCGCAGGAACAGGGCCCGCGCCTGGGCACGTTCGGCCAGCACGGACGCGGAAGGGGCGGCGCCGGCCGGCATGCACAGCAGGCCGGCCCAATGCACCAGGCCCTGGATGAAGAGGTTGTCCAGCGCCTGGGCTGCGCGCCGGGCGGCTTCGATCTCGGCCCGGACATCGACCGGCGGGCCCGGCATGCGGATGCCCGCCGCCGCCATGCGCGCGCGCAGCAGGTGGGCCAGCGGGCGCACTTCGGCGCAGGTGTGGGCCCACAGCTCCAGCCGGTGCAGCGCCGCCTTGCAGCGCGCGGCGGCGTCGGGGCGGCCGCTCTGCGGCGCCGACAGGGCCGAGAAGAACACGCAGAAGGGCACCATGACCATGCCGCGCCCGGCCGAGAACAGCGCCTGCGCGGCATCGCCTGCGGCCACGGCCTCCTCGGCCCGGCCGGCCAGCGCGTGCAGCATGCACTGCCAGGCGTGCAGGAACATGGCGCCGGTCTGGTCGGCCCGCTCGGAATAGGTCTGCAGCAGGGCCCGGGCGGAGAAGCCCGCTGCCGGCTGCTCCAGCGGCTCGGTGTCGGCCGCGGGCCGGCGCAGCGCGCGCACCACGGCCAGCAGGGCGCTCAGATAGTCGTGCGCCACGGGCTGGCGGATGCGCCGCAGCGTGGCGGCATCGGCTTCGAGCTGGGCCTGCAGCTCGGCCAGCGGCGTGCCGGCCAGCAGCGCGTGGTAGCCATGCACGTAGAGGCCCAGGCCCGCATGCCGCAGGTTGCCGGTCTCCAGCCCGTTGCGGTGGACGGCCATCAGGCCCGGCAGTCCGCTGGAGATGCCCTCGATCCAGTGGCGCAGGAAGGCGTTGAACGAAAAGCCCGCATGCGCATGGACGTGGCGCCAGCCGTGGCGCTCCACCAGGTCCATGGACAGGCGGCCCAGGCGGTAGCCGAAGATGTGGTCCTGCAGGTATTCCGCCACCATCAGGCCCATGACCGAATAGGCCGACAGCGCCACCGGCGCATGGCCGTGGACCACCATCCAGCGCACCTGCAGCACGGTGAGCAGCGGCAGCAGCGCCGGCCGGGCGATATAGGCGGCAGCGGTCATCTTGGCCACCACCGACAGCTGCTGCAGGCAGAGCGCGTCGGTCATCACCGGCCGCGCGGCCAGGGCGTCGAAGCCCAGGGCCTCGATCTCGGCGCGCACCTCGGTCACCAGCTGCACGGTGTCGGCGGGCGAGGCGGCCTCGGGCGGCCCGGTGCCGAGCAGGCGCAGCACCGCGAGGCCCAGTTCCAGCGTGTCGTCGAGCCGGCCGGAGGTGTAGAAGGATTCGATCCGTACGTCCAGCAGGCGGGCGCGTTCCATGGCGGTGGCGGCGTGCGGCAGCGCGGCCTCGATCAGCGCGTCCATGGCCGGCGCGTCGCCCGACAGCGCCGCCATGCGCGCGGCGTGGACGTGCAGCTCCAGCAGGCCGGCGGCGTCGGCCGCCCAGCCGCCCGCGCCGTGCAGCGCCACGGCCTGCGCGGCGTAGTGCGCCGCCAGGTCGAAGGAGGCGGCGGCGCAGGCCTGCCGGCTGGCATGCATGTTGTAGCCGGCCAGCCGGAGCCGCTCGGCCGGGTCGGTGACCAGGGCCTGCCCCTGGTTGAGGTGGTTGATGACGGCGAAGTCGGGCGGCTCGTCGGGCCGCGCGGCGCACAGCAGGCGGCCGATGTGCAGGTGCAGCGCGGGGCGGGCCTCGGCGCTGGACAGCAGGTAGGCGGCTTCCTGCACCCGGTCGTGGGCGAAGGCGAATTCGGCCTGCACCGCCTGGCCTTCCTGCGCGTCCAGCACCGGCAGCCACTTGTAGCGGGCGTCGCGTGGCAGGACCAGCCCGGCTTCCAGCGCCGGATGCAGGGCCCGCACGGCGCCGGCCGTAGGAAGCCCGCAGGCCACGGCCAGCAGATGGGCGTCGAAGCGGCTGCCCAGGCAGGCGGCGGCGGTCAGCACGGTGCGGGTTTCGGGCGGCAGGCGCCGCAGCTGTTCCAGCATCAGCGCCACCACGTTGTCGGCCACGTGTTCCTGGCGGATGCGCTCGGCGTCCCAGCGCCAGCGCGGCGCGGCGCGGTCCAGCCAGATCAGGCCGCGCTGGTGCAGGTCCTGCAGGAAGCGGCCCAGGAAGAAGGGATTGCCGCCGGTCTTGGCATGGCAGAGCCGGGCCAGGGGCTCCAGCTCGGCCATGGGGCGGTGCAGCGTGCCCGCCAGCCACTGCGAGACGTCGGCCGGCTGCAGCGGCTCCAGCTGCAGCGACTTGTAGCGGCCATGGCCGGTGTCGGCCAGCGTGGCCAGGTCCTGCAGCAGCGGGTGGCCCTCGCCCACCTCGTCCGTCCGGTACGCGCCGATCACCAGCAGGTGCTGCAGGCCTTCGTCGAGCACCATCTCGCGCAGCAGCCGGCGCGAGAGCCGGTCGCTCCACTGCAGGTCGTCGACGAACACCAGCAGCGGCGACTGCGCGCTGCACAGGCCCGCCAGGCACAGCTGCATGGTGCGGATGAAGCGGTTCTCGGCCTCGGCCGGGCCCAGCGCATGGCCTTCGGGCTCGGCCGGCCCCAGCAGCGCGACGAGTTCGGGCAGGGCCGTCTGCGCCAGCGCCGCGTTCACGCCCAGCAAGGCCCGCAGCCGCTGGGCCCATACGGCGCGCTCGGCGGGCGGCTGGGCCAGCACCTGGCGGGTGCGCTGGGCCAGGGCCTGCACGAAGGCCGCGCAGGGCGCGGACTGGCCGAACTGGTTGAACTTGCCGCTGGCCATGTGGCCCTGGCGCGCCAGCAGGGTGCGCTGCACTTCCTGCACCAGCGCGGTCTTGCCCACGCCGGGTGCGCCGGCCAGCATCAGCACCCGCGCCGCGCCGCGGGCCGCGGCCTCGCCGGCCTGCAGCAGCTGCCGCACCTCGGCCGCACGTCCGTAGAGCCGGCTGGCGACCTGGAAGCGCTCGGAGAGGTCGCCCTCGGCCAGCTCCAGCGCGTCCAGCGCGGCCGGGTCGTGCAGGCCGTCCCGGATGCGCTGCAGGTCGCGCCGCAGCACGTGGTGGCTCTGGTAGCGCGCCTCCGGCTCCTTGGCCAGCAGCCGCTCGACCAGCCGGCACAGCGGCCCGGGCGCCTCCGGGCAGGCCGGCTGGAGCGGCGGCGGCAGCAGCGCCAGGTGGGCATGCACGGCGCGCAGCGGGTCGTCCAGCGCGCCGAACGGGGGCGTGCCCGCCAGCAGTTCGTAGAGCGTGGCGCCCAGGGCGTAGAAGTCGGCGCGGTAGTCCACGTCGCGATTCATGCGCCCGGTCTGCTCGGGCGCCATGGTGGCCAGGGTGCCTTCGAGTTCGCGCAGGCTCACGGCCTGGGTGCGCTCCACCGACACGCTGGCCGCGATGCCGAAGTCGATCAGCTTGATGGCGCTGCCGCCCGGGCGCACGATGATGTTGCCGGGCGCCACGTCCTTGTGGACGATGTTGCGCTGGTGGATGGCGTCGAGCGCGTCCACCAGGGCCAGCGCCACGTCGATGGCCTGGGCCGCGTCCAGCGGGCCGCGGCTGCGCAGCCATTCGCGCAGGGAGATGGCGCCGTCGTCGGGCATGGCGATGAACAGCACCCCGTCGTGGCTGCCCAGGGCGGTGGCGCTGACCACCCGCTCGTGCTGCACCCGGCGCGACAGCTCGTACTCCAGCCGGAAGCGCGCCACCTCGCCCGGGCCCAGCCGCACGCAGCGCAGCAGCTTGACGACCACCGATGCGCCGCCCGTGTCCAGGCAGCGCAGCACGACGGAACGGGCGCCTTCGTACAGCGTCTCTACCACCGTATAGCCGGCAAAGGACCGCCCGGGGCGGGCGAACTCGGGCACGGCCGCGGTGCCGGGCTCTTCAGCGGCGGAAAGGGGCGGTTTTTGCATAGCGCGGGACGGGAAAGCCGATCATAGTTCGGCGCCCCGGCCCGCCGGCACTCTGCGGCGCCTCAGCCGGCGGGCGCCGCCGTGCTGCCGCAGCCCGCGCGCTCCGCCGCGAAGGCGATGAACCAGTCCAGGCTTCCCGGGTTGGCCATGGCGTCGCGGTTGACCACCTTGTCCGCCGGCTGGCCCAGCAGCAGCTTCTTGACGGGCAGCTCCTGCTTCTTGCCGGTCAGGGTGCGCGGAATCTCCGGCACGGCCAGGATGTCGTCCGGCACGAAGCGCGGAGACAGCGCCGCGCGGATCGCCCCGGCGATGCGCTGGCGCAGGGCCTCGTCCAGCACCGCGCCGGGCTTGAGCGCCACGAAGAGCGGCATGTAGCTGGGCCGGCCCAGGTATTCCAGATCGACCACCAGGCTGTCGAGCACCTCGGGCAGCGCCTCGACCGCGCTGTAGATCTCGCTGGTGCCCATGCGCAGGCCGTGGCGGTTGATGGTGGCGTCGCTGCGGCCGTAGATGACGCAGCTGCCCGTGGGCGTGACGCGCAGCCAGTCGCCGTGCCGCCAGACCGGCCCCATGGCGGCCGGCCCGTCGCCGCCGCCCGGCCGCCGGCCGTGGCCGGGCGGGTACATGTCGAAGTAGCTGGCCAGGTAGCGCCTGCCGTCCGCGTCGCCCCAGAGATAGAGCGGCATGGACGGGATGGGCTGGGTGCAGACCAGCTCGCCCACCGCATCCACCACCGGCTGGCCCTGGGCGTCCCAGGCCTCGACGGCGGCGCCCAGCATGCGGCACTGCATCTCGCCGGGCACCTGGGGCAATTCGCGGTGGCCACCAATAAAAGCGCCGCAGAAGTCCGTCCCGCCCGATATGTTGTCCCACCAGATCGGTTCGCCCCCACGCTCCCCTGCTTCGCATGGGTCGCTGCCCCCCGAGGGGGCCGCGCCTTGCTTGGGGCGGCCCGGCGCAGAAACATGGCCCCCACGCTCCCCCGCTTCGCGTGGGTCGCTGCCCCCCGAGGGGGCGGCGCCTTGCTTGGGGCGGCCCGGCGCTGCGGCGGTACCGTCATCGATGGAGAGATCGCGCAGGCGCTGGAACTGCTGCGTCCCCCATTCCTGCACCTCGGGCGCCAGCGGCGATCCGGTGGTGCCCAGCGCGCGGATGCGGGAGAGGTCGCCGCAGGCCGCCAGATCGACGCCGGCCTTCATGCAGTTGGCGTAGAAGGCGGCGCCGGCGCCGAAGAAGCTCACGCCGGTGTCGGCCGCGAAGCGCCAGAGCGTGCCCCAGTCGGGCCGCTCCTTGCTGCCGCCCGGGTTGCCGTCGTAGATCACGCAGGTGGTGCCCGACAGCAGCCCGCTGGCCTGGGCGTTCCACATCACCCAGCCGGTGGAGCTGTACCAGTGGTAGCGCTCGCCGAAGGAGTTGGGCGCGTAGCTGCAGCCGATGTCGTTGTGCAGGCTTTTGAGCTGCAGCGCCACCAGCAGCATGCCGCCGTGGCCATGGACGATGGGCTTGGGCAGGCCGGTGGTGCCGCTGGAATAGACGATCCAGAGCGGATGGTCGAACGGCACCCAGCGCGGCTCGAAGGCCGCGACTTCTTCATCGTTTTGGCCGCTGGCGCTGGCGTAGTCTGCGCAGTCCGCTATCTTTTTGGAAGCATCCAGATTGTTCACCAGCACCACGTGCTTGAGCGACGGCAGCTGGGCGCGCAGCTCGGCCAGCACGCCGGTGCGGTCCAGGTCGCGCCCGCCGTAGGTCACGCCGTCCACCGCGATCAGCGCCTTGGGCTCGATCTGGCGGAAGCGGTCGAGCACGGCCGCCGTGCCCATGTCGGGCGCGCACACGCTCCAGACCGCGCCCAGGCTCACGGTGGCCAGCAGTGCGACCATGGCTTCGGGGATGTTGGGCAGGTAGGCCGCCACCCGGTCGCCCGGTCCCACGCCCTGGCGCTGCAGGTGCAGGGCCAGGGACGCGACCTGCAGGCGCAACTCGGGCCAGGCCAGTTCGCGGTGCAGGCCCTTTTCGTTGCGGCTGATGATGGCGGGCTGGCCGGCGGCATGGGCGGCAGCTACATGCCGCAGCGCCTGCCGCGCGTAGTTGACCTGCGCGCCGGGAAACCATTCGGCCCCCGGCATGGCATTGCGCGCCAGCACCGCGCGGTGCGGCGTGGGCGACTCGACCTCGAAATAGTCCCACACGCTCTGCCAGAAGGCGTCCAGGTCGCTGACCGACCAGCGCCAGAGGGCGTCGTAGTCGGCGAAGGCCAGTCCGCGCTCGCGGCGCAGCCAGTCCTGGTAGAGGCGGATCTGGGGGATGAAGGGGGGCGGCGGGCCGGGCATCTGCGTGCCGGCCGCCGGGCTTGCGGGGGCGGTGCTTCTTGTCTCCATCGGTGCAGCGTAGCGCGCACCGCAGGGGGCGTCATCCGGGAAAGGTCCCCGGATTGACAGGCGCGCCCTCCTGTATCAGCCCATCGATCAGTCGGTCTGCTCGCGCACGCTGGTGATGGCATAGCCCTTCTCCCGCAGCTGGCGGCCGGGCTCGGGGATGCCGAAATCGTCCCAGTGGTCGGCGGTTTCATCCATTTCCTGTCCGGTCAGCTCGTTTTCCCAGTCGGTGTTGGTCGCCTCCTGGGGAATGGGGCGCCCTTCGGGCACCACGAGGTGGGAATACTTGCCCTCGGCTTCTGATCGGCGATAGATGTCCACGCGCATGGTCGATTCCTGGGTTGGTTGAAGGGATGACCACTCTAGCCGCCCTGCCCGGCCGGCGGGTAAGAACGTGTTCACGTTCTAAGACGTAAGCAGCGGGCGGGTCCCCACGCGCCACAATCCCCGCCGATCCGGCGCTTCTCCCGCCTGCATGGCCGCTGCCATCCGGCCGGGGCGGCGTCCCATGCATCGGCCTTGCGCCAGGGCAAGGCCGGTCGCCGGCGCCATGCCCACAATGGACGCTTTGCCTGGACGCCTCCCTACCATGCCCGCATCCGCCCTGCCCCGCCCTCCCGGCCACGACGCCGACGCCGACGCCGACGTGCTGATCGTCGGCGCCGGCCCGGCCGGCCTGTCGCTGGCCACGGCGCTGGGGCAGGCGGGGCTGCGGGCCACGGTGATCGAGCGGCAGGACGAATCCGCCCTGGCGGCCCCGGCCCCCGACGGCCGCGAGATCGCGCTGACCCATTCCAGCGGCGAGCTGCTGCGCCGCCTCGGCAGCTGGCAGCGGCTGGCAGCGCACGAGGTCGGCCGCATCGGCCAGGCCCAGGTACACGACGGTCCGCTGGGCCGGCATGCCCCGCTGCAGGTGGCGCCGGGCGCGGGCAGCGGCGCGGCCCACCTGGGCTGGATCGTGCCCAACCACGCGCTGCGCCGCAGCGCCTGGCAGGCCGCGCGGGCCACGCCGGGCGTCGCCATCGTGGCCGGGGCGCAGGTGGAACGGGTGGCGGCGCTGCCCACGCGGGCCGAGGTGGACTTCATCCCCGCCGGCAGCGCCCCCGGAACGCCCGCCACGCGCCTGGCCGCCCCCCTGGTGGTGGCCGCCGACAGCCGTTTTTCCAGCGCCCGCCGGCAGCTGGGCATCGGCGCGCAGATGACCGACTTCGGCCGCAGCGTCATCGTCTGCCGCATGCGCCATGCAGCGCCCCACGGCGGCGTGGCGCACGAATGCTTCGGCTATGCGCGCACCCTGGCCGTGCTGCCGCTGCCGGACGATCCGGCCGACGGCGCGCCGCAGTGCTCGGTGGTGGTCACCGCCGGCACGGCCGAGGCCGCCGCGCTGATGGCGCTGGATGCGCCGGCCTTCGCCGCCGAGGTGCAGGCCCAGTTCAACCACCGCCTGGGCACCATGCAGCTGGCGGGCGAGCGGCACGCCTACCCGCTGGTCGCCGTCTATGCCCAGCGCTTCGCCGGCACGCGCTGCGCCCTGCTGGGCGACGCCGCCGTGGGCATGCACCCGGTGACGGCCCATGGCTACAACCTGGGGCTGGCCGGGGTCGAGACCCTGGCCCGCACCCTGGCCGAGGCGCGTGGCAGGGGCGAGGACATCGGCGCGGCCGGCGTGCTGGCGCGCTATGCCCGCGCCCACCACCGCCGGGCGCTGCCCATCTACCAGGGCACCAACGCCATCGTGCGGCTCTATACCGACGCGCGGCCCCTGCCCCGGCTGCTGCGCCGCTGGGTGCTGGAGGGCGCGCGCCGGCTGCCGCCGCTGCAGGCGGCCATCGCCGGCCAGCTCACGGGCCGCACCGCCACCGCCGGCTGAACGGGCGCTGCGGGGGGCAAAAGGGGGACGAAGGGGCGCCGCGCCCCTTCGAAATGGGGCCGCGCGGCGAAAGAACGTCGATCTTTGGGCCCCGCGTACACACAACGGACAAATTCCGGGATTACCCTTGCGCCCTTTGCCACCGGCCACCCGCTTTTCTCTCGGGCAGCCGGCCCGTCCGTTCCTGTTGCCGGCCACCCCGCCATGACCCAGCCCCAGCGTCGCGAGTTCCTCCCCCGCCAGATCGTGGACGCTCCCCCCAACCGCTGGGACTGGGCGCTGCTGCCCCTGGTGCTGGCCGCCATCGTGCTGCTGGCCTACGGCGCCGCCCAGATGGCCCAGCCCTTCCACATGGGCGACGAGCTGCCGCTGTCGCTGGACCCCTGGCAGCTGCCCTACTACCTGCTGCGCACCACGCTGCGCATGTTCATCGCGCTGGGCGCCTCGCTGGTCTTCGCCTGCGTGTTCGCGGTGCTGGCGGCCAAGTACCGGCTGGCCGAACGGGTGCTGGTGCCCCTGCTGGACATCCTGCAGTCCATTCCCATCCTGGGGTTCCTGTCGATCACGGTGACGGGCTTCATCGCGCTCTTCCCGGGCAGCCTGCTGGGCGTGGAATGCGCGGCCATCTTCGCCATCTTCACCTCGCAGGCCTGGAACATGGCCTTCAGCCTCTACCAGTCGCTGCGCACCGTGCCGGCCGAGCTGCAGGAGGCCGCGCGCGTGTTCCAGCTCTCGGGCTGGCAGCGCTTCTGGCGGCTGGAGCTACCCTTCGCCATGCCCGGCCTGCTGTGGAACATGATGATGTCCATGTCCGGCGGCTGGTTCTTCGTGGTGGCCTCGGAAGCCATCTCCGTCTCGCACCAGGACATCAAGCTGCCCGGCGTGGGCTCCTACATCGCCATGGCCATCGAGGCGCGCGACCTGCCCGCCATCGGCTGGGCCATCGCCTGCATGCTGGTGGCCATCCTGCTGTATGACCAGCTGCTGTTCCGCCCGCTGGTGGCCTGGGCCGACAAGTTCCGCTTCGAGGAAGGCAGCGCCGACGCCGCCCCGCGTTCCTGGCTGCTGGACTGGCTGCGCCGCGCCCCCGCCACGCAGAGCATGGCCGGCTGGTGCCAGCGGCAGCTGGGCCGCACGCTGACGCTGTTCAAGCGCAGCCACGACGGCACCTCGATCCGCGCCCGCCCGGCCGCGCCCTCGGCCCGCGCCGAACGGGTGTGGGACGCGGTGCTGGCGGCCGGCGTGCTGTTCGCCATCGCCCGGCTGGTGCAGTTCGTCCACAGCGAGGTGGGCCTGCACGAAGTGCTGCACGTCTTCACCCTGGGCGGCTACACGCTGGTGCGCGTGATGGTGCTGATCGCGCTGGCGGCCCTGGTGTGGGTGCCCATCGGCGTGTGGATCGGCATGAACCCGCGCTGGGCGGGCCGGCTGCAGGCGGTGGCGCAGTTCCTGGCCGCCTTCCCGGCCAACCTGTTCTTCCCGGTGGCGGTGATGCTGGTGGTCCACTGGAAGCTGAATCCGGACGTCTGGCTGTCGCCGCTGATGATCCTGGGCACGCAGTGGTACATCCTCTTCAACGTGATCGCGGGCGCCTCCAGCATCCCCAACGAGCTGCGCCTGGCCGCGCAGAACCTGGGCCTGTCGGGCTGGCTCAAGTGGAAGCGCTACCTGCTGCCCGCCGTCTTCCCCAGCTTCGTGACCGGCGCCATCACGGCCAGCGGCGGCTCCTGGAATGCCAGCATCGTGGCCGAATACGTGACCTGGGGCGACACCACGCTGCAGGCCCAGGGGCTGGGCAGCTACATCGCCCAGATGACGGCGGCCGGCGACTTCCCGCGCATCGCGCTGGGCATCGGTGCCATGGTGGTCTTCGTGATGGGGCTGAACCACTTCCTGTGGCGGCGCCTGTACCGCCTGGCCGAAGACCGTATGCACACATGAGCCCACCCCGTTTGAATGTCTCACTGCGTGTAGACATTCCATCCCCCTCAAGGGGCGCCGCCAGCGGCCTGGCAAAGCCAGTTCCGCGGCGTCTGCTGGCATGGCCTGCTCCGCGGCCTCTCGAACCGGGTTCCGCCTGCAGCTTTGGTGCGATGCAGGCCGAGCGCAGCGTAATGGAGCACTGACACTTATGACGCAATCCATCATCGAACTCCAGGGCGTGGGCAAGACCTTCCGCTCCTCCGACGGCCGCGAGCGCCCCGTGCTGCAGAAGGTCGATTTCACGCTGCGCGAAGGCGAGATCGTCGCGCTGCTGGGACAGTCCGGCTCCGGCAAGAGCACGCTGCTGCGCATCATGGCCGGCCTCATCGCCGCCGACGAGGGCGAGGTGCGCTACCGCGGCCAGCCGCTGCACGGGCCGGCGCGCGCCATCAGCATGGTGTTCCAGTCCTTCGCGCTCTTTCCCTGGCTCACGGTGCAGCAGAACGTGGAGTTGGGCCTGGAGGCGCGCGGCGTGCCGCAGGCCGAACGCGCGGCGCGGGCCGAGGCCGCCATCGAACTCATCGGCCTGGCCGGCTTCGAGGGCGCGCTGCCGCGCGAGCTCTCGGGCGGCATGCGCCAGCGCGTGGGCATCGCCCGCGCCCTGGTCATCCAGCCCGACGTGCTGCTGATGGACGAGGCCTTCTCCGCGCTCGACGTGCTGACCGGCGAGCGCCTGCGCGAGGACATCCTGCAGCTCTGGCGCAGCGGCACCATGCCCACCAAGGCCATGCTGGTCGTCTCGCACAACATCGAGGAGGCCGTGATGATGGCCGACCGCGTGCTGATCTTCGCCAGCGACCCGGGCCGCATCCGCAGCCAGATGGCCATCCAGCTGCAGCGCCCGCGCGATGCCGACGGCGCCGAGGTGCGCGCGCTGATCGACGAGGTCTATGCGCTGATGACCGCCGGCTCCCACCGCCCGGCCAGCGCCCCCGGCACGGCCGGCGCCGCCACGCCCGATGCCGCGGCCAGCCCCGCCAGCCACCGCCTGCCCGAAGCCGACGTGGCCCGCATGGACGACCTGCTGGAGATGCTGGCCGAGCCGCCCTTCGACGGCCGCGCCGACCTGCCCCAGCTGGCCGAGGAAGCGGGCCTGGCCGACGACGAGTTGCTGCCCACCGCCCACGCCCTGTCGCAGCTGGGCCTGGCCGCCCTCGCCGAGGGCGACCTGCAGATCACCGCGCTGGGCCGCCGCTACGTCGATGGCGCCCACGCGCTGCGCCAGGAGCTGTTCGGCCAGCAGCTGATCGCCCACGTGCCGCTGATCGCCCACATCCGCCACAGCCTGGAGCAGGAAGCCACGGGCGAGTTGCCCGAGGCCCCCTTCGTGCGCCTGCTGAGCGAGCAGCTGGGCGAGATCGAGGCCGAAACCGTGCTGCGCACCGCCATCACCTGGGCGCGCCACGGCGAGGTGTTCGAATACGACTACCTCACGGGCCGGCTGCGTCTGCCGGGCGGGGACGACACGGGCGCCGCCTGACGACGGCCATTCGGCGCAAAAACAACGCTTCTGCGCTGCGGCGCGAAAGATTTCGCACTGCGGAAACATCTGCTAACCTGATGACACATAGCCAAACACTTGTCGTCACCTGCAGCGGATAGCCCGGACCGGCGCCCGACCTGAGCGCGGCCGGCTCCGGCGGCGCCATCATCCCCTTCGCCCGCGCCCTGCAGAGCCCGGGCGGCGACATCATCGGCGCGGGGGAGGGCGACTCCTCGCTGGAAGGCTTGGCCCAGCTCACCAAGGGCATCGTCTTCCAGACCAACATCCTGGCGCTGAATGCCGCCGTCGAAGCCGCACGGGCCGGCGAGAGCGGACGCGGTGGAATTCTTCAAGCTGGGTGAGTGAGCGCCGGCCAGAGTGGCGCCCGCTGCCCGGCCATACGGACGGTCGTGGCTGCGGACAGGCTCGAACTGGTGAAAACCCCGAGTCTTCCGGCGCCCTCGGCGCCTGAAGCCCGGGGCACGCTTCGGTTGTGCCGGGGATAATCTCCGGCATGAACAACAAGCTTCTCGAGCAGTTGGCGCAGACCGTCGGCACGGCAAGGACCGTAGAAGCGCTGGCCCGGCCCCTGCTGGAAATGCTGGAGGCCGTGACCGGGCTGGAGTCCACCTTCCTCACCACCGTGGACGCATCGAGCGGCATCCAGCAGCTGCTGTGCGTCCACAACGCCGGCAGCCTGCAGCTGGTCGAAGGCCATACGCTGCACTGGACCGATTCGCCCTGCCGGCGCGCGCTGCAGGACGGGGTGAGCTTCGCCGACGACGTGCCCGCCCGCTGGGGCGACCTGGAAGTGGTCCAGCGGCTGGGCCTGCAGACCTATACGGGAACGCCCATCCATACCAGCGACGGCAGGCTCTACGGCACGCTGTGCGCGATCGATACCCGGGCCATGCCCCAGGCAGCGCAGTCGCAGCACGTGCTGGGGCTGTTCGCCCGCCTCATCGGCCAGGAGGTGGAGCGCGAGCAGCTGGTCCACGAGCTGCTGGACGCCAACCGCCGCCTGGCATCGGCGGCGGCCACCGACACGCTCACCGGCCTGCCCAACCGCCGCGCGCTGATGGAAACGCTGCAGCACATGCTGGCGCTGGGCCGGCGCCAGCAGGCGCACGTGCATGTCGCCTTCCTGGACCTGGACGGGTTCAAGGCCGTCAACGACCAGCACGGCCACGAGGTCGGCGACCAGCTGCTGGCGGCCATCGCGGAACGCCTGCGAGGCGCGCTGCGGGCCGGAGACTTCGTCGCACGGCTGGGCGGCGACGAGTTCGTGGCCGTCGGCCTGGGCCCGGCCGCGCAGGAAGGCAGCGGCAGCCCCCCGGGCCCCGCGGCGCAGGCCTGGTCCCGGCGCCTGGCCGAGGCCACGCAGGGCCGCTTCGACCTGGCGGACTCAACGCTGGAGTTCGCCGGCGCCAGCGTGGGCACCATCACCCTGGCCCCGGACGCAACGCACGACGCTGCCGACGTGCTGCGCCGCGCCGACGAAGCCATGTACCGCCGCAAGCTGGAACGGAACCAGGCGCGCGGCTGACCGGAGGGCCGCGCTTTTCCAGGCTGGACGTGTCCGTGGACGACGAGGGCAGCGCCCCGTTCCCGGCAAGGCATCCATCCATTTCGTTTCTGTCGGCTATTCGCGGGACGGCACACTACTGTGCCCCGCTCGGAACGACATCCGGTCCGGGAACGTGTGCAGAGAACCCGGCAAACGGGGCCTTCCATCATCGTCCGCGTATGAATCCCTTCCTTGAGCAACTGTCTGAATCGGTCTCGGCGGCACGCAGCGTGGAGAGCCTCACGCGGCCGCTGCTGGAGATGCTGGAGACGGTGACGGGCCTGGAATCCACCTACCTCACGGCCGTGGACGAAGCGCGAGGCGTGCAACAGGTCATCTACGCACTCAATTCCGGCACCCTGCAGATCCCCGAGGGCATGACCGTCCCCTGGAGCGACACGCTGTGCAAGCGGGCGCTGGAAGAGGGCCGCTCGTTCACCGACGATGTGCGGGCCTGCTGGGGCGATTCGCAGGCCGCGCGGGGCCTCGACGTCCGCACCTACGCCAGCAGGCCCGTGCGCCTGGGCAACGGAGCGCTTTACGGCACGCTGTGCGCAGCCAGCAAGCGCTCGCACCCGGCCTCGCCCGAGGCCGACCGCGTCCTGTCGCTCTTCGCCTACCTGATCGGCCTGCAAGCCGAGCGCGAGCGCCTCATCCGCGAACTGCTCGCCGCGAACGAGCAGTTGGCACGCCGTGCCGCCACCGACCAGCTCACGGGCCTTCCGAATCGCCGCGCGCTCATGGACGCACTGAAGCGCCTGCTCGCGCAGGGCCGGCGCCGGCGGACGGACGTGCTGATCGCCTTCATCGATCTGGACGGCTTCAAGTCGGTCAACGATCTCCACGGCCATGACGTGGGCGACCAGTTCCTCGTCGCCATCGCCGGGCGCCTGCAGGGGGCGTTGCGCGCGGAGGATGTGGCCGCACGCCTGGGCGGAGACGAATTCGTCGTGGTCAGCCTCGATGCATGCGCTCACGATGCCGCCCGCACCGCGCAGGACAGGCTCCAGCAGCGCATCACCGAAGTCACGCAAGGGCGCTTCGACCTGCCGGGCGCCACGCTCGACTACGCGGGAGCCAGCGTGGGCGTGGTCACCTTGCCGCCGGACGCGGCGCATGCCGCCGAGGATGCGCTGCGCCTGGCGGACCAGCGCATGTACCAGGTCAAGACGGCCCGGCGGCTGTCGCGCGAGGCTCCGGCGCGGGGCTGAGAACTTGCATCGATGCTCGCGAACGCGCGGGCGGTCGGGCGGCCACGGCCGGCTCAGCGGCAGCCGGGCTCCCGCAGCGCTTCGTGACAGGCGCAGGGGGCGAGGCACCGCAGTGCCCCCTGGCCGGCATGTGGCGCGCCCGGCCGGGATAATCGGCCCTTGCCCTCCCCCACGCCCTACATGCCCGATTCCGCCTGCCGCGTGCTGGCCGTCATCCCGCCGATGACGCAGCTCAATACGCCCTACCCCTCCACCGCCTACCTCACGGGCTTCCTGCGCTCGCGCGGCGTCGCGGCGTTCCAGGAAGACCTGGCACTGGCCCTGGTGCTGCGGCTGCTCTCGCCCGAGGGACTGCGGGAGGTGGCAGAGCGCGTGCGGGCGCTGCCCGAGCAACGGCGCAGCCCCGCCGTGCAGTCCTTCGTGGCGCAGCAGGACCGGTACCTGGCCACCATCGGCCCGGCCATCGCCTTCCTGCAGGGGCGCGACAGCACGCTGGCGCACCGCATCGCGGGCCGCCACTATCTGCCCGAAGGGCCGCGCTTTTCAACGCTGGACGTCTATGTCGATGACGAGGGCGGCGACCCGCTGGGCTGGGCCTTCGGCGCCCTGGGCCTGCAGGACAAGGCCAAGCACCTGGCCACGCTCTACCTGAACGACCTGGCCGACGTGCTGCGCGATGCGGTGGACGAGCGCTTCGAATTCGTGCGCTATGCCGAATCGCTGGCCGGCAGCCAGCCCACCTTCGATCCGCTGGCCCAGGCCCTGGCCGCGCCGCCCACGCTGGTGGACGAGCTGCTGGCCCAGCTCACGCACGAGGCCGTGGAGCGCCACCGGCCCACGGTGGTGCTGCTGTCGGTGCCGTTCCCCGGCTCGGTCTATGCGGCCTTCCGCATCGCCCAGGCGATCAAGGCGCGGCACCCGCACATCGCCACCGTGCTGGGCGGCGGCTTCGTGAACACCGAGCTGCGCGAGCTGGCCGACCCGCGCGTGTTCGACTTCTTCGACTACGTCACGCTGGACGCCGGCGAACGCCCGCTGCTGGCGCTGCTGGAGCACCTGGAAGGCCGCCGCGGCCGCCAGCGCCTGGTGCGCACCTTTGTCCGCAACGATGGGGAGGGTGGCGACGGCGCCGTGCAGTACGTGAACATGATGGAGGCCGACGTGGCCTTCGCCGAGGTCGGCACGCCCACCTGGGACGGCCTGCCGCTGGACCGTTATCTGTCGCTGCTGGACATGCTCAACCCCATGCACCGGCTCTGGAGCGACGGGCGCTGGAACAAGCTCACCGTGGCGCACGGCTGCTACTGGAAGAAATGCAGCTTCTGCGACGTGGGCCTGGACTACATCGGCCGCTACGAGGGCGCCAGCGCCCAGGTGCTGGCCGACCGCATCGAGGCCATCGTGGCCGAGACGGGGCAGACGGGCTTTCACTTCGTGGACGAGGCCGCGCCGCCGAAGGCGCTCAAGGCCCTGGCCACCGAACTCATCGAGCGCAATGCGGGCATCAGCTGGTGGGGCAACGTGCGCTTCGAGAAGACCTTCACGCCCGAGCTGGCCGAGCTGCTCGCCGACTCCGGCTGCATCGCCATCTCCGGCGGGCTGGAAGTGGCCTCGGACAGGCTGCTGCAGCTCATGAAGAAGGGCGTCTCGGTGGACCAGGTGGCCCGCGTGACCCGCGCCTTCAGCGACGCGGGCATCCTGGTCCATGCCTACCTGATGTACGGCTTTCCCACGCAGACCGTGCAGGACACGGTGGACGCGCTCGAATACGTGCGCCAGCTCTTCGCCAACGGCTGCATCCAGAGCGGCTTCTTCCACCGCTTCGCCTGCACCGTGCATTCGCCCGTGGGGCAGAACCCGGCGGAGTACGGCGTCACGCTGGCCCCGCTGCCGCCGGGCGCCTTCGCGAAGAACGACGTGGCCTTCATCGATCCGACGGGAGTGGACCACGATGCGCTGGGTGCGGGGCTCAAGAAGGCGATCTACAACTACATGCACGGCATCGGGCTGGAAGAGGACGTGCGGGCCTGGTTCCCCTTCCATGTGCCCAAGACCACCGTGAACCGCCGGCGGATCGAGAAGGCGCTGGCGTCGCGTGGCTGAGCCCGCCGCCGCGGGCGGCGCCGAGGTCCCTCAGTTCCTCTTGCGGCGCGATGCGGGCGCGGGCGGCGCCAGGGCGCCCACCGTTTCCACCGCATCGGCCAGCAGGTCGAAGGCCGGGCCGATGCGCTCGTCGGGCACGCAGCCGTAGCCCAGCAGCAGCCCGGCCTGCGCGGACCGGGCCAGGCTGTAGTAGGCGCTCAAGGGGCGAGCGACGATGCCGCGCTCCATGGCGGCGCGGCACACCGCCCAGTCGTCGCGCAGATGGGGCAGGCCCAGCACCAGGTGCAGGCCCGCTTCGTCGCCCATCACGGGCAGCGCCTCGCCGAAGCGGCGGCGGATGGCGGCGATCAGCAGGCTGCGCCGTTCGGCGTAGAGGCCGCGCATGCGGCGGATGTGCGAGGTGAGGTAGCCCTCGTCGATGAACTCGGCCAGCACCGCCTGCTGCATCAGCTGGCCTTCGCGGTAGAGCTCGGCCAGCCCCTGCGAGAACAGGTCCGCCAGCGGCGCGGGCACCGCCATGTAGCCCACGCGCATGCCCGGGAAAAGGGTCTTGCTGAAGCTGCTCAGATAGATCACCTGGCCGTTGGTGTCCAGCCCCTGCAGCGACGCCAGGGGGCGGATGCCGAAGCGGAATTCGCTGTCGTAGTCGTCCTCGATGATCCAGCAGTTGTGCTGGCGCGCGTACTCCAGCAGCATGCGCCGCCGCGCCAGGCTCATCACCATGCCCAGCGGGTACTGGTGCGACGGCGTGCAGATGATGAGCCGGGGCGGGCGCGCCAGATGCCGGGCCTCGGGCCGGATGCCCTCGGCATCCACGGGGATCGGCGTGAGCTTGAGCCCCGACGACTGCAGGATGCCGCGCAGCCCCCAGTAGCAGGGCTCCTCGATCCAGACCTGGTCGCCCACGTCGCACAGCAGGCGCACCGCCAGGTCCACCGACTGGTGGATGCCCGTGGTGATGATGATCTGCTCGGGCTGGCAATTGGCCAGGCGCGCCACGCGCAGGTAGTCGGCCAGCGCGCGGCGCAGGGGCCGGTAGCCGCCGCCGGGCGCATAGGTCATCAGCTCGGGCTGGGGCTTGCGCCAGATCCGGCTCTGCAGGCGGTTCCACGACTTGAGCGGGAATTCGGTCACATCGGGCACGCCGGGCATGAAGGCGCCCCACTGCAGCTTGGAGACGCCGCTGAGTTCGATGGTGCGCTTGCCCCGCGCCGACAGCCGGTGGCGGTCGCGCACGGCGCGGCGCGGCGTGCCTTCGGGGCCGGCCTCCACGCGGTCGGGCTGGGTATCGGCCACATAGGTGCCGCTGCCGCCCTGCGTCTCCACATAGCCCTCGGCCAGCAGCTGCTCGTAGACGTGGATCACCGTGTTGCGCGCGATCGAGAGGTCCGCGCTAAGCGCGCGGGACGAGGGCAGCTGCGTGCCCGTGGCCAGCCGCCCGGACAGGATGGCCTGCTGCAGCAGGCGGTAGAGCTGCCGGTATGCAGGCTCGTCGGCGCTCGTATCGAGGTTTTCCGCAAGCCAATCCGACAGGATGGAATACATGGCTTACCCCTAGAAAGTGGTTCCATCGAAATGGAAGAAATGGCTCTTCATTGTAGGACCGAGATTGCACACACTGTGTCCACGTTTCAACCACCGACAGACGAACCGAGGAACCGCCCATGGACAACCAGACACTGCAGCAACGCAAGGACGTCGCCACGCCGCGCGGCGTGGGCGTGATGTGCAACTTCTACGCGGACCGGGCCGAGAACGCGGAGCTCTGGGACGTCGAGGGCCGCCGCTACATCGACTTCGCCGCCGGCATCGCGGTGCTCAACACCGGCCATCGCCATCCGAAGGTGGTGGCGGCGATCGGCAGGCAGCTCGAACGCTTCACCCACACCGCCTACCAGATCGTTCCCTACGCCTCCTACGTGGAGCTGGCCGAGCGCATCAACCGCATCACGCCCGGCAGCCATGCCAAGAAGACCGCCTTCTTCAGCACCGGCGCCGAAGCCGTGGAGAACGCGGTGAAGATCGCCCGCGCCGCCACCGGCCGCCCCGGCGTGATCGCCTTCGGCGGCGCCTTCCACGGCCGCACCATGCTCGGCATGGCGCTGACCGGCAAGGTCGTGCCCTACAAGGTCGGCTTCGGGCCCTTCCCCGGCGACATCTACCACCTGCCCTTCCCGAATGCGCTGCACGGCGTGACGCAAGAGGCTGCGCTCAAGGCGCTGCAGCAGGTGTTCAAGGCCGACATCGACGCCGCGCGCGTGGCGGCCATCATCGTCGAGCCCGTGCAGGGCGAAGGCGGCTTCTACATGGTGCCGCCCGAGTTCATGCGCGCGCTGCGCCAGGTCTGCGACGACCACGGCATCCTGCTGATCGCCGACGAGGTGCAGACGGGCTTCGCGCGCACCGGCAAGCTGTTCGCCATGGAGCACTACGACGTGCTGCCCGACCTGATGACCCTGGCCAAGAGCCTGGCGGGCGGCATGCCGCTGTCGGCCGTGTGCGGCCGCGCCGAGATCATGGACGCAGCGCAGCCCGGTGGCCTGGGCGGCACCTATGCCGGCAACCCGCTGGCCGTGGCCGCGGCCCATGCGGTGCTGGACGTGCTCGAGGAAGAGCGGCTGGCCGAGCGCGCGAACCACCTGGGCGGCAAGCTCAAGGCGCGGCTGCAGGCGCTGCGCCAGCAGGTGCCCCAGATCGCCGACGTGCGCGGCCCGGGCGGCATGGTGGCGGTGGAATTCAAGCACCCCGGCACCGGCGAGCCCGACGTCGATTTCCTCAAGCGCGTGCAGTCGCGCGCGCTGGCCGGCGGCCTGCTGCTGCTGAGCTGCGGCACCTACGGCAACGTGATCCGCTTCCTGTTCCCGCTGACCATCGCGGACGCCACCTTCGACGAAGCGCTGGACCTGCTGGAAAACGCGCTGCGCCAGGCCTGAGCACGAACGACGAACCCGCCGGAGAACACCGCACATGCCCACCGCGCACCCCAGCGAACCGCCCGCGGACAAGAGCGTCCTTGTCAGCTTCCGCGGCGTGAAGAAGACCTACGACGGCGAAAACCTGGTGGTCAAGCAGCTCGACCTGGACATCTACCGGGGCGAATTCCTGACCCTGCTCGGCCCCTCGGGCTCGGGCAAGACCACCTGCCTCATGATGCTGGCGGGCTTCGAGTTCCCGACCAGCGGCGAGATCCGGCTGGACGGCAAGCTGCTCAACCGCGTGCCGCCGCACAAGCGCGACATCGGCATGGTGTTCCAGAACTACGCGCTGTTCCCCCACATGACGGTGGCGCAGAACGTGGGCTATCCGCTGCAGGTGCGCGGCATCGGCGGCGAGGCGCGCAGGCGCCAGGTGGCCGAGGCGCTGCAGATGGTGCGCATGGAAGCCTTCGGCGAACGCTTTCCGGCCCAGCTCTCGGGCGGGCAGCAGCAGCGCATCGCGCTGGCCCGCGCCCTGGTGTTCAAGCCCCAGCTGGTGCTGATGGACGAGCCGCTGGGCGCGCTCGACAAGCAGCTGCGCGAGCACATGCAGCTGGAGCTCAAGGCGCTGCACCGCCAGCTGGGCGTAACCTTCGTCTATGTGACGCACGACCAGGGCGAGGCGCTCACCATGTCGGACCGCGTCGCCGTCTTCGACCAGGGCGTGATCCAGCAGCTGGACCCGGTGGGCTCGCTGTACGAGACGCCGCGCAACGCCTTCGTGGCCAGCTTCATCGGCGACAGCAACCGCCTGCAGGGCCGGATCGGCCCGGACAACGATGCCGGCCACTGCACGCTGCAGCTGCCCGACGGGCATGTGCTGCGCGGCGTGCGCGTGGCCGACGGCGCCCCGGCCGGCCAGGCGGCGACCGCCAGCATCCGGCCCGAACGCATGCGGCTCGCGGATGCCGCCCAGGCCGGCGCAGGCAACGTGCTGCGCGGCCAGGCCGCGGGAATCATCTATTTCGGCGACCACGTGCGGCTGCAGTGCGACATCGCCGGCCAGCCGCAGTGCTTCGTCAAGGTGCCGCTGGACACGCCTGCGCTGGCCCGCCTCGCGCCCGGCCAGCCGGTGGCCCTCGCCTTCGAGCCCGAGCATCTGCGCATCTTCTCCTGAGCCCCTCCTTCCCCTACTGAAAGGCACCCACCATGCAACGCACTTCCCTCTACGCCGCGGCTGCGGCCCTGCTGCTGGCCTGCGGCACGGCCAGCGCCCGGGACCTGACCGTCGTGAACTTCGGCGGCGCCAACGGCAATGCGCAAAAGCAGGCCTTCGTGCAACCGTTCGAGAAGCAGACCGGCCACAAGATCATCGGCGTCGAATACAACGGCGAACAGGCCAAGGTCAAGGCCATGGTCGAAGCCCGGCGCGTGACCTGGGACCTGGTCGAAGTGGAGACCGGCGACCTGGCCCGGGGCTGCGAGGAAGGCCTCTACGAAAAGCTGGACTACGGCAAGATCGGCCCCAGGAGCGGCTTCATCCCCGAAGCCACCCAGGAATGCGGCATGGGCATCTTCGTCTGGTCCACCGTGCTGGCCTACAACAGCGACAAGCTCAAGACCGCGCCCACCGGCTGGAAGGACTTCTGGGACGTCAAGAAGATCCCCGGCAAGCGCGGCATGCGCAAGACCGCGCTCTACAACCTCGAATTCGCGCTGATGGCCGACGGCGTCGCCGCCAAGGACGTGTACAAGGTGCTGGCCACCAAGGCCGGCGTGGACCGCGCCTTCAAGAAGCTCGACGAGATCAAGCCCTACATCCAGTGGTGGGAAGCCGGCGCCCAGCCGCCCCAGTTCCTGGTGGCCGGCGACGTGGTGATGAGCACCGTGTTCAACGGCCGCATCGACGCCGCGCGGCGCGAGGGCAAGGCGCTGAACGTGGTCTGGGACGGCGGCATCTACGACCTGGACTACTGGGCCATTCCCAAGGGCGCGCCCAACAAGGATCTGGCGCTCGACTACATCGCCTTCACCGTGGCCCCGGCCCAGCAGGCCGCCTATGCCCGGCAGATCGCCTACGGCCCGGTGAACCAGGCCGCGCTCAAGCTGCTGGACGCCAAGACCCTGGCCGACCTGCCCAACGCGCCCGCCAACAGCAAGAACGCCGTGCTGCTCGACGGTGCCTTCTGGACCGACCACGGCGAGGAGCTGCAGCAGCGCTTCACCGCCTGGGCCGCCAAGTAAGCGCAAGGGGCTCGCTGCCATGAACGACGCCGCCGCACTGCAGCCGCTGCCCCCCGGCGGCGGCGCCCCCGACGCCTCTGCCCGCCCCACGGCCTCCGTCTCCGCCCCGCTTTCCGCCGCCGACGGCCAGCGGCGGCTCAAGCAGGAGCTGCACCGCGCCGAGCTGCGCAGGAAGGCTTCCGCGCTGGCGCTGATCGCCCCGCTGGCGCTCTTTCTGCTGGTGGTGTTCGCCGTGCCCATCGCCGCGCTGCTGCAACGGGCCGTGTCCAGCCCGGAAATTCCCGACGCGCTGCCGCAGGTCGTGGCCGCGCTGGAGCACTGGGACCGGCGCTTGCCCCCGCCCGACGCGGCCTTCGCCGCGCTGGCCGCAGACCTGGCCGCAGCGCGGCGGAGCGACGGCGTGGGCGAGCTCGCGCGCCGGCTCAACAACGAGATCAGCGGCTACCGCTCCCTGGTCAGCAAGACGGCGCGCGCCCTGCCGGTCGAAGGCGACGCCCGGGCCGGGCTGATCGCCATCGACCCGCGCTGGGGCGAGCTGCCCTACTGGCAGGCCATCGCCAGAAACGGCAGCCGCACCACGCCCTTCTTCCTGCTGGCCGCGCTCGACCTGAAGCAGGACAACCTGGGCCACATCCGGAAGGCGCCCGACGAAGGCGCGATCTACCTGGACATCTTCGGCCGCACGCTCTGGATCGGCGCGCTCACTACGGGCCTGGCGCTGCTGATCGCCTTCCCGCTGGCCTACTGGGCCTCCACCCTGCCCGCGCGGCAGGCCAATCTGGTGATGATCTGCGTGCTGATCCCGTTCTGGACTTCGGTGCTGGTGCGCATCGCCGCCTGGGTGGTGCTGCTGCAGCAATCGGGCCTGGTGAACGGCGGGCTGCAGGCGCTGGGCGTGATCCGGGAGCCGCTGGCCCTGCTGTTCAACCGCACGGGCGTGACCATCGCCATGGTCCACATCCTGCTGCCCTTCATGATCCTGCCGCTCTACAGCGTGATGAAGGCCATTCCGCCCACCTACCAGCGCGCCGCCATCTCGCTGGGCAGCCACCCCTTCGCTGCGTTCTGGCGCGTCTATGTGCCGCAGACCTATGCGGGCATCGCCGCCGGCGTGCTGCTGGTTTTCATCACCGCCATCGGCTACTACATCACGCCCGCGCTGCTGGGCGGGCCCGGCGACCAGATGGTGAGCTACTACGTCGCCTACTTCACCAACCAGGCCGTCAACTGGGGCATGGCCTGCGCGCTCGGCGCCCTGCTGCTGGCCGCCACGCTGATGCTGTACGCGGTGTACCAGCGCATCGTGCAGACGAACGCCGCCGCCAACATCCGCTGACCACCGGAGGACGACTTCCATGCGCACGCTGCTGCACACCTTCCCGCCCTACGCCACGCCGGCCGAACGCATCTGGTACTACGCCCTGCGCGTTCTGTGCGCGCTGGTGCTGCTCTACCTGGTGCTGCCCATCCTCGCCATCGTGCCGCTGTCGTTCAGCGACAGCAGCTTCCTGGCCTATCCGGTCAGCGGCTTCTCCCTGCGCTGGTACCGCAACCTGTTCGAGGCCGAGGAATGGATGCGCGCCGCGAAGAACAGCTTCATCGTCGCGCCGGCCGCCACCCTCATCGCCACCGTGCTGGGCACGCTGGCCGCCACCGGGCTGAGCAAGGCCGAGTTCCGCGGCAAGGCACTGCTGATGGCGGTGCTGATATCGCCCATGGTGGTGCCGGTGATCGTGGTCGGCGTGGGCATGTACCTGTTCTTCGCGCCGCTGGGCCTGTCGGACAGCTACACCGCGCTGATCCTGGCCCACGCCGCGCTGGGCGCGCCCTTCGTGGTCACCACCGTGCTGGCCACGCTGCAGGGCTTCAACCACAACCTGGTGCGCGCCAGCCTGAGCCTGGGCGCCGGCCGGCTCACCACCTTCTTCCGCATCACGCTGCCGCTGATCGCGCCGGGCGTGATCTCGGGCGCGCTGTTCGCGTTCGCCACCTCGTTCGACGAGGTGGTGGTGACCCTCTTTCTGGCCGGCGCCGAGCAGGTGACGCTGCCGCGCCAGATGTTCACCGGCATCCGCGAAAACATCAGCCCGACCATCGCCGCGCTGGCCACCATCCTGATCGTCTTCTCCACCACGCTGCTGCTGGCGCTCGAATGGCTCAGAGGCCGCGCCGCCCGCCGCGGCGCCTGAGGCAACCCCACCATGCTCACACTGAACAACCCCTCGCTCCTGCGCCAGCAGGCCTTCCTCGCCGGCCGCTGGTGCGACGCCGACAGCGGCGCCACCTTCGCCGTCACCGACCCCGCCACCGGCGAGGTGATCGGCCATGTGCCCGACATGGGCGCGCATGAGACGCGCCGCGCCATCGATGCGGCCCAGGCGGCCTGGGCCGGCTGGCGCCGCCGCACGGCCAGGGAGCGCAGCGCCATCCTGCGCCGCTGGAACGACCTGATGCTCGCACATGCCGACGACCTCGCGGCCATCATGACCGCCGAGCAGGGCAAGCCGCTGGCCGAAGCCAAGGGCGAGATCGCCTACGCCGCCTCCTTCATCGAATGGTTCGCCGAAGAGGGCAAGCGCGTGAACGGCGACACGCTGCAGTCCCCTGCAGGCGACAAGCGGCTGCTGGTGGTCAAGGAGCCCATCGGCGTCTGCGCCGCCATCACGCCCTGGAACTTCCCGGCCGCGATGATCACGCGCAAGGCCGGGCCGGCCCTGGCGGCCGGCTGCACCATGGTGCTCAAGCCGGCCGAAGGCACGCCGTTCTCGGCCCTGGCCCTGGCCGCGCTGGCCGAAGAGGCGGGCGTTCCGGCCGGCGTCTTCAGCGTGCTGACCGGCGACGCACGCGCCATCGGCGGCGAGCTGACCGCCAACCCCGTCGTGCGCAAGCTCAGCTTCACCGGCTCGACCGAAGTCGGCCGCCTGCTGATGGCGCAGAGCGCGCCGAGCATCAAGAAGCTCTCGCTGGAGCTGGGCGGCAATGCGCCCTTCATCGTGTTCGACGACGCCGACCTGGACGCCGCCGTGGCCGGCGCCATGGCCTCCAAGTTCCGCAACGCCGGACAGACCTGCGTGTGCGCCAACCGCATCTACGTGCAGGCCGGCGTGTACGACGCCTTCGCCGACAAGCTGGTGGCCGCCGTGCGGGCGCTGAAGGTGGGGCCGGGCACCGAGCCCGGCGTGGAGCAGGGCCCGCTGATCGACGCGGCGGCGCTGGACAAGGTCGAGGCGCACATCGCCGACGCGGTCGCCCAGGGCGGCCAGGTGCTGACGGGCGGCAGGCGCCATGCGCTGGGCGGCACCTTCTTCGAGCCGACCGTGGTGGCCGGCGCCCGGCCCGGCATGCGGGTGGCGCGCGAGGAGACCTTCGGCCCGCTGGCCCCGCTGTTCCGCTTCGAGACCGATGCCGAGGTGGTGCAGATGGCCAACGACACCGAATTCGGCCTGGCCAGCTACTTCTTCAGCCGCGACATCGCCCGCATCTGGCGCGTGGCAGAGGCGCTGGAATACGGCATGGTCGGCATCAACACCGGGCTGATCTCCAACGAGGTCGCGCCCTTCGGCGGCGTGAAGCAGTCGGGCCTGGGACGGGAAGGCTCGTCCTACGGCATGGACGACTACCTGGCCGTGAAGTACCTCTGCATGGGCGGTCTGGCGAGCCTCTGAGCAGGCCTGAAACCGTGTTGACGATCTCGCCGGAGATCGTCAACGCGTTTTCTCAGTGCTCGATCATCTCCCGCACCTTGCCCGCCAGCGCCTCCATGTCGAACGGCTTGGTGATGACCTGCATGCCGTATTCGAGCAGCCCGTTGCCCACCGCCGCGTTCTCCGCGTAGCCGGTGATGAACAGCACCTTCAGCTGCGGCCGCGTCACCCGCGCCGCGTCGGCCACCTGCCGGCCGTTGAGCCCGCCGGGCAGGCCCACGTCGGTCAGCAGCAGGTCGATGCGCCGGTCGGACTGCAATATGTGCAGGCCCGCCGGCCCGTCGGCCGCAGAGACGACCTGGTAGCCCATGTCCTGCAGTTCCTCGGCGATCAGGCTGCGGATGCTGGCCTCGTCCTCGATCACCAGCACCACCTCGCCGTCGGCCTGGTGCTCGTAGCGGCTGCGCTCCTGCTCCAGGTCGGGCTCGGCATCGCCCAGGTGGCGCGGCAGGTAGAGGCACATGGTCGTGCCTTCGCCGGGCACGGAATAGATGCGCACCTGCCCGCCCGACTGCCGCACGAAGCCATAGACCATGGACAGGCCCAGCCCCGTGCCCTGGCCCATGGGCTTGGTGGTGAAGAAGGGGTCGAAGGCGCGCGCCACCACCTCGGGCGTCATGCCCGAGCCGGTGTCGGTCACGCAGATGGAGATGTACTGGCCGGGCGGCAGCTCGCGCTCGGCGGCGGCGCGGTCGTCCAGCCATTTGTTGGCGGTCTCGATGGTCAGGCGCCCGCCGTGCGGCGCCATGGCGTCGCGGGCGTTGATGCACAGGTTGAGCAGCGCGTTCTCCAGCTGCGGCGCATCGACCCGGGTCAGCCACAGGCCGCCGGCGCCCACCACTTCCAGCTCCACCGAGGGGCCCACGGTGCGGCGCACGATCTCTTCGATGCCGGCCATCAGGCGGTTGACGTCGGTGGGCTTGGGGTCCAGCGTCTGGCGGCGCGAGAAGGCCAGCAGCCGCTGGG
>CAJYHL010000058.1 GCA_913774625.1 uncultured Acidovorax sp.
GGCGCTTGTGGATAGCCCAAGCTATCCACCGCGCACCGCGCCTTGCATCCCATCCCGCCCACACCGCTGCGCGACCCCAGGGAGATCGTGAACACGTTCTAAGCCCCCCGGCCATGGGCGGGAGGCGAGGCTTCCATTGAGGAAGTCCATACGGGTGAGCCCGGGTAGGACCGCAAGCCTTCGCCGGGGCAGACTGGTCGCGTTGCGCGAAAGGTCTGCCCCCTCCCGCCAGCATGCCTCTGCCGTACCTGCGTGGTAGCTCACCACCACAGGCAAGCGTCTGACATACCGCTGCCGGATGGGCGGCTAACTTCGCGTTGTGCGTGACCCGACCTGTTGCGGACCAGAAAGGAGACTTCGATGCGCCCCTTGCCAGACATTTCGATTTCCATGGATTCCGTGGGCCAGCGTGGCGTGGCCGACGGCATGGGTGATGTCCGCGTCTTCTGGATTGCGGCCGCCATCGCCGTCGCCGCGGTGGTGATGGTGGTGGCCTTCAAGCTCGAAGGTCGCGACCTGCGCACCACCTTGTTCACCAACTTCCCCGGCTGGGCTCAGCAGTTGGTGGCCCCATCGGTGCCTGCCCGCGGTGCATCGGGCCAGGACGTCGCCCTCAAATCGGATTCGCATGGGCTTGTGCATGTGTCGCGCTGAGGGCGCGGGCATGTAAAACCGCCTGCGAAAGCCGCCGGCTTCGGCTATTGCTTCGACTATTTCGCGGGCGCCGCAGCGCCCGGCGGCGTGCAGGAATCTTCCAGCCCTGCCATCTCGGCGAGCTTGCGCATGCGGGAGCGGTTTTCCAGGCAGGCCTTGTATTGCGCCTGGGCGGCCTGCTGCTGGGCCAGATGTGCCGCCTGGGTCCGCTCCGCCTGCAGCTGCGCCACCCGCGCCTTGATGCGCGGCATGGCTGCCAGCGCGGCCTTTTCTCCTTCCAGGATGGCATTGGCCCGCTGGCTGAAGTCGGCTGCGCCGATGTCCAGTACTTCGGGGCGGATGACCACGTCGGCCCGCGACAGCTCTGCCTGGCCCAGCTTCTGGCCCATGATGGCGATCGACTGTCCCACCGTGCCCAGCAGGTCGCCCGGCGTCTTGCCGCGCGCCTTGCTGGAGATGTCCACGGCGATCACGATGTCGGCGCCTAACTGCCGGGCCGCATCCACGGGCACGGGGCTGACCACTCCGCCATCCACATAGTGGTACTTGCCGATCGCCACCGGCTGGAACACGCCGGGAATGCTGCTGGAGGCCCGCACGGCCTGGCCGGTGTTGCCGCGTGCGAACACGGTGCGTTCGCCGTCCTCCAGCCGCGTGGCGACGGCCACGAAGGGCTTGGCCAGCTTTTCCAGCGGCGTGTTGTGGACCTGCGCGTTCACGTAGTCCTCCAGCTTCTGGCCCTGGACCAGGCCGCCCGAGGACAGCTGCAGGTCACGGATCTGCGTCTCGTCCAGCGCCGCCGCCTTTTCCTGCATCTCGAAGGCATTCATGCCGCTGGCGTAGAGCGCGCCGACGATGCTGCCCGCGCTGGTGCCGGCCACCACGGCCGGGGCGAGGCCGTTGGCTTCCAGCATCTTGATGACGCCGATGTGCGCGAAGCCCTTGGCCGCGCCGCCGCCCAGGGCGATGCCGATCCGGATGGGCTGAGGGCCGCCAGCTGCCGGTGCGGGCTGTTGTGCGGAGGGCGGCGTGTCGGCGCGCTGGGCCGGGGCGCTGCTGCAGGCCGCCAGGGCGGCCAGGCTCAGATAGGCGAAGGGGCGCAACAAGGCGGTCAGGCGCATGCCGGAAGTCCTGCTCTCATGAAAACGCGAGAGTGTAGCGACGAGGGATGGTGCTCGTGCTTCAGGTGTCTTTGGTTCGCGCCGCTCAGGCCCTCTGCAGCCTGCGCATCGCCGGATCAGCCGGCGGCGACGAGCGCTGCGACGGCCTGGCCCACCTGGGTGGTGCTGGCCGTGCCGCCCAGGTCGGGCGTGCGCGGGCCGCTCCGGATCACCTCCTCGATCGCCGCCACGATGGCATCGTGCGCCTGGCGCCCCGCACCCTGGCCCTGCGTGAGGAAGTCCAGCATCAGCGCGCCCGACCAGATCATCGCGATCGGGTTGGCGATGTTCTTGCCGTAGATGTCCGGCGCCGAGCCGTGCACCGGCTCGAACAGGCTCGGGAAGCTGCGCTCGGGATTGAGGTTGGCCGAGGGCGCCAGGCCGATGGTGCCGGTGGTCGCCGGCCCCAGGTCCGAGAGGATGTCGCCGAAGAGGTTGGTCGCCGCCACCACGTCGAAG
>CAJYHL010000059.1 GCA_913774625.1 uncultured Acidovorax sp.
CGTACTGGCCCTGCGATTCCAAGACCATGCGCACCGAGCGCTCTACAACTTCCGGGGAAAACTTCGGGGACTTCCTCATAGCTCCATTCTCAAACGAAGGAGCCTCCTCTAAACCCGGGGCGATTCACTCGGGCGCTCTCGGCATCGTGCAGATCTTTCTCCAAGGCGCGCGCGCGACGGGCGAATACCTGCGGGGTTCCTTCCGATGACGTTGCCAGCATGGCATCGGTTACCTTCTCCAGTTGCGCGTTGATCTCAGCCACCTTCGCGCGCGCGGAAGCAGCCCGGGCACGAGGTGCGTCGATGCCTTCGGTTCCAAAAAGCGCCTGCAGATTGATGATGTCGCTGCAGTATTTCATGAGCGCCCGCTCTATCGGCGCCACGCTGGTGCTGGCCTTGACGCTACAGCCGTCGCCGTATGATGCGTTGGAAGCACACAGGAGCCTCCTGTACCCGTCTCTGATGCGTCCATCGGGCAGGCGCTTCTTGGATGCGAGGTTCTGTCCACACATGGCGCGGCCGCAGTAGCCGCAGGTGGTGATCCCAATTCCGGTGATGACGTGAGGAAGGTCGCCTTTGACGCGCCGTCGTCCGCTCTGGGCGCGGACCCGGCACAGCTCCTCCCATTCCGGGTGGCTGAGCACTCCGGGGTAGTACCCCTCCAACAGGAACTCCTCGCCGTCGACCCTCACGGGCATGTTGCCCACCAACTGGGGCATCTTTATCAGTCGGTAGAACTGTGGGGCGTGGTTTTTGCTGGTGGTGTAGAGCTCTAGACCCTCAGCGTCGAGGACCTGCATGATGCGCAGTCCACCTGCCCCTTGGACGTACAACGCCACGGCTCTGCGCACGGCCGCGACACGCTCGGGGACTAGTTCCCAACCGTTGTTAGGCCCGCCTGGCACTTCGCGCAGCCATTCGGGATCGTGCCCCTGGCGGATCCGGCCGCGATACGTCCCGGCCTGCCATCCCTCGCACAACCAGCGTATGCTCGCCTTGACCCGCTTGCTCTTGGTGTCGCTCTCTTCGTGGGCGCGGATCATCAGCAAGAGGCTGTAGACGAGGTCCATGGGGTTCGCCTTGAGCCGCTCCCTGCTGTAAGCCTTGCCGTCGCTGGCGGTGACTACCGTGATGCCGGCATTTACAATCTGGGCCAGTTGCGCCTGGGCCTGGATCGGCTCGGCGCGCGAAAGCCGGTCGAGCCCTTCGACCACCAGCACCGATCCCGCCTCGATCCGCCCGGCCTGTACCGCCGCCAGAAACGCCCCGAGCGCTCCTGACGTCACGTGCCGCTGGTGATAGGCTGACAAGCCTTCATCCAGCATCGTGAGCTTATTGTCCAGCTGCAGACCGTGTTCTGCCGCCCATTTTGACGCGTACGCCTCCTGGCGCTCGCGGCTATGGCCGGCTGCCTGGCTTGGGTCGGAAAAGCGCATGTAGCTATCGACAAGACCACTCACAGTTCACCCCACATGACAGAAACAACTTCACAGGCGGCCCGCCAGCCGCGTATAGGTATGGTAAGCCTTGGGTGCCCCAAGGCCCTGACGGACTCCGAACTCATCCTCACGCAGCTGAGCGCCGAGGGCTACGAAACCTCCAAGACCTTCGAGGGTGCCGACCTCGTCATCGTCAACACCTGCGGCTTCATCGACGATGCGGTCAAGGAAAGCCTGGACACCATCGGCGAGGCGCTGGCCGAGAACGGCAAGGTCATCGTCACCGGCTGCCTGGGCGCGCGTTCGGGCGAGGGCGGCGGCAACATGGTGCGCGAGATGCATCCCAGCGTGCTGGCCGTGACCGGCCCGCATGCCACGCAGGAGGTCATGGATGCCGTCCATCTCAACCTGCCCAAGCCGCATGACCCCTTCCTCGACCTGGTGCCCGGCGGCTTCGGCGTGGCGGGCGTCAAGCTCACGCCCAAGCACTACGCCTATCTGAAGATCAGCGAGGGCTGCAACCACCGCTGCACCTTCTGCATCATCCCGTCCATGCGCGGCGACCTGGTCTCGCGTCCGGTGGGCGATGTGCTCAAGGAAGCCAAGGCCCTGTTCGAAGGCGGCGTGAAGGAACTGCTGGTCATCAGCCAGGACACCTCCGCCTACGGCGTCGATGTGAAGTACCGCACCGGCTTCTGGGACGGCAAGCCGGTCAAGACCCGCATGCTGGAGCTGGTGGCCACGCTGGGCGAGATCGCCGAGCCCTATGGCGCCTGGGTGCGGCTGCACTACGTCTATCCCTATCCCAGCGTGGACGAGGTGGTGCCGCTGATGGCCACCGGCAAGGTGCTGCCTTACCTGGACGTGCCGTTGCAGCACAGCCACCCCGACGTGCTCAAGCGCATGAAGCGCCCGGCCAGCGGCGAGCGCAACCTGGAGCGCATCCAGCGCTGGCGCGAGGCCTGCCCGGAACTGGTCATCCGCAGCACCTTCATCGCCGGCTTTCCCGGCGAGACGGAAGAAGAATTCCAGCACCTGCTGGATTTCGTGCGCGAAGCGCAGATCGACCGCGCCGGCTGCTTCGCCTACAGCGATGTCGATGGCGCCGCTGCCAACGAGCTGCCCGGCATGCTGCCCATGGAACTGCGCGAGGAACGCCGCGCCCGCTTCATGGCGGTGGCCGAAGAGGTTTCCATCGCCCGCCTGCAGCGTTGCGTGGGAGCCACCATGCAGGTGCTGGTGGACCATGCCCCGGCGCTGGGCCGCAAGGGCGGCCGGGGCCGCAGCTATGCCGATGCGCCCGAGATCGACGGCGTGGTGCATCTGCTGCCGCCCGAGAAGATCAGCAAGCAGCTGAAGGTGGGCGAATTCACCCGCGCCCGCGTGGTGGGCACGCAGGGACACGACCTGGTCGCCGTTCCCGTCTGACGGCACGGGGCAGGGCGGGCAGCCTTGCCTTGTCCACCCGCCGGCGGCCGTGCGCTGTCAAGCGCTCCCCGCCTATCGCGCACATAAGAATCGGCAAGGCCCGGCAGCGTTTCGGGCGCGGTGCGCCTGCCTATCATCGGGCATGGTTTTCCGTCTGCCCCGCACCGCCACCGCGCCCTTCTGTCCGTCCGAAGTCACGGGCAGCGTAGCCATTCCTGCCGGCCTGCCGCTGCACCGCAAGCTGCTGCGCTACGCCGGCCCGGGCCTGCTGGTTTCCGTGGGCTATATGGACCCGGGCAACTGGGCGACGGACATCGAGGCGGGCTCGCGCTTCGGCTATGGCCTGCTCTTCGTCGTGCTGCTGGCCAGCATTGCCGCCATGCTGCTGCAGACACTGTGCGTGCGCCTGGGGCTGGTCGCGCAGAAGGATCTGGCCCAGCTGTGCCGTGAGCGCTATTCGCCTGCGGTGAACCGCTTCCTCTGGGCGGGCGCGGAACTCGCCATCATCGCCTGCGACCTGGCGGAGGTGCTGGGCGGCGCGCTGGCGCTGCATCTGCTCTTCGGCGTGTCGATCCCGGTGGGCATCGGCATCACGGCTTTCGACACGGTGCTGGTGCTGGGCCTGCAGGGCGCGGGCTTCAGGCGCGTGGAAGCCATCGTGCTGGCGCTGGTCGCCACCATCGCCGGCTGCTTCGCGGTGGAGCTGTTCTTCTCGCAGCCGGTGTGGCCCGAGGTGGCGATGGGCTTCGTGCCCAGCCTGGAGCGGCTGCAGCAGCCCGGCGCGCTCTATCTCGCCATCGGCATCGTGGGCGCCACGGTCATGCCGCACAACCTCTACCTGCATTCGTCCATCGTGCAGACCCGCAAGGTGGATGGCGCTGGCGGCGACGCCGGCCGGCGCGAGGCCATTCGTTTCTGCACGCTGGATGCGGTGATCTCGCTTTCACTGGCGCTGCTGGTCAATGCGGCCATTATGGTGCTGGCGGCCAGCGCCTTTCACGGCCATGGCCGGCAGGACGTGGCCGAGATCGCGGACGCCTACCAGCTCATCGAGCCGCTGGTGGGCAGCGCGCTGGCGGCGGCGCTCTTCGGCATCGCGCTGCTGGCTTCGGGCCAGAGCTCCACCTTCACCGGCACCATCGCGGGGCAGGTGGTGATGGAGGGCTTTCTCAATCTCAAGATCCCGTGCTGGCAGCGCCGCCTGATCACCCGCGTGCTGGCCCTGGTGCCGGCGCTGGTGGGCGTGTGGTGGCTGGGCGACGACGGCGTCGGCCGCATGCTGGTGCTCAGCCAGGTCGTGCTGAGCTTCCAGCTGCCTTTCGCCATGTGGCCGCTGCTGCGTTTCACCGAAGACCGCGCCTTGATGGGGCCGTTTGCCAGCGGCCCCCTGGTGAGGGCGCTGGCCTGGGCCTTGTTCGGCGTGATCACGGCGGCCAACGTGTGGCTGGTGGGATCGGTCGGAGCCGGTTAGCATCAGCACGCCGGACGCGCAATTACCCCTGAAGTTTCTAAGTAATTCCACGTAACGGTCCGTCTCTGTGCTGCGTTCTAATTTCAGGGTTTCCACTTTGGGTCTTGCCGGGCTTTCTTCCTGACCCGGCCGTTCTCCTTCCGATGACTTCCTCTTCCTCTTCTTCCCAGGCCGCTTCCCTTCGCGAAGCGGCCCATTCCGCGTCGTCCTCATCCAAGGTGGTCACTGTCCTGCGCGTGACGGGCGGCAATTTCATGGAGATGTTCGACTTCTTCCTGTTCGGCTTCTACGCCACGCAGATCGCCAAGGCATTCTTTCCGGCCGGAGACGAATTCGCATCGCTGATGCTCACCTTCATGACCTTCGGCGCCGGCTTTCTGATGCGGCCGCTGGGTGCCATCTTCCTGGGCGCCTATGTGGACCGGGTGGGGCGCCGCAAGGGCCTGATCGTCACCCTGGCGCTGATGGCGGCGGGCACGCTGCTCATCGCCTGCGTGCCCGGCCACGCCACCATCGGGCTGGCCGCGCCGCTGCTGGTGCTGGTGGGCCGGCTGCTGCAGGGCTTCTCGGCCGGGGTGGAGCTGGGCGGCGTGTCGGTCTATCTGTCCGAGATGGCCACGCCGGGCCACAAGGGCTTCTACGTGAGCTGGCAGTCGGCCAGCCAGCAGGTGGCGATCGTCGTCGCGGCGGCGCTGGGCTACTGGCTCAACGTCACCTTCATGCCGCAGGAGATCGCCGACTTCTACTGGCGCGTGCCGTTCTTCGTGGGCTGCCTGATCGTGCCGGTGCTCTTCATCATCCGCCGCTCGCTGCAGGAGACCGAGGAATTCAAGGCGCGCAAGCATCGCCCCTCCACGCGCGAGATCTTCCGCTCCATCGCCTCCAACTGGGGCCTGGTGATCGCCGGAATGATGCTGGTGGCCATGACCACCGTGTCGTTCTACCTCATCACCGTCTACACGCCCACCTTCGGCAAGAGCGTGCTGCACCTGAGCACCACCGACGCCCTGGTCGTCACGCTGTGCGTGGCGGTGTCCAACTTCTTCTGGCTGCCGGTGATGGGCGCGCTCTCCGACCGCGTGGGGCGCAAGCCGCTGCTGGTCGCCTTCACGGTGCTGACCATCTTCACGGCGTATCCGGCCCTGAAGTGGCTGGTCGCCGCGCCGGACTTCGTGCGCATGCTGGAGGTGGAGCTGTGGCTGTCCTTCCTCTACGCGAGCTACAACGGCGCGATGGTTGTGGCACTGACCGAAGTCATGCCGGTGGACGTGCGCACCGTGGGTTTCTCGCTGGCCTACAGCCTGGCGACGGCCCTGTTCGGCGGCTTCACGCCGGCCGTGGCCACGGGCCTGATCGAATGGTCGGGCGACAAGGCCGCACCGGGCTGGTGGATGACGGCAGCTGCCTCCTGCGGCCTCACGGCCACTCTGTGGCTGTATCGCCGGGCCGCGCGGCGCTGAGGGCGCGTGAAGGAGGGGCTTGGAGGAGGAGTAAGCGCCGTCAGGTGTCCCGGTGATCGGCCTCTCCCGCCTTCCGGTAGCCTTTGGCGGTGACACTGTGCCGCGGATCGTGGATGTGCTGACGGGTTACCTGTGCGACGGGCCGCCGACTGGCAGGGCGCAGTGGGAGCTCAGGACGTAACCGCTCAGCGGCGGCGAGGCGCCAGCCGCCAGCCGAAATTCATGCCCGCCACGGCGACCAGAATTGCGGCCGCGCCGCCGATCTGCACCGGTCCCAGCCAATGTCCGAAGGCCCCGGCATCGACCAGCACGGCGACGATGGGATAGATGAACGACAGCACGCCCACCGTGGACGTCGGCAGCTTCTGTATGGCGCTGTAGAGCAGCGTGGACATGAGGCCGGTGTGTATGAAGCCGATCACCACCAGCAGGGCCCACACGGCCGGTGCCGAGGCGCCTGCAGGCGCGCTGGCGAACGGCAGCAGCAGCACGGCGCCCACACCGAGCTGGATCAAGGCAATCACGCGGGCCGGCACTCCGGGCATTGTCTTGGTGAGGGCGGCGGCCACGGCGTAGAAGAACGCAGCGGCCAGAGCTAACCCGAAGCCGGCCAGGTAGGCCCGCGAGGGCGGGCCGGACGCCGCCGTGCCGCCGAGGGCGATCAGCACGAGCCCCGCGAATGCCAGGCCCAGCCATCCCGCCTGGGAGGCCGTCATTCTTTCGCGGAAGAACAGCGCGCCGAGCGCCGCCAGCATGAACGGCTGGACGTGGTAGCTCACGGTGGCGATCGCAATCGAGGCATGCGCGTAGGCGGCGAACAGCAGCGCCCAGCTGGCCGCCAGGGCCACTCCGCCCAGGGCGGCCAGGCCGGCCTGGCGGAAGCTGATGCGCGGGCCGCCTTGCTGCGGAAGTGCCAGGCAGATCGAGGCCAGCGCCAGCGCGCCGAACGCGCAGCGCCAGAACACGACCGCCGGGGCCGGCATGCCGGTCAGCAGAACGCACCAGCCCACGGTGCCGGCGATGGCCATGGCACCGGCCATCTGCAGGGCGCCGGCTGTTCGTGGATGCACTGGTGGGCTTTCGAGTGTGTTGAGGTGGCTTTGCGCAGACAAAGGAGCTGAGCAGGCGGTTCTGTTCGCTAAAAAGAACGACTGGACGATATGATGGATGTTGATAAATTGTTCGTCAAGTCGAACGATCGTTTGTTTTGATGGATTGACTACATGCCCACTTCACCCCATCCCGCGCCCATCGACCTGCTGGCCGCTGCCCTGCGGCGCGAGCGCGAGCGCCTGGGCTTGTCCGTGTCGGAGCTCGCCAAGCGCGCCCGGATCGCCAAATCGACGCTTTCGCAGCTGGAGGCCGGCAGTGGCAACCCGAGCCTGGAAACCCTCTGGGCGCTGGCTACGGCCCTGGGCGTGCAGGTGACGCGCCTGATCGCAGAGCCCCGGAGCCAAGTGCATGTGATACGGGCCGGCGAAGGCGTGGTGCTGGCCTCCGAGCAGGCGAACTACGCGGCGACCCTGCTCGCCGTCTGCCCGGCGGGGCTGCAGCGCGACCTCTATCGCCTGTCGGTCCAGCCCGGTGCGCCGCGCACCTCGCAGAGCCACCTGCCGGGCACCGTCGAGCATGTGGTGCTCTGCAGCGGGCGTGCCCGCCTGGGGCCAGTCGGCCAGCTGGTGGAACTGGCCCCGGGCGACTACGCCTGCTATGCGGCGGACGCGGCGCATGTGTTCGAGGCGCTCGAGGCGGACACCACGGCCGTCATGCTGATCGAGCACCCGTGAAGCGCCTGCCTGCGCGGCCCCGGGCGAGATGGCGGGGCGGCGCCAGACAAAGAAAAAGGCACCGGCCACGAATGGCAGGTGCCTTTTGCTGGAAGCGATGCATGCGCGCCGGTGGGCGCGCAGCCCGTTCAGACGCGCTTGCGGTATTCGCCCGTGCGCGTGTCGATTTCGATCTTGTCGCCTTGGGAGACGAACAGCGGCACGGCCACTTCGAAGCCGGTGGCAATCTTGGCGGGCTTGAGCACCTTGCCCGACGTGTCGCCCTTGACGGCCGGTTCCGTCCAGGTGATTTCGCGCTCGACGCTGGTGGGCAGTTCGACCGAGATGGCCTTGCCGTCGTAGAACACCACTTCGACAGCCATGCCGTCTTCCAGGTAGTTCAGCGCGTCGCCCATGTTCTCGGCTTCGACTTCGTACTGGTTGTATTCGCTGTCCATGCAGACGTACATGGGGTCGGCGAAGTACGAGTACGTGCATTCCTTCTTGTCGAGGATGACGTTGTCGATCTTGTCGTCGGCCTTGTAGACGTTTTCCGTGCCGAAGTTGCCGATCAGGCTCTTGAGCTTCATGCGGACCGTGGCGGCGCCGCGGCCGCCGCGGGCGTATTCGGTCTTCAGGACGACCATCGGGTCCTTGCCGTGCATGATCACGTTGCCGGCGCGGATTTCTTGAGCGATTTTCATAGCAGATTGCTGGGGTTGGAGCCGCTCTACGTGCTGGAGCGCTCGGGCGCCCGCCGTGTGGCGGGCCCGGCGCCAGCGCATGTTCCGCGGCGGGGTGCGCCGGCTGGGCACCCCCGGGTTCAGTCAGGAAGTGCGGCCTTGGGTTGGCGCAAAGCCAGGCATTTTAGCTTTTTTCGGTTGTGAACCCGAGCAATTGCGTCAGGAGATCGTCTTGTGCCAGCAGCCGCGAGCGCGCCGCGCGGGCGCAGGCGCGCCAGGCCGACAGCGTGGGCGCGTCGATCGCGGGCAGCGGTTCGTGCGGCGTGATGCCGTTCCAGACGGCATGGAAGCGGCGCAGCGACTCGGGGGCATCCAGCCAGTCCAGGAAGGCCTGCAGCTTGGCGTGGTGGGCGTCGTCGTCCTGCGGGTAGATGTGCCAGACGAAGGCCTCGCCCGCCCAGAGGGCGCGCACCAGCGAGTCTTCGCCGCGCACGCAGTTCAGGTCGCAGGCCCAGAGCATCTCGTCGAACTGCGGCTGGGGGCAGGGCGGCAGGTAGTGCGCGCGCAGGCCGGGGTAGCTGTCCTGCAGCGCCTGCACGGCGGCCGTGGCGCGGCCGGGCGTGACCAGCAGCTGCGCATCGCTGCGTGCCGCCAACTGCTCCAGCAGGGCGGGCAGGCCGGCGGGTTCGTAGCAGAAGAGCGAGACGGCGACGTCCTGCGTGCCGATGCCGTGGCGCGCACGCCAGCCGGCGCGGTCGAAGACGGCCTGGCGGGCAGCCAGATCGGATTCGCGCAGCAGCCCGCCCGTACGCGGCGTGAAGCCGGGGTAGAAGAACCAGCGCGTGCAGCCCGCGCCCGGCCCGCTGGACAGCAGCGAGGGCAGACGGTGGCTGCGCTCCACATAGCTTTCGGCGGACAGGTATTCGAGGTTGATCCACAAGGGTTTCCGGCCTGCGGCGCTGGTGGCGTGAGCGATGGATGCTACGAAATCAGGAGCTATCTCGCAGCCGAAGGCTTCGACCACCACATCGCCGGGGCCGTCTTGCGGTGCGTGCCGGGGCCAGGGCAGCACCTGCACGCCGGGGTGGCCGGCCGGCGCCATCCAGGCCAGGGCGCTGGCGTCGTCCGTCCAGAGGCGCACCCGTTCGCCCCGTGCGGCCAGCTGGCAGCACAGGCGCCAGCACACGCCGATGTCGCCGAAGTTGTCGATGACCTGGCAGAAGACGTCCCAGGTGCGGGGGAGGGGGGATGTTGTGTTCATTCGGTGGTGCCGGGTTCGGCAGGGGCCTGGGCGCGCAGATGATCGACCAGCAGCCGGGCTACGCTGGACGGCGATTCGCCGGCGCGCACGCAGAGCGACAAGCGGCGCTCGGCCCAGGTTTCGTTCAGCGTGACGATGCGCACGGCCAGCGCGCCACGGTAGAGCTGCGCGCTGCCGCGCGGCATGACGCCCACGCCCAGGCCTGCCGAGACCATGAGGCAGAGCGCGTCGTAGCCCGTGACCTGGATGCGCAGGCGCAGCGGCCGCTCCAGCTCGGCGGCGGCGCGCGTCAGCACGTGGTTGATGGCGCTGCCCGGATGCATGCCGACGAAGTCGCAATCGAGCGCATCGGCCAGCCGCACGCCGCTGCGCCGCCGCGTCAGCGCATGGCCGGCCGGCACGACCAGCACCAGCTCGTCGCTGCGGTAGGGCAGCAGGGCCACGCGGTCGCCGTAGCTGCCGTGGTTGAGGATGCCCACGTCCGCTGCGTTCTCGGCCACCGACCGGGCCACGGCGGTGCTGATCTGTTCCTGCAGCTGCACTTGCACCTGCGGGTGCGCTGCCATGAAGCGCTGCAGCTCGGCCGGCAGGAACTGCGTGATGGCCGAGATGTTGGCCACCACCCGCACCTGGCCACGCACGCCGGCGCGGAAGTCGCGCATCTGCAGGGCGATGCCGTCCAGGTCGTTGAGCACGCCGCGCGCCAGGTCCAGCAGGGCGAAGGCGGCGGCCGTGGGCTCGGTGCCGCGGTTGCTGCGGCTGAACAGCTCCACCTGCAGCGCGGCTTCCAGTTCGGCCAGGCGCCGGCTGGCGGCCGATGGCGCGATGTGCTCGCGCGCGGCGGCGCGGGCGATGGCGCTTTCCTCCATCACGGCGACGAAGAGGCGCAGGGAGACCGGGTCTAGCTTCATGGGGCGGCATGGTAGCCCCGTGATGACCTGGCCATGCCGGATTGCGATGGCGGCGTCGCGCATCAGCGTTTTGGCGCCGTGCCGGCGCGGCGGCATCATGCGGCGCCAGAACGTCCCCCGGACCCAGGACTAACGAACATGAAAGAAGAAAGAGACCAAGCGGCCCCCGTGGCCGCAGCCACCCCGTCGGCGCTGGAAGGCGTGCGCGTGATCGAGATGGGCCAGCTCATCGCCGGCCCGTTCTGCGGCAAGACGCTGGGCGACTTCGGCGCGGACATCATCAAGATCGAAGCCACCGGCAGCGGCGATCCGCTGCGCAACTGGCGCCTGCTCAAGAACGGCACCTCGGTGTGGTGGCAGGTGCAGTCGCGCAACAAGCGCTCGGTGGCGCTGGACCTGCGGCAGCAGGAAGGGCAGGACATCGCCCGCCGGCTGATCGCCGAGGCCGACGTGCTGATCGAGAACTTCCGCCCCGGCACGCTGGAAGGCTGGGGCATGTCGCCGGACGAGCTGCATGCGCTCAACCCCGGGCTCATCATTTTGCGCATCTCGGGCTACGGCCAGACGGGGCCGTACCGCGACCTGCCGGGCTTCGGCGTGATCGGCGAGGCCATGGGAGGGCTGCGGCATCTGACGGGCGAGCCGGGCCGCGTGCCGGTGCGTGTGGGCGTTTCCATCGGCGACACGCTGGCCGCGCTGCACGGCGCCATCGGCGTGCTGACGGCGCTCTACCACCGCCGGGCCAACGGCGGCAAGGGCCAGGTGATCGACGTGGCGTTGCACGAGGCCGTGTTCAACGTGATGGAGAGCCTGATCCCCGAATACAGCGCTTTCGGCGCGGTGCGAGATGCGGCGGGCAGCGCGCTGCCGGGCATCGCGCCCAGCAATGCCTATCCCTGCACCGACGGCTGGGTGCTGGTGGCCGGCAATGGCGACAGCATCTTCAAGCGGCTGATGGCCGCCATCGGCCGGCCCGATCTGGCCGATGCGCCCGATCTCGCCAGCAATGCCGGCCGCGTGGCCCGCGTGGGCGAGATCGACGCCGCCATCGGCGCCTGGACCGCCACGCGCACCGTGCAGGCCGTGATGGAGGCGCTGGCCGCCGCCCGCGTGCCGGCCGGCAAGGTCTATACGGCCCGCGACATCGCCGAGGACCCGCACTACCGGGCGCGCGAGATGCTGCTCAGGCAGACCACCCGCGATGGCTACGAGGTGGAGGTGCCGGGCATCGTGCCCAAGCTCTCGGCCACGCCGGGCCGCATCCGTTCCAGCGCGCCGCACCTGGGCGACGACACCGACGCGGTGCTGGCCGAAGCCGGGCTCTCGCCCGAGCAGATCGCGCTGCTGCGCAGCAAGGGGGTGATCCAATGAGCGCCGCCGTTCAGCCGCAGACGCAGACGGTGTGGGACGGCGCGGGCCGCCGCATCCACATGCAGGAAGTGGGCATGCGCGACGGGCTGCAGATGGAGGCCGTCTTCGTACCCACCGAAGACAAGATCGCGCTGGTCAACGCGCTCTCGGCCACGGGCTTGACGAAGATCGAGGTCACCTCGTTCACCTCGCCCAAGGCCATCCCTGCGCTCAAGGATGCGGAGATCGTGATGCGCGAGATCGAACGCCGCCCCGGCGTGGCCTATGCCGCCCTGGTGCCCAACCGGCGCGGGGCGGAGCGCGCCATCGAATCCCGTGCCGACGAGCTGAACCTGGTGATGTCGGTGAGCGCCACGCACAACCTGGCCAATCTGCGCATGAGCTGCGAGCAGTCTTTCGCCGCGCTGGCGCCGGTGGTGGCCATGGCGCAGGCGGCCGGCGTGGCGGTGAACGTGTCACTCTCCTGCGTGTTCGGCTGCCCCTTCGAGGGCGACGTGGCCGAGGAAGCGGTGTTCGGCTGGGTGCAGCGCTTCGCCGACCTGGGCGTGGGCGGCATCACGCTCTGCGACACCACGGGCATGGCCCATCCTGCCCAGGTGGCGCGCATCACCCGCGCGGCGCGGGCGCGCTGGCCGGGCTTGGTGTTCACGCTGCATTTCCACAACACGCGCGGCATGGGCCTCGCCAATGTGCTGGCGGCCATCGACGCGGGCGCCGACCGGTTCGACGCCTCGCTGGGCGGTCTGGGCGGCTGCCCCTACGCGCCCGGAGCCTCGGGCAATGTCTGCAGCGAAGAGGTCGTGCATGCCCTGCAGCTGATGGGCTACGAAACGGGCGTGGCCCTGCCCGCTCTGATGGCCGCGGCGGCCCGGCTGCCCGCGCTGATCGGCCACGACATCCCCAGCCAGATCGCCAAGGCGGGCGAGCGGCTGGCGCTGCACCCGGTGCCGGCGGATTTCGAGGCCATCCGCGCGCGGGCGCTGGCCCGCTGAAAGCGCGACAGAACCGAGAACCCACACAACGAACCACGACAGGAGACAAGACATGCCGAAGAACCCCATCATCCACCCCCGATCCACCCGCCGCCAGGCCTGCGCCGCCCTGGGTGCGCTGCTGCTGGCGGCCGGCGCGGGCAGCGCACTGGCCGATGCCGCCTATCCCGCCAAGGCCATCACCCTGGTCGTGCCGCAGGCGGCCGGCGGCGCCAACGACGTCATCGCCCGCGTGGTGGCGCAGCGCCTCGCCGAGCAGATGGGCCAGCCGGTGATCGTGGACAACCGCCCCGGCGCGGGCGGCACCCTGGCCACCGCCGCCACGGCGCGGGCCAAGCACGACGGCTACACGCTGCTGCTGACGGCCGACAGCGCGCACGTCATCGGGCCCGCGCTCTACCGCAACCCGGGCTTCGATCCGGTCAAGGACTTCGAGCCGGTCGCGCCCGTGGCCACGGCGGGCTATGTGCTGGTGGCGAATCCTTCTTTTCCGGCCAACAACGTGGCGGAGCTGATCGCTCTGGCCAAGGCGCGGCCGGGGCAGTACGCCATCGCATCGGCCGGCAACGGCACGCTGAACCACCTGATCGGCGAACAGCTGCAGAAGGCGGCGGGCATCCAGCTGCAGCATGTGCCCTACAAGGGCTCGGCTGCCGCCGCCACGGACGTGGTGGGCGGGCAGGTGCCGCTGTCGGTGCAGAGCCTGCCCTCGGCCATCGCCTTCATCAAGGGCGGCAAGCTCAAGGTGCTGGGCGTGGTGAACGAGCGCCGCGTGGCCGCGCTGCCGGGCGTGCCGACCATCGGCGAGACGATCAAGGGCTTCGGCCAGGCGCCCTGGTATGCGCTCTTCGCGCCGGCCGGCACCCCGGCGCCCATCGTCGCGCGCCTGCAGGCCGAAGTGGCCCGCGCGCTGGACCAGAAGGAGGTCGTGGAGCGCCTCGCCAGCGTGGGCTGCGAGCCGTTCAAGGGCACTTCCGCCCAGCTCGGCGCCCTGGTGCAGGCCGACCTGCCCAAGTGGGCGCGCGTGGTGAAGGACACCGGCGCGACGCTGGACTGAGCCTGCGCTTCAGGACCCGCTACGCGTGCTGGCCGTGACCGGCAGGGAGCGCCTCCCCGGCCGGCCGATGCGTCCACGCCGGCCGGCCATCGGGCCCCGCCGAAGCCTGTCTCGCGTGAAAAGCGACCCGGCCAGCTGGGCGCGCGTGGTCAAGGCCGCGAACATCCAGGCGGAATAGCCGGCAGGCGCGCCGGCCCCGTCCAGTTCATTCCGCCTTTCGCCTTTCCCTCTTCCGGGGGCCTCCGTGCAGCGCACGGGGGCCCTTTCTTTTTTCCAGCCTGCGTCGCTTTCCCGCGGACGCAACACCGAAAAAGCTTTGAATGATTGAATTTTTTCTTTAACATTGAGTTTCTGTAAATTTATTATCAAAGCGGCGGGCTAGATCACACCCCGGCGCAAGATGTGCCCCTCCATGTCCGATCTGCCAGACAACGCCGGCGAAACCGTGTCGATCGCCATCCGCATCGGCCGCGCCCGTCCCACGCTGACGCGTTCGCACCAGCAGATGGCGGACTACGTGCTCGCGCACCCGCTGCAGGCGGCCACCATGCCCATCGACGAGCTGGCCGCTGCCGTGGGCGTGTCCATCGCCACGGCCAACCGCTTCGCGCGCGCCGTGGGGCTGGACGGCTATCCCATGCTGCGGGCCGAGCTGGTCAAGGGCTTCGAGGCCATGCTGGCGCCCATCGAGAAGATGCGCATCAAGCTGGAGGAGCCGGCGACCATCCGCGACGTGTTCGCCGCCGCGCTGGAGGAAAGCCAGCGCAACATCGCCGCCACCCGCGAGGCGCTGGACCCCGCTGCCTGCGAGGCGGCCGTGCAGGCCATCGTGGGCGCGCGCCGGGTCTATCTCGCGGGCTACGGCGCCAGCGGCTGGCTGGCCGGCCTGCTGCAGCGCGGGCTGGACGCGTATTGCGACAACGTCCACCTGCTCGCGGGCGTGGCTGGCGCTTCATATGGCGGGCGGCTCCTGTCCCGCATGGGTGCGGACGACCTGCTCGTCGCCATCACCTATCCGCGCTACGTGACCGACACCATCGTGCTGGCGCGGGGCGCCTTCGAGCGCGGCGTGCGCGTGCTGGCGCTGACCGACAGCGCGCAGTCGCCCCTGGTGCCCTTCGCCCACGGCTGCCTGTTCGCGCAGACCGAGAACCAGTACGCCACCAATTCCGAATCGTCGGCGCTGGCGCTGATCGAGGCGCTTTCGAGCGCCGTCGCCCACCAGTCGCGCGAATCGGTGAAGAGCGTCGCGCGCATGACCGAAACCGTGCTGCCCTGGCTGCACGACGGCTCGCGCAGCCGGCTCGCCCCGCGCTCGGGCCCGGATTCATCCACCTCGCCGAAGGGCTCTTCCAGACGCTGAGCCTGCCGCATCGCGTCGCCCGGCGGCGCGCCGCAGCTCGATGGCCTGCTTGCCTGGCTGCAGCTTTTCCCGATCATCCCGCAGCAGGTGTGCGGGGGCGGCCTTGCCTCCGCCCCCGCTGCCCACGCCTCTTTTCGAATTCGTCAGCATGACCGTCTTTCCCGCATTGCCCGCCGTCTCCCGTGCCACGCCCGTGATCGCCATCCATGGCGGCGCCGGCACCCTGAGCCGTGCCCACATCAGCGCCGAGCAGGAGGCCGCCTACCATGCCGCTCTGCAGGAGGTGCTGCGCGTCGGCCAGGCCGTGCTGGCCGAAGGCGGCAGCGCGGTGGATGCCGTCTGCGAAGCCGTGCGCCTGATGGAGGAGTGCCCGCTGTTCAACGCCGGCCATGGCGCCGTCTTCACCGCCGATGCCACGCACGAGCTGGATGCGGCGCTGATGGACGGCTCCACCCTCGCGGCCGGCGCCGTGGCCGGCGTGTCCCATGTGCGCAATCCCGTGCTGGCCGCGCGTGCCGTGATGCTGCAGGGCGAGCACGTGCTGATGGCGGGCAAGGGCGCCGAGCTCATGGCGCGCGAGGCCGGCCTGCAGATGGTGGTGCCGGCCTATTTCTCCACCCGCGCCCGCCGCGACCAGCTGGAGGCCGCCCGCGCCAGCCAGCGCGGCGCCGTGCTGGACCATGACGGCGCCGCCGCGCTGGCCGACGAAGAAGGCAGCCCGCTGGATGACCGCCGCAAGATGGGCACGGTGGGCGCCGTGGCGCTGGATGCGCAGGGCCACCTGGCCGCCGCCACCTCCACCGGCGGCATGACCAACAAGCGCCCCGGCCGCGTGGGCGACAGCCCGCTGATCGGCGCGGGCACCTATGCCGACGACCGCACGGCGGCCGTCTCCTGCACCGGCCATGGCGAGAGCTTCATCCGCGTGGCGGCGGCGCACGACGTCTGCGCGCGCATGGCCTACGGCTGCCAGGGCCTGGCGCAGGCCACCGACGACGTGGTGCATGGCGTGCTGGCCGCCATCGGCGGCACGGGCGGCCTGATTGCCGTGGACCGCCTGGGCAATGTCTGCCTGCCCTTCAACACCGAGGGCATGTACCGGGGCCTGGCCCGCGTGGGCGAGCAGCCCGCGACTTTCATCTATCGCTGAACGCACCGCAACCCGAACGTTTTCCTTTCACGGCCCCCATGAAAACCAACGCTCCGCCATCCTCTTCGATCCTCGCCTTGCCCGAGCAGCGCGTGCTGGCCGTGGACGACCTCACCATCCGCTTCGCCAATTCCGAGCGCACGGTGGATGCCGTGCGCAATCTCTCCTTCCACGTGGACCGGGGCGAGACCCTGGCCATCGTGGGCGAATCGGGTTCGGGCAAGTCCGTCACCTCGCTGGCGCTGATGCGGCTGGTGGAGCATGGCGGCGGCAAGATCATCGGCGGCTCGATGGCGCTGCGCCGCAGAAGCGGCCAGGTGCTGGACGTGGCCCGTGCCAATAACGCCGTGATGCGCGACGTGCGCGGCGCCGACGTGGCCATGATCTTCCAGGAGCCCATGACCTCGCTCAATCCGGTGTTCACCGCGGGCGAGCAGATCGCCGAATCCATCCGCGTGCACCAGGGCAAGGACCGCGCCGCCGCGCGCGCCGAGGCGCTGCGCATGCTGGAGCTGGTCCGCATCCCCGAGGCGCGCAACGTGCTGGACCGCTTCCCGCACCAGCTCTCGGGCGGCATGCGCCAGCGTGTGATGATCGCCATGGCGCTCTCGTGCAAGCCGCAGCTCTTGATCGCCGACGAGCCGACCACGGCGCTGGACGTCACCATCCAGGCGCAGATCCTGCAGCTCATCCGGCAGCTGCAGGACGAGATGCACATGGGCGTGATCTTCATCACCCACGACATGGGCGTGGTGGCCGAGGTGGCCGACCGCGTGCTGGTGATGTACCGCGGCGACAAGGTGGAAGAGGGCGCCTCGGACGCCATCTTCGCCGCGCCGCAGCACGCCTACACCCGCGCGCTGCTGTCGGCCGTGCCCAAGCTGGGCGCCATGCAGGGCACGGACCTGCCGCGCCATTTCGAGCTGCTGCGCGCTGACGGCGGCACGGCCACGCCGGCGGTGCTCGAATCCACGCCCGCCGACACCCGCCCCGCAGGCGCCCGGCCCATCCTGCGCGTGAAGGACCTGGTCACGCGCTTCGATCTGCGCGCGGGCCTCTTCAACCGCGTGCAGCGCCGCGTGCATGCGGTCGAGCGCGTGAGCTTCGACCTCTATCCCGGCGAGACCCTGGCCCTGGTGGGCGAATCCGGCTGCGGCAAATCGACCACCGGCCGGTCGCTGCTGCGCCTGGTCGAGAGCCAGAGCGGCGCCATCGAATTCGGCGGCCGCAACATCCTGGACCTGCCCACCTCCGAAGTGCAGGCCCTGCGCCGCGACATCCAGTTCATCTTCCAGGACCCGTTCGCCTCGCTGGACCCGCGCCTGACGGTGGGCTTCTCGATCATGGAGCCGTTGCTGGTCCACAAGGTCGGCACCCGGGCCGAGGCCCAGGCCCGCGTCGATTGGCTGATGGAAAAGGTGGGGCTGCCGCGCGAACACGCGCAGCGCTACCCGCACGAATTCTCCGGCGGCCAGCGCCAGCGCATCGCCATCGCGCGCGCCCTGGCGCTGAACCCCAAGGTGGTGGTGGCCGACGAATCCGTCTCGGCGCTCGACGTCTCCATCCAGGCGCAGATCGTCAACCTGATGCTGGACCTGCAGCGCGAGCTGGGCGTGGCCTTCCTCTTCATCTCGCACGACATGGCCGTGGTGGAGCGCATCAGCCACCGCGTGGCGGTGATGTTCCTCGGCCAGATCGTGGAGATCGGCCCGCGCCGCGCCATCTTCGAGAACCCCCAGCACCCCTACACGAAGAAGCTCATGGCGGCCGTGCCCATCGCCGACCCCGCGCGCCGCCACCTGAAGCGCACGCTGCTGGAAGGCGACATCCCCAGCCCCATCCGCGCCATGGGCGACGAACCCGTGGTGCAGCCGCTGGTGAAGGTGGGGCCGGGCCATTACGTGGCGCGCCATTCCATCGCCAACCTGTACTGATCCCGCCTTTTTTCTCTTCTCTTCTCTTTTCTTTCCGTCCTGCCTTCGTTCCTTCCCCATCCGGAGTCCACCATGAAGAAGACCCTCGCATCCCGCCGCATCGCAGCCAGCCTGCTGGCGCTGGCCGCCCTGTCCGCCACCGGCGCCGCCATGGCCTCGGGCAACGCCGTGCTGGCCATCTACCAGCAGCCCGAGACGCTGGACCCCTACAACACCAACACCACCATCACCACGGCCGTCACCAAGAGCTTCTACGAAGGCCTGTTCGGCTTCGACAAGGACATGAAGGTCAGGAGCGTGCTGGCCGAGAGCTACCAGATATCCAAGGACGGCCTGGTCTATACCTTCAAGCTGCGCCCGGGCGTGAAGTTCCACGACGGCACCGACTTCAACGCCGCCGCCGCCAAGGCCAACCTGGACCGCGTGATGGACCCGGCCAACCGCCTGCTGCGCGCCAACCAGTTCAACCGCGTGGCCAAGGTCGAGGCCGTGAATCCGCAGACCCTGCGCATCACGCTCAAGGAGCCCTTCGGCCCCTTCATCAACACGCTGGCCCATGCATCGGCCGCCATGATCTCGCCTGCCGCGCTGAAGAAGTGGGGCAGCAAGGACATCGCCTTCCACCCCGTGGGCACGGGCCCGTTCGAATTCGTGGAATGGAAGCAGACCGAAGCCATCGTGGGCAAGAAGTTCGCCGGCTACTGGCACAAGGGCTATCCCAAGATCGACCAGATCACCTGGAAGCCCGTGACCGAAAACAACACCCGCGCCGCCATGCTGCAGACCGGCGAGGCCGACTTCGCCTTCACGCTGCCCTACGAGCAGATCGCCACGCTGAAGAAGAGCGACAAGGTGGACGTGGTCACCGGCCCGTCCATCATCCAGCGCTTCCTGGTGCTCAACAACCTGCAAAAGCCCTTCGACAACCCCAAGGTGCGCGAAGCCATCGGCTACGCCATCAACAAGGATGCGCTCGCCAAGGTGGCCTTCAGCGGCTTCGCCTTCCCGGCCCAGGGCTTCGTGCCCCAGGGCGTGGAATACGCGGTGAAGATGCAGCCCATTCCCTACAACGTGGCCAAGGCCAGGGAGCTGCTGAAGGAAGCCGGCTATCCCAACGGCTTCGAATCGACGCTGTGGAGCCACTACAACAACACCACCAGCCAGAAGGTGATCCAGTTCCTGCAGCAGCAGCTGCAGCAGGTGGGCATCAAGGTGACCGTGGAGGCGCTGGAGCCCGGCAAGCGCGTGGAGCTGGTCGATGCCTGGCCTGATCCCAAGACCTCCAAGCTGCGCATGCACTACGTGGGCTGGTCGGCCTCGACCGGCGAGGCCGACTGGGCGCTGCGCCCGCTGTTCTCCACCGAATCGTGGGCGCCCAAGCTGGCGAACTATTCGTTCTACAGCAACCCGGTGTTCGACGAGGCCGTCGCCAAGGCGCTGGTCACCACCGACGGCTCCGAGCGCGCCGCGCTCTACAAGACGGCGCAGGAGCAGCTCGCCAAGGATCTGCCGCGCATCCCGCTGGTGACGGAAGAGGTGCTCTACGCCCATTCCAAGCGCCTGTCCGGCGTCTATGTGATGCCCGACGGCAACATCAACAGCGACGAAATCTCGCTGAAGTAAGCCCACGTCCCCCGCGCGCAGCGGGGGCCTTGTCCCGATTTCCGTTTTCCCTTCCGCTGCGCACCGCAGCGCCGAACCCATGCTGAACTATTTCCTCAAACGACTGCTGGGGCTGCTGCCCACGCTGCTGATCGTGGCGGTGCTGGTGTTCCTGTTCGTCCACATGCTGCCGGGCGACCCCGCGCGCCTGGCGGCCGGCGCGGACGCCGACGAGGCCACCGTGCAGGTGGTGCGCCACGAACTGGGCCTGGACAAGCCGCTGCCCGAACAGTTCGTGCATTTCTTCGGGCGCATGGTGCAGGGAGACTTCGGCATCTCCATGCGCAGCCGCCGGCCGGTGGCCACCGAGATCGGCGAGCGCTTCATGCCCACGCTGCTGCTCACCGTCGCCGCCATGGCCTGGTCGGTGGTGCTGGGCATGGGCATCGGCATCCTGTCGGCGGTCTATCGCAACCGCTGGCCCGACCGGCTGGGCATGACGCTGGCAGTGTCCGGCATTTCCTTTCCCGCCTTCGCGCTGGGCATGACGCTGATGCAGGTGTTCTCGGTGCAGCTGGGCTGGCTGCCCACCGTGGGCGCCGACAGCTGGAAGCACTACGTGCTTCCGTCCATCACGCTGGGCGCGGCGGTGGCCGCCGTCATGGCCCGCTTCACGCGCGCCTCCTTCGTCGAGGTGGTGCAGGAAGACTTCGTGCGCACCGCGCGCGCCAAGGGCCTCAACGAGCGCACCGTGGTGCTCAAGCACTGCCTGCGCAACGCGCTCATTCCGGTCGTCACCATGATGGGCCTGCAGTTCGGCTTCCTGCTGGGCGGCTCCATCGTGGTCGAAGCCGTCTTCAACTGGCCGGGCCTTGGCCGCCTGCTGGTGGACGCCGTGACCATGCGCGACTACCCCGTCATCCAGACGCTGGTGCTGCTTTTCTCGCTGGAGTTCATCCTCATCAACCTGGTGGTGGACATGCTCTACGGCTTCATCAACCCGACCATCCGCTACAAGTGAAGCAGCGGACGGACCGGAACCACCTTCCCATGCACGAAGACACGGTATGACCACGCCCTCCATCCCCACGCCGCCCGACGCTGCCCAGCTGGCGGCCGCATCGGTGGCGCCCGCCGCCGGCAATCCTTCCACGGTGCGCACGCCCTGGCGCGAGTTCTGGCGCAAGTTCAAGAAGCAGCATGTGGCCGTGGCCGCGCTCGCCTTCGTGGCACTGCTGGTCGCGGTGGCCGTGCTGGCCCCGGCCATCGTGCCGTTCGACGCGGAGAACTACTTCGACTACGACCGCTTGAACGAAGGCCCCTCGGCCATGCACTGGTTCGGCGTCGATCCGCTGGGCCGCGACATTTTCAGCCGCATCCTGATGGGCGCGCGCATCTCGCTGGCGGCGGGCTTCCTCTCGGTGGCGATCGGCTGCCTGATCGGCACCACGCTGGGCCTGCTGGCCGGCTACTACGAAGGCTGGTGGGACCGCATCGTGATGCGCATCTCCGACGTGCTGTTCGCCTTCCCCGGCATCCTGCTGGCGCTGGGCGTGGTCGCCATCCTGGGCAGCAGCATGACCAACGTGGTGGTCGCCGTGGCGGTGTTCAGCGTGCCGGCCTTCGCGCGGCTGGTGCGCGGCAACACCCTGGTGCTCAAGCAGATGACCTACATCGAGTCGGCGCGCAGCATCGGCGCGTCGGACTGGACCATCATCGTGCGGCACATCCTGCCCGGCACCATCTCGTCCATCGTGGTGTATTTCACGATGCGCGTGGGCACGTCCATCATCACGGCGGCGAGCCTGTCCTTCCTGGGCATGGGCGCGCAGCCGCCCACGCCCGAGTGGGGCGCCATGCTCAACGAGGCGCGCGCCGACATGGTCAACGCGCCCCACGTGGCGCTGTTCCCCAGCCTCGCCATCTTCCTCACCGTGCTGGCATTCAACCTGCTGGGCGACGGCCTGCGCGATGCGCTGGACCCCAAGATCGACCGGCAATCATGAGCAGCGTCCCGTCTTCCTCCTTCGACGCGCCGCCGCGCATCGGCCTGCTGGCTTCCGGGCCCTTCGACGCCATCACCGACGTGGCGGGCATCGCCGTGGGCCATGCCACGCTGGACGAGGGGCCGGTGCAGACCGGCGTGACCGTGATCCACCCACATGCCCAGGACCCCTACCGCCACAAGGTGCCCGCGGGCCTGGCGGTGATCAACGGCTTCGGCAAGAGCGTGGGCCTGATGCAGCTGGCCGAGCTGGGCCAGATCGAGACCCCCGTAGCGCTCACCAACACCTTCTCGGTCAGCGCGCTGGCGCAGGCGCAGATCCGCGAATGCATGCGCGCCAACCCCGAGACGGGACGATCGCTGCCCACCGTCAACCCGCTGGTGCTGGAATGCAACGACGGCTACCTGAACGACATCCAGCGCATGGCCCTCGGCGAAGCCCACTACCAGGCCGCCAGCGCCGCCGCCGGCACGCTGGTGGCGCAGGGTTCGGTGGGCGCAGGCCGGGGCATGACCTGCTTCCAGCACAAGGGCGGAGTGGGCACCGCGTCGCGCCGCCTGCCCATGCGGCACGGTGGCACCTGGACCGTGGGCGCGCTGGTGCTGGCCAACTACGGCCTGCTGCCCAACCTGGTCTGGGGCGGCGTGCCGGACGGCGCCTCGC
>CAJYHL010000060.1 GCA_913774625.1 uncultured Acidovorax sp.
GGCTGCAGTGGCTGGCGCACGAGCAGCTCGCGCAGGCTGCCCGCCGTGCCCGGGCGCTCATGCCCCTGGGCCTCTATTGCGACCTGGCCGTGGGCTCCAGCGACGGCGGCTCCGAGACCTGGATGAACCCGGGCCTCTATGCACGCGGCATGAACGTGGGCGCGCCGCCCGATCCGCTGAGCCTGCAGGGCCAGGACTGGGGCCTGCCGCCGGTCAACCCGGTGGCCCTGCTGGATGCCGACCTGCTGCCGCTGCGCCGCCTGATCGGAACGGCCATGCGCCACTGCGGCGCGCTGCGGCTGGACCACGTCATGGGGCTGATGCGCCTTTACTGGCAGGGCCGGGGCGGCGGCACCTACGTGCGCTATCCGCTGCAGGCGCAGCTGGCCGTGCTGCGGGTGGAAAGCCACCGTCACCGGTGCATGGTGATCGGCGAAGACCTGGGCAACGTGGCGCCCGCCATGCGCGAAGCCATGGCGCAGCACGATCTGCTCTCATACCGCCCGCTGATCTTCGAGCGTCTGGAAGACGGCGCCTTCCGCCCGCCCGGGCAATGGCTGCGCCAGGCGCTGGCCGTGGTCACTACGCACGACCTGCCCACGCTGGCCGGCTTCTGGGCGGCCGACGACATCGCCATCCACCAGCGCCTGGGCTGGCTGTCCGAGGGCGACGCCCATGTGCAGGCGCTGGTCGCGCGCGCGCAGGGCCGCACCCAGCTGCTGGCCGCGCTGGAGGCGGCCGGCCTGCTGCCGCAGGGCATGACGCTGGATCCGCATTCGGCCCCCGCCATGACGCCCGAGCTGGCCGCCGCCGTCCATGCCCTGCTGGCGCGCACGCCGTGCCAGCTGGTCGGCGTGCAGCTGGAAGACCTGACCGGGCAGCTGCACCAGCCCAATGTGCCCGGCACGACCGAGGACATGCACCCCAACTGGCGCCGGCGCATGGCCACGCCGCTGGAGCAGCTGGCGGCCGACCCGTTCTTCGGCGCGATCACGGCCGCCGTGCGGGCAGAGCGTGCCCGCCCCGCGCTGGCCGATGCCTCAGAGCTGCCGCCGCTGGAGACCGCCGACGTCCCGCTCGCCACCTACCGGGTGCAGATGCATGCGGGCTTCACCTTCCAGGACGCCACGGCCACCCTGCCCTACCTGCATGCGCTGGGCATCAGCCATCTCTACACCTCGCCCTACCTGCAGGCCGCCCAGGGCAGCACGCACGGCTACGACGTGGTGGACCCGTCGCGCCTGAACGCCGAGATCGGCACCGAGGCCGACCACGCCGCGCTCTGCGCAGCCCTCGCCGAGCGCGGCATAGGCCATGTGCTGGACACCGTGCCCAACCACATGGGCATCGACGATGCCGCCAACCGCTGGTGGCAGGACGTGCTGGAGCACGGCCAGGCCTCGGACTACGCCCACCGCTTCGACATCGAATGGAACCCGCCCACGCCCCAGACCGGCCACCGCGTGCTGCTGCCGGTGCTGGGCGACCACTACGGCCGGGTACTGGAAGCCGGCGAGCTGCAGATGCGCTTCGACGCCGCGGCCGGCCGGCTGCAGCTGGCCTACTGGGAGCGCCGCATTCCTCTGGACCCGCGCTGCTACGGCAGCCTGCTGTCGCAGATCGCGCCGCCGGTGGCCGGCCCCGAGGTCGCAGCCTCCGCGCTGGCCGAACTGCAGTCGCTGATCTCCGCCTTCGCCGCCCTGCCCCCGCAGGACACGCCCGACGCTGGCCAGCGCGCGGCCCGGCTGCGCGACGCCCCGCTGCTGCAGCAGCGGCTGGCGCGGCTCGCCGTGGCCCATGACTGGGTGACCGGCTGGGTCGGCGCCTGCCTGGCCCGAGCCAACGGCAGCGTGGGCGATCCCGCCAGCTTCGACACCCTCGACCGCGTGCTGGGCGCTCAGGCCTACCGCCTGGCCGACTGGCGCGTGGCGGGCGACGACATCAACTACCGGCGCTTCTTCGACGTGAATTCGCTCGCGGCCATCCGCATGGAAGACCCGGAAGTGTTCGAGGCCGTGCATGCCCTGCCGCTGCGCTGGGCCGCGGAAGGCAAGCTCACCGGCCTGCGCATCGACCATCCCGACGGCCTGGCCGACCCGGCCGAATACTTCGACCGGCTGCAGCGCCGCCATCTGGCCCTGCAGCAGGCCGCAGGCGTGGCGCAGCCGCGCGCGCTCTATGTGCTGGTGGAAAAGATCATGGCCGAGCACGAGCCCCTGCCCGCCGACTGGCGCGTGCACGGCGGCACGGGCTACCGCTTCAGCACCCTGGTCACGGGCCTCTTCATCGATGCCGGCGCCCAGGCCGACTTCGACGCGCACTACGCCGAATTCACCGGCGACACGCAGGCCTTCCACGAGGCCGGCTACGAATGCAAGCGGCTCATCATCCAGACCGCGCTGGCCTGCGACCTGCACTGGCTGGTGGACACGCTCAGCCGCATCACGCGCGCCGACCGGGCCGTGTGCGACTTCACGCGCAACCAGCTGCGCCTGGCCCTGGTGGAAGTGGCCGCCTTCTTCCCGGTCTATCGCACCTACGTGGTGCCCGGCAAGGGACCGGCCAGCGAGACCGACCGCAGCCACATCGCCTGGGCGATCGCCGCGGCGCGCCGCCGCATGGGCACGTCCGAAGGCGGCGTGCTGGCCTATCTGCAGTCCATCCTGCTGGGGGAGGACGGCGCCGAACCCGAGCTGCGCGCGCGCTTCGTCCGCCGCTGGCAGCAGTTCACCGCGCCGGTGATGGCCAAGTCCATCGAGGACACGCTCTTCTACCGCTACACGCGCCTGGTCTCGCTCAACGACGTGGGCGCCGAGCCGCGCCGCTTCGGCGTCTCGGTATCCGCCTTCCATCAGGCCAACCAGCAGCGCGCCCGCCATCTGCCCCACAGCATGCTGGGCACATCCACCCATGACAGCAAGCGCTCCGAAGACGTGCGCGCCCGGCTCGACGTGCTCTCCGAAATGCCGCACGGCTGGAAGGCGCTGGTCCACGACCTGGAGGCGCTGGGCCGGCGCTTCGGCTCGCAGGTGGACGGCGCTGAGGCGCCGAGCCGGCACGACCTCTGGAGCCTCTACCAGGCCATGGTCGGCATCTGGCCTGCGCAGGGCAGCGCCGCGCAGGAGCGCAAGGAGCTCGTGGAGCGCCTGCAGCAGTACATGGTCAAGGCCATGCGCGAGGCCAAGCTCGCCACCAACTGGCTGTTCCCCAACGAGGCCTACGAAAACGCGGTGACCCAGTACATCGAAAAGGCGCTGGCCTCGGAGCGCTTCGTCGGCAGGCTGGAAGACTTCGTGCAGCGCGTGGCGCCGCAGGGCTTTCGCAACAGCCTCTGCCAGCTGGCGCTCAAGCTCACCGTGCCGGGCATGCCCGACATCTACCAGGGCTGCGAAGTCTGGAACTTCTCCCTGGTGGACCCCGACAACCGCCGCCCGGTGCAGTTCGGGCCGCTGGCCGCATCGCTGGCGGCCGTGCAGTCCCTGTACGCGGGCCGCTTCCCCACGCAGGCGGAGTGGCGGCAGCTGCTGGGCGACGGCGCGCAGATGCCCGATGCCGCCAAGCAGCTCGTCACCTGGCGCCTGCTGCAGCTGCGCCAGCGCCTGCGGGCGCTGTTCCGCGATTCGACCTATCTGCCCCTGGCCATCGACGGCGAGGCGGAGGAAGCCCGCGCCCTCGCCTTCGCCCGCGTGCGCGAGGGCGATGCCTGCGTGGTGCTCACCACCCGGCTGCTACTGGCAAGGCAGGCGCAGGCGCAAGGGCAGCCGGCCCCCGCCGGCTGGGGCGCCGCCACGCTGGACATTTCGCAGTCGCATCCCGCACTGGCGCGGCCCGGGCCCTGGATGGACTGGCTCACCGGCGAAGTCTTCCAGGCCGGCGAACCCTGGCCGCTGCAGTCGCTGCTGGGCGATTGCGCCTCGCCCGGCAGCGCACGCCTGCCTTTCGCCGTGCTGGTTCCGGTACAAAGCAACGCATGAAAATCCTGTTCGTCACCCCCGAATGCGCTCCCTTCGTCAAGACCGGAGGGCTGGGCGACGTCGCCGCCGCCCTGCCCCCGGCCCTGCGCGCGCTGGGCCACGAGGTCGTCACGCTGATGCCGGCCTACGGCGGCATGCGGATCGCCGGGACCCTCCAGCGCGTCGTCCAGCTGCCGCAGACCGCGCGCTGGCCCGATGCCCAACTGCTGGAGGTGGAACAGGCCGGTGGAGGCCGCACGCTGCTGCTGTCCTGCCCTTGGGCCTACGCCAGCGCGCAGTCGCCCTACGGCCCCTCGGGCGCGGATGCGGCGCCCCATGCGGCGCTTCCCTTCGGCCTGCTGTCCCACGTGGCCGCCCTGCTGGGCACCGCAGCCAGCCCGCTGGGCTGGCACGCCGACATCGTGCATGCCAACGACTGGCCCTGCGGCCTGGCACCGCTCTATCTGCACCACGCGCGCCAGGCCGGCAGCGGCCCCATCGCGCGCAGCGTGATGACCATCCACAACCTCGCGTTCCAGGGTGTCTTTCCCATGGCATCGGCCGATCTGCTGGACCTGCCCGACGCCGCCCGGGGCATCGCCGGCGCAGAGTTCTGGGGCCAGCTCTCGATGCTCAAGGCCGGCCTGCAGGCGGCGGACGCCATCACCACCGTCAGCCCCACCTATGCGCGGGAGATACAGCGGCCCGAACTGGGCTTCGGCCTGGACGGCGTGCTGCGCAGCCGCTCCGAACATCTGCACGGCCTGCTCAACGGCATAGACACCGCCGTCTGGAACCCGCGCACCGATCCCCTGATCGCCGCCCGCTACGGCGCCGACGACCTTGCCGCCAAGACCCGCAACCGTGCGGCGCTGCGCCAGCGCCTGGGCCTGCCCGAAACGAAGCAGCCCCTGCTGGGGCTGGTCGGACGGCTCACCCCCCAGAAGGGCGTGGACCTGGTCGCGGCGGGCGCTCCGCGCCTGCTGGCCCAGGGCGCGCAGCTGGTGGTGCTGGGCAAGGGCGACGCGGCGCTGGAGGCATCGCTCGCGCAACTGGCGCGGGCCCATCCGCAGCAGGTCCACGTCACGCTCGGCTTCGATGAAACCCTGGCCCATCAGATCGAGGCCGGCGCGGACTGCTTCCTGATGCCCTCCCGCTTCGAGCCCTGCGGCCTGAACCAGATGTACAGCCAGGCCTACGGCACGCCCCCCGTCGTCACCGCCACGGGGGGCCTGGCGGACACGGTCATCGACGTCGTCCAGTCCCCGGACAGCGGCACGGGCTTCGTCATGCCCCAGGCCACGCAGGCCGCCTTCGATGCGGCCCTGGATGCCGTGCTGCGCCTCTGGCGCGCCCCCCAAGCCTGGCAGGCCCTGCAGCGGCGCGGGATGCAGAAGGATTTCGGGTGGGACACGGCGGCACGGCAATACGTCGCCTTGTATGAAGCCCTGCTCGGAACGCCCGGAGCCGAGGCTTTCGAAGCGGGCCATGCAAGGCCTCAGGCCTATCCCGCCAAGTGACTCTTGCGTACCCGCTACTTGGCCATTCCTTGAGCCTGGCAAAGCAGCGCCCCACAGCAGAAGGCACGGTTACCCGCTACCAAGCCCGCCGCGCGTCAATCCCGATGGCTGGCGCACTTCCCGTCGGCCTTGCGGTAGCCGGGGCCGCCGCGAGAGCCGCAGCCCCCGCTGCCTCCCCCTCCAACGGCGCCACTACCACCGACGAACGAAGCCCGGCGACCGCGAGAAGATCCACCACGCCCCCCACGTCCGCCGCCGCCCCGCGCTTCAGCCTCCCCGACCACGGTGCCCAGCAGCCCAGAGATCAAGGCTGCACCCAAAAAGCGGCGCTTCATGGCTCGCGCGTCCCTTCTTTGCCGGTGTTCGGGTTCATGTTGCCCTTGGTCGTCCAGTTGTCGTGCTTCGTTCCATTGGGATTCGTGGCATGGGACGGGGCCACATAGGTCCCATCCTTGCGGATGTAGCCGCTGACCGAATGGCTGCTGCCCGATGAGTGCGAAACGGCGCTGTGGCTGCTGTGTCCACCTGAATGGCTGTGCGAGTGGCTACCGCCGCTGCGGCCTTTGGCAGACGCCACCGCGCACAGCGAAACGGCGGCGAGCAGGATAAGAGTTTTCTTCATCTCGGGGCTCCTCCATAGCGCTGGACTAGCGCACCTGAAGATTACCCCTCCAGGCGTCGGCGTGGTTCGAACCCGAAGGCATTGGGATCGGGACAAACCATCAGGACGTCGCTGCAGGCCCTTCATCGTCGAAGGCCCCGGCCTGGGAATGGAGCTCCGGCAGGCCCCCTGTGCAGCGCGCGGATCTGCGCCGACATGGAGCATGAAGTTCGCCGCGACCTCGAATGCCAATGGAAGCAGCACAAGGAATTGGCAAGGTCCCGCGCGAGACCCTTCGAGTGAGTATTCCGAGGGTGGAAACAAAACAGAAAAGCCGCTGCAACTTAAATAGCTGCAGCGGCTTTGTTTATCTGGGGTGGCTGATGGGACTCGAACCCACGACGACAGGAATCACAATCCTGGACTCTACCAACTGAGCTACAGCCACCGAAGAATTGAATTATAGCCCGAAAATTCGGGCCATTGCGATTCTTCCCGAAATCATTCGGCGGCCGGGCGAGGCGCCTTGATGCGGACCTTGAAGCGCTCCTTCAGCAGGTCGTAGTACGCCAGGGCCTCGGCCGAGCCCCAGGCTTGCTGGTACTGCTGATGCTGCTGGCGCGCAGCGGCTGCGTCGGGAGCGGTGCGGTCGATCACGCGGTCGATCTTGACCACTGCATAGCCCTGTGCGCCCAGGTCCACGCCCGTCCACGCGGGCAGCGGGTCGGCGGGGGCCTGCAGCACGGCGGCGACGAGGGCGCGGGGCTGGTCCTGCATCTGGTCGCGCGCGATGACGATGGGCGCACCCAGGCCGGTGGCGGTGGTCGGCGCGGCCTTCCAGGCGGCCAGCTTGGCTTCGCCTTCCTTGCGTGCCATCTCGGCGGCCTTGTCGGCGATGAACATGTCGCGCACCTGGTCGCGCACCTTGTCGAACGGCAGGGTCTGCGCGGGCGTGTAGGCCGTGATGCGGCCGGACACCATGGTGTTCGGGCCGATCTCGACGGCTTCGGTATTGCGCTTGTTCTGCAGCGAATCGGGCTGGAACAGGGCTTCGAGGAAGCGGCTGTTGGCCAGCGGGCCAGTGGCGCCGGGCTTGGGCAGGCGCGAGACGTCGGTGGCGGTCTGGATCTTCAGCTTGAGCTTGTCGGCCACGGGCTTGAGGCTGTCGGGCTGCTCGTACACGCTGTTGGCGAAGGTCTCGGCCACTTCGGCGAACTTGCGCTGCGCCTGCTGCTGCCTGAAGTCGTTTTCCAGCGTGGGGCGCATTTCCTCGAAGCTCGGCTGGCGCGGAGCCTTGATGTCGGTCAGCTGGATGATGTGGTAGCCGAAATCGCTTTGCACCACGTCGCTGATGTCGCCCTTCTTCATCGAGAAGACGGCATCCTCGAAAGGCTTGACCATGGCGCCGCGGCCGAAGAAGCCCAGGTCGCCGCCGGCGGGAGCCGAGCCGGGGTCCTGCGATTCCTTCTTGGCCACTGCGGCGAACGAGGCCGGGTTCTTGCGGACCTCGGCCAGCAGCGTTTCGGCGCGGGCCTTGGCCTTCTCGCGTTCGGCGGCCGGCGCATCCTTGGGCGCATTGATGAGGATGTGGCTGGCGCGGCGCTCTTCCTTGCCGGCCAGGCGCGCCAGGTTTTCCTGGTAGTAGGTGCGCAGGTCGCTCTCGCTGGGCGTGATGCTGGCGCGCACGGCATCGAGGTCGAGCACCACGTATTCGACGCTGGCCTGCTCCGGCTGCTGGAAGCGCGAGGCGTGGGCCTCGTAGTAGGCCTTCAGGTCGCCGTCGGTCGGCGTGACCTTGGCCTTGAAGTCAGCGGGAGAGAAGCGCGCGATCTGCACTTCGCGCCGCTGATACAGCGCATCGAGCGCCAGCTTGGATTCGGCATTGCTGCTGAACGAAGAAGAGATCACCGAGCCCATCACCTGGTTGACGGCGATGTCGCTGCGCACGCGGCTTTCGAAGCTTTCGGGCGTCATGCCCTGGGCGCCGACCAGTGCGCGGTAGGCCTCGGCATCCAGCGAGCCATCGGGGCGCTTGAGGCCGGCGATGGCCGGGATGTTCTGCAGTTCCCGCGCCAGGCGCGCATCGCTCACGCCCAGGTGCATCTTCTTGGCCGCGGCCTGCAGGACGCGGTCGCGCACCAGGCGCTCCAGCGTGGCGTAGCGCGCGGAAGGCGTGTCCAGCAGCTTGCCGTCGATCTGTGGCGACTGGGCGCGGATGCGGTCGGTTTCGGCACGGTGGGCGTTGTCCCAGTCGGCCTGGGTGATGTCGTGGCCATCCACGCTGGCGACCACGGGGCTCTTCTCGGAAAAGTAGTTGCGGTCGATGCCGACGAGCACAAACGACGGAATGATCAGCAAGAACAGCAGGATCATCACGATCTTGGAGTGCTTGCGGATGGATTCGAACATGATCGATCTTTCAATGCGGCAAAAGAAAAGGCGAACTTGCGTTCGCCTTTGAGGGGGTGGTGGTGGGTGCTGACGGGGTCGAACCGCCGACCTACGCCTTGTAAGGGCGCCGCTCTACCGACTGAGCTAAGCACCCCACCTGAACTTACCCATCAGTTCAGGGCATCTTTCAATGCCTTGCCTGGACGGAACTTCGGAACTTTAGCAGCCTTGATTTTAATGGTATCGCCGGTGCGGGGATTGCGGCCGGTGCGGGCGGCCCTCTTTCCGACGGCGAAGGTGCCGAAACCGACGAGCGACACCGTGCCACCCTTTTTCAGGGTCTTCTTGACCGCCTCGATCGTGGACTCCAGAGCGCGGGCTGCAGCCGCCTTGGAGATGTCGGCATTGTTTGCAATGTGCTCAATCAATTCGGTTTTATTCACAAGATGCCTCTCGGGAAAGGTGTGGAGTAAGTGTCTTTTGCAAATCTGGCCTTCGCTCGCGTCAACGGCCGTGGAACGGCTGGGAACGGCGACGCAGGAAGGTGTGGGCAGCGGCGGTGGAAGCTGCTGGAATTAAAGCCATCGGGTCTGCGGGTGTCAATACGAGGACAGCCGCGAAATCGTGGCGCGGGACGCGATTCTAGTCGCATTTGCGCCGTGTTCCGGGCTGCCGCCGGGGGCCGGAAGAGGGGTTAGCGCTTCACGCGGGCGCGGATTTCGGGAAGCGCTTTCTGCAGGTAGTACACCATCGACCAGACGGTGAGCACGGCCGCCGCCCAGATGAGGCCGGTGCCCCAGACGCCGGTGTCGATGGCGCCGAAGATCCGGCCGTCGTAGAGCAGGAAGGGAATGGCCACCATCTGCACCGTGGTCTTGACCTTGCCCAGCATGTGGACCGCCACGCTCTTGCTGGCGCCGATCTGGGCCATCCATTCGCGCAGGGCCGAAATGGCGATCTCGCGGCCGATGATGATGAGGGCGACGAACACGTCGGCGCGCTGCAGATGCACCAGCACCAGCAGCGAAGCGCAGACCAGGAACTTGTCGGCCACCGGATCGAGGAAGGCGCCGAACGAGGAGGTCTGGTCGAGCTTGCGGGCCAGGTAGCCGTCGAGCCAGTCGGTGGCCGCGAACACCACGAACATGACGGTGGCGATGAGGTTGCGCGTGGCCGGCTCCAGCGGTGCGTAGAACACCCCCACGATCAAAGGTATCGCGACGATGCGCGTCCAGGTCATGATGGTGGGAATGGTCAGGAACATGGCGCGATTGTGTCATGCGCCGGGCCTGCGCAGCGGCGGCCCGGCCGGCCGCATCGTCAGCGCAGGGCCCGGTAGATCTCTTCGGCCAGGTCGCGCGAGATGCCGTCCACCGTGGCCAGGTCCTCCACGCTGGCCGCCGCCACGCCACGCACCCCGCCGAAGCGCTGCAACAGCCGCGCCCGCTTCTTGGGACCGACGCCGGCGATCTCCTCCAGCTGCCCCCCGCCCACGCGCACCTTGGCGCGCGCCGCGCGCATGCCGGTGATGGCGAAGCGGTGGGCTTCGTCGCGGATCTGCGCCACCAGCATCAGGGCGGCGGAGTCCCGCCCCAGATAGACCTTCTCGCGGCCGTCCGCGAAGACCAGCTCTTCCAGCCCCACCTTGCGGCCTTCGCCCTTCTCCACGCCGACGATGCGGGTCAGGTCCAGGCCCAGTTCGGTGAACACCTCGCGCGCCATGCTGACCTGGCCCTTGCCGCCGTCGATCAGCACCAGGTCGGGCAGGCGGGCCTGTCCCGGCGCGGGCTCGGCGCCGCCGGCCTCGCGCTGCACCTCGGCCACCTTGCTGTAGCGGCGCGTGAGCACCTGCCGCATGGCGGCGTAGTCGTCGCCGCCGGTGATGCCTTCGATCTTGTAGCGGCGGTACTCGCCGCTCTGCATCTTGTGGTGGTGGAAGACCACGCAGGACGCCTGGGTGGATTCGCCCGCCGTGTGCGAGATGTCGAAGCACTCGATGGTCAGCTCGGCCAGGTCTTCGACCTCCAAGTCCAGCGCCTCGGCCAGCGCCCGCGTGCGGGCCTGCTGCGAGCCCTCTTCCGCCAGCAGCCGTGCCAGCTGGATGTCGGCGTTCTTCTGCGCCATCTCCAGCCAGACGCGGCGCTGCTCGCGCGGCTGGTGGACGGCGGAGATGCGCATGCCCACCTGCTGAGACAGCGCCACCAGCAGGCCGCGGTCCACGGCCTCGCTGGTCACCAGCACCGGCGGCACGGGCACGGCGATGTAGTGCTGGGCGATGAAGGCTTCGAGCACCTGGGCCTCGACGGGCAGGGCCGGCACGGCGGGGGCCGCAGCGGCACCGGGCGCGGCCTCGTCGCCTGCGCCCTCCTCCGCCACCTCCTCGGCCTGGAAGATGGCGGCGGCGTCCTCCACGTGGACGGGGAAATAAGCCCGGTCGCCCAGGTGCCGTCCGCCCCGCACCATGGCCAGGTTCACGCAGGCGCGCCCGCCAAGCACCTTCACGGCGAGGATGTCCACGTCCTTGTCGGAGGTGGTTTCGATGGACTGCTGGTGCAGCACGCGCGAGAGGGCCGTGATCTGGTTGCGCACCTCGGCGGCCTGCTCGAACTCCAGCCGTCCGGAGTGCTCCAGCATGCGCGCCTCCAGCGCCTGCAGCAGCTCCTGCGTCTCGCCGCGCAGCATGGCTTCGGCGTGCTGGACATCGCTGGCGTAGGCCTCGGGCGAGATCAGGTCCACGCAGGGGCCGGTGCAGCGCTTGATCTGGTAGAGCAGGCAGGGCCGCGTGCGGTTGGCGAAGACCGTGTCCTCGCAGGTGCGCAGGCGGAACACCTTCTGCAGCAGCAGGATGGTTTCCTTGACGGCCCAGGCGCCCGGATAGGGGCCGAAATAGCGGTGGCGCTTGTCCACCGCGCCCCGGTAGTAGGCCATGCGCGGGAAGAGCTGGCCGGGCTGCTCGCCCGTGCCGTCGCGCGCGGCCACGCCCGTGATCTTCAGGTAGGGGTAGCTCTTGTCGTCGCGGAACAGAATGTTGTAGCGCGGGTTGAGCGACTTGATGAGGTTGTTTTCCAGCAGCAGCGCCTCGGCCTCGGAGCGCACCACGGTGGTCTCCAGCCGCGCGATCTTGCCCACCATGTGGCCGATGCGCGTGCCGCCATGGGTCTTGGTGAAATAGCTGGAGACGCGCTTCTTGAGGTTGCGGGCCTTGCCCACGTAGAGCAGGCCGCCCTGGGCGTCGAAATAGCGGTACACGCCCGGCAGCGGCGGCAGCGAGGCCACCTGGGCGAGCAGTTCTTCGGAATGCACATCGGACATGGCCGTATTGTGGCGGCCGTCCGGCGGCCTCGCCGTCAGCGGAGCGGACAATTCCGCTGCGCGCGGCGGGCCTGGAAAACGTCTTCAGGCCGCGTAGGCGCGGCAGGCCAGCGCCGTGGCCAGGATCTCGGAGGGGTCGATCAACGTCCAGCCGGCGGCATCGGGCACGTCGGGCATGGCCAGCGGGATCTCGGTGCAGGCCATGACGAAGGGCACATCGCCGTGCAGGGCCGCCAGCTCGCACCCCACTTCGGCGAAACGCGCGCGCGCCAGGGCCATGTCGCCGGCCTTCACGCCGTCGTAGATGCCTTCCATCAGCCGCTCGCGCAGGGACGCGGGCGGCAGGATGCAGTCGATGCCCCTGCCGGCGAAGGCGTCGTCGTAGAGGCCCATGGCGTAGGTGCCCTGCGTGGCCAGCAGCACGGCGCGGGCTATGCCCCGGCGCTGCAGCTCGGCCGCGGTCTCGCGCGCGATGTGCAGCAGTTCCACCGAGGGCACGCGCTCCTGCAGCGTCTGGTGCCATGCGTGCGCGGTGTTGCACGACATGGCTGCCGCGCGGGCGCCCAGCGCCGACAGGCGCTGCAAGGCCGCACACAGGCCGTCGAGCGGCTGCGGAGCCCAGGGGTCGCGCAGAGCCTGGCTGCGGTCGGCCACCGGCACCTGGGCGATCCAGTGCTCGGGAAAGAGCTGGTCGCGCACCGGCTGGCCGTGCGAACGCAGCCACTGCTCGGCCGCGCGGACGAAGAGCCGCGCGAAGTCCACGCCCGCGGCCGGCCCCATGCCCGCCAGGATGCCCACCGTCTTCGCCCGCATCGAGGCGGGCAATGGCATATCGAATGTCGTCATGTGGCCTGCCCTGCCTTCAGCGCAGCATGCTCGACATGGCCGAGAAGCAGTTGAGCATCCGCACCGCCGACTCGGTGTCGGGCGCGGTGAAGCGCAGCGCGTCGGGCGCGGTGCGTTCCATCGCGGGCCATTGGCAGAAGAGGTCTGCCAGGGCCACGGACTGCGCCTGCAGATCCACGGTCACGGCACCTTCGATGCGCAGCGGCTCGGCGGCTCGGCCGGGCCGGGCCTGGGCCACGGCCTGGGCGACGCCCTCGCGGATGGCCTGGCAGGCGCGCTCGGGCGACAGGCTGATGCCGCTGTGGGCGCCGGTGGCGCGCTTGGTCTGCACGAAGGCCGCGTGCGGGAACAGCTCGCGCGTCTCGGCGATGAAGGCGTCGTCGCCCGATGCCGCGATGACCGGCACGCCGTAGGCCCCGGCCAGCGCGCCGTAGATGCCGGCCTCGCCCATCTCGCGGCCGTTGAGGGTGATGCGCGAGAAGGCGAAGCTGTTGATGGTGTGGGCCAGGATGCCGTGGGCGCGCGAACGGGCGTGATAGCCGATGAAGCACACGCCGTCCATGCCCAGCTCCACGCCGGCCACCATGCTCAGGTAGCGCGGCTTGCCCTGGATGGCCTGGGCGCGCGGATCGAGCAGATCCGGCGGCATGTTGCGGAAACCGCCGTGCGAGTCGTTGACGAACACCTCGGCGGCACCGCCGTCGAAGGCCCCGGCGACGGCCGCGTTCGCCTCGTCGGCCATCAACCGGCGGGCGCGCTCGTATTCGGGGTTGCCGGCACGCACCTGTTCGGGGTGATAGACGCCGGCTACGCCTTCGATGTCAACGGAGATGAGGATTTTCATGGGAGGCGTGGCTGTCGGCGAAAGGAAACGGGGAGGGAAAACGGAAGACGGTTCCGGAAACGGCCGTCCATCAGGCGGCGCGGGGGAGCAGTTCGCGCAGGCTGCGGCGGTGGTGGCCGTCCCGCCCGGTCACGGGCTGCGCATGCCAGAGCGCATGGACGATGGCCTGCTCCACGGCGTCGGCCGCGGCCTGGAAGAGCCCGTCCAGCAGGCCCTCGTGCACCATGGCCACGGACGGCATGGCGGCCTGCGGCAGATGCGGCAGCGTGTAGGCGGTGGAAAACGCCAGGGCAATGTCGCCGCTGCCGTGGCCATAGACGGAGCCCGTGCGGGCCAGGCCGGCGGCGGCGCGCCAGGCCAGGCGGCCGAGTTGGCGGGAGTCCAGCGGCGCGTCGGTGGCCAGCACCATGATGATCGAGCCCTTCTCCGGGCCGTAGGCGGCGGTGCGCGCCGCGTCGTCCAGTCCCGGGGCCAGCGAGGCGCCGACCGGCACG
>CAJYHL010000061.1 GCA_913774625.1 uncultured Acidovorax sp.
TTGCGCCATACGCGCAGCAGATGGGCGATGTCGTGCGCGCCGTCGCCCGCTGCCGCGCCGTCGGTGTCCAGCGCATGCGGCAGCAGGGCCCGGGCCAGCGCGGCATGGGGTGCGAAGGGCAGGGCGGGGTCGGTGGAGGCGTCTGGTGCAGCAGGCGGGGGCGTCATGGCGTGGCTTGGGAATGCGGTGCGGTGCGGTGCTGTGCTGTGGGGCAAGGATGGGCCGGCAGCGGCGGGCGCTTGGCGGGCAGTCCGCCCGCTGGGCCGATCAGCCGGCCATCAGCTTCTGCACCAAATCGGCGGCGGTCGAAGCGGCGTACTTGCGCATCAGCCGCGCGCGGTAGATCTCCACCGTGCGGTGGCTGATCTCCAGCGCCCGGCCGATCTCCTTGGACGTCATGCCGTCCAGCAGGCGGGCGGCCACCTCGCGCTCGCGGCCCGTGAGTTCGGCCTTGACCGGGCGCTGCGCGCTCAGGTCCTCGAAGCTCCAGATGCCCGATTCGTGCGGCGCCTCGCGGTTCAGCGCCCGGCCCGACACATGGCACCAGAACACCTCGCCGTTGGCACGTTTCATGATTCGGTTGTCGGCGTAGTGCCCCTTGGCGTTCAGGATGGGTTCCATGCGCCTGCCCAGCCGCTCGTATTCGTCGGCGCTGGGATAGAGAATGCGGAAGGACTGGCCGATCAGCACCTCGCGCGAGGCGCCGAACATCTCGCACACATGGCGGTTGCAATCCACCATGGTGCGGTGGCGCGAGATGACCAGCCCCACCGGGGCCATGTCGAACGCGAGGCGGTAATCGGCGGTATCCATGGAAGTCTTTAGGGAGAACTACGTAGTAATGTACGTAGTATCGTAGCGTTCATCCATCTTGATGAGGAGTCTCCAGTGAACAAGCTATTTCCTTCGGCGGACGCGGCGCTCAAGGGCGTCGTGGCCGATGGCCAGATGCTGGCCGTCGGCGGTTTCGGGCTGTGCGGCATTCCGGAGGCGCTGATCGACGCGCTGCGCGACTCCGGCGCCAAGGACCTGACCGTCATCTCCAACAACGCGGGCGTCGATGACTTCGGCCTGGGCAAGCTGCTGCGCACGCGGCAGATCAAGAAGATGATCTCGTCCTACGTGGGCGAGAACAAGGAGTTCGAGCGCCAGTACCTGGCCGGCGAACTGGAACTGGAATTCACGCCCCAGGGCACGCTGGCCGAGAAGCTGCGCGCCGGCGGCGCGGGTATTCCGGCCTTCTTCACCAAGACCGGCGTGGGCACCATCGTGGCGGAAGGCAAGGAGCTGCGCGAGTTCGACGGCGAGACCTACGTGATGGAACGCTCCCTGGTGCCCGACGTGTCGCTGGTCAAGGCGCAGCGGGCCGACAAGTCCGGCAATCTGCAGTTCCGCCTCACGGCGCGCAACTTCAACCCGGCGGCGGCCACCGCCGGCAAGATCTGCATCGTCGAGGTGGAGGAGGTCGTCGAGATCGGCGAGATCGCGCCCGACGACGTGCATCTGCCCGGCATCTACGTGCATCGCATCGTCCACAACCCCACGCCCGAAAAGCGCATCGAGAAACGCACCGTGAGCGCCGCCGCGCCGGTCGATGTGGTGGCCGCCAAGGTCGAGGCCCAGGCCGTCATCGCCCAGGCCGCCGCCGCTGCCGACACCCCCGTGGTGCCCACCGTGCCCGCCAACAAGCAAGAAGGAGCCTGACATGCCCTGGACCCAAGACCAGATGGCCGCACGCGCGGCCCAGGAGCTGGAAGACGGCTTCTACGTGAACCTCGGCATCGGCATTCCCACCCTGGTCGCCAACCACACGGGCGACAAGGAAGTGTGGCTGCAGTCCGAGAACGGCATGCTGGGCATTGGCCCCTTCCCGACCGAAGATGCGGTGGACGCCGACCTCATCAACGCCGGCAAGCAGACGGTGACGACCATTCCCGGCTCGTCCATCTTCGGCAGCGACCAGTCGTTCGCCATGATCCGGGGCGGCAAGATCAACCTCTCGATCCTGGGCGCCATGCAGGTCAGCGAGAAGGGCGACCTCGCCAACTGGATGATCCCCGGCAAGATGGTCAAGGGCATGGGCGGCGCCATGGACCTGGTGGCCGGCGTCAAGCGCGTGATCGTGCTGATGGAGCACGTCGCCAGAAAGAAGGACGGCACCGAAGACCTGAAGATCCTGCCCGCCTGCACGCTGCCCCTGACCGGTGTGGGCGTGGTGGACCGCATCATCACCGACCTGGCCGTGATGGACATCACGCCCGAAGGCCTGAAGCTGGTGGAGCTGGCCCCCGGCGTGAGCTTCGAGGCCGTGCAGGCCAAGACCGGCGTGACGCTGGTCCGCTGAACTTTTCTGCGCCAAGCCTCATAGAAAAAAGGTCCTCGTTTCGAGGACCTTTTTTTCCACGGGTGCTTCTGCCTTGTCAGGCCGTCTCGTATTCAGCGATGAGAACGGCCGCCGGAATGCCCAATTGCTCGTTCAGCCGCCGGATCATGCCCAGAGTCAGAGGCCGCTTGCGTGCGAGCACTTCATAGACCCGGTTGCTCTTTCCGATGCTGGGTTCCAGATCCTTGATCGTGACGCCTTGCTGCTCCATCCTGAACTTGATGGCTTCGATCGGGTCCGGTGACGCGATGGGGTAGTGCTTGGCTTCATAGGCCTCGACCAGCGTGCCCAGGATCTCCAGCTGCTCTCCTTCGGGCGACTCCGGCGCTGGGTCGAGGTCCACGAGGTCGGAGACGCGCGCCAGCGCTGCACGATAGCTCTGCTCGTCGCGAATGGCTTTGACTTCCATGGGGGCTCCTTCGGTTTACTTCGACTGATCGACCGTGGCGGCATCCACCTCGTCGTATTGGGCGTGGGTGCCGATGAATTTGATGTAGACCCACTGCATGCGGTAGGCGATGGCGACAATCAGGCGGTAGTCGTTGCCTTTGATGTTGAACACCACGCGGTTGTTGCCGACGATGCTGGCATTGCCGAACTGGGCCTTGACCTCCGCAGGCGTGCTCCAGGCTGCTGCTTTGACTTCCTCGTGCCATGCTTCCAATGCACTACGCGCGTCTTGATACTGCCGCTGGCTGTAGAACTGAACCAGCGTGGAGTGCGCGACGATATGCATGAGGCTATTTTAGTCCCAAAATGGGACTTGCATGCCTCATGCCACCATTCTGGAAGTGCGCGGCGGGCGTGTGCGGCCGTGCGTGAGCAGGATTTCAGGGCTTGGCGGCGGACTCCGGCGATGGAGTGGGCATCGGTGAAGGGGCGGGCGCAGGAGCGGGAGCAGGAGCGGGCGGATTGGCCGGAATCTGGTAGCTCCAGGTCTCGCTGACGGCCTTGTCGCCCTGCATCAGCCTGGCGCGCATCTCCACCGGCAGGGCCGGGTTCTTCACCCGCACGCGCACCGTCACGCGCCAGCCCTGGATGGCGGGGTTGCGTTGCAGGCTCACGCCCAGCAGGTCGGCGTTGCCGTCCACGCTGACCTGGGGCGTGATGGCCGCACCTTCAGGCAACTGGGCCACGGCCGGGCCTTCGAAGTCGATCAGGAAGGCGCTGGCGCCGTCGGGCTTGCGGATCAAGTTGGCCTGCAGCTCCTCGCTTTCGGTGTGCAGGGTCTGCCTGACCCAGGCGTTGTCGGCGCCGTGCAGCGCGGGCTCGTCCGTGGTCCAGTGCATCCGGTAGGCGAACTGCAGCATGTCGCCGCGGCGGGCGGGGGCGTCGGGCGTCCAGAAGGCGGCGATGTTGTCGTTGGTCTCGTCGGGCGTGGGAATCTCCATCAGCGTCACATGGCCCTTGCCCCAGTTGCCCTGCGGTTCGATCCAGGCGCTGGGGCGCAGGTCGTAGCGGTCCTTGAGGTCTTCGTAGCGCGAGAACTCGCGCCCGCGCTGCAGCAGGCCGAAGCCCTTGGGGTTGTCCACCTCGAAGGAGCTGATCGCCAGCTGGCGCGGGTTGTTCAGCGGGCGCCAGAGCCATTCGCCCGCGCCGGTGCGGATGGCCAGGCCGTTGGAGTCGTGGATGGCGGGGCGGAAGTTGTCGCGCTTGAGGTCGGACTGCTGGTTGGGGCCGTACAGGAACATGCTGGTCAGCGGCGCGATGCCCAGCGTCTTGACGTCGCCGCGCAGGAAGATGTTGGCCTGCACATCCACCACGGTGTCCTTGCCGGGCACCACGGTGAAGCGGTAGGCGCCGGTGGCGCGCGGCGAATCGAGCAGGGCGTAGATGACCAGTTGGCGGTCCTGCGCGGCGGGGCGCTGGATCCAGAACTCGCGGAAGTTGGGGAACTCCTCGCCGCCTGGCGGCGCCGTGTCGATCGCCAGCCCGCGGCTGGACAGGCCGTACACCTGGCCTTTGCCGATCACGCGGAAATAGCTCGCGCCCAGGAAGCTCACGATCTCGTCGAGCTTGTCCGGCTGGTTGATGGGGTAGAGCACGCGAAAGCCCGCGTAGCCCAGGTTGCTGGTGGCGCTGCGGTCGAAATGCAGGTCGCCGAAGTCGAAGCGCCCTGCGTCGTAGCGGATCTCCTGCACGCCTTCGGGCGTGATCTCGTTGAGGCGCACCGGGGCGTTGAACTGCATGCCCTGGTGATAGAAGCTCAGGCGGAACGGCGTGGGCTGGTCGCTCCATTCGAAGCGGTCCGCGCGTGGCTGCATCTTCTGGTAGTCGGCGAACTGCATGCCGCTGAAGACGGGCGGCAAATTGTTCGCAGGGGCGACGTAAGGCTTTTCCATCAGGTCGTGGGCCAGGCGGGTGACGTCGGCGAGCGAGAATGTCTGGGCGTGGCCCGCTGCGGGCAGGCAGAGGAGGGTGGCGAGACCGGCAAGGGCCAGGAGCGATCGGGCGCGCAGGCGGGCGGCGGCAAGCAACAGGGTCATGGACAGGGACGATAGTTCAGTGGACAGGCTGCGGCGTGAAGGAGCGTAACGCGGCGGTGTGGCGCCAGGCGCCTCCTCCGGCCGGGAGCGGTGCCCTCGGCGCCGGGCCTTGGCGCGTGCGAGGGAGCCGAAGCAAACTTCCTGCCGGGGCTCGCGGCATGTTGCGCCATGCAACAGTTCGGGGGCCGGTTCGGGCCGCGGAACGCGGACTTGAGCTTAGCATTCGCCACCCGCCGTGCCGCTTTGTATCTGGCCGGCCGCATGCCCAGGCATGCAAAGCCCCGGTGACCGATCTCCCGCACCACCCGCGCCAACCTCCGAAAGTGACTGAATGAAGCAATCGTGGATTCTTGTGCTGTCCGCTGCGCTGGCGGCCCCCGCCGCCTGGGCGCAGGCGCCGCAGCCGAACCCTGCAGAGGCGAAGAAGACCTTCGTGGCCGATCTGGTCGGCCGCATGACCCTGGAAGAGAAGATCGGCCAGCTGCGCCTGATCAGCATCGGGCCGGACATGCCCATCGCGCGACTGGCCGACGAGATCGCCGCCGGCCACGTGGGCGGTACCTTCAATTCGGTGAACCGCCCCGACAACCGCCGGCTGCAGGATGCGGCCATGAAGACGCGGCTGAAGATCCCGATGTTCTTCGCCTACGACGTCATCCACGGCCACCGCACCACCTTCCCGATCGGGCTCGGCCTGGCATCCACCTGGGACATGGCCTCCGTGGAGCGCATGGCGCGCACGGCCGCGCGGGAGGCGGCGGCCGATTCGATCGACATGACCTTCGCGCCCATGGTGGACATCTCGCGCGACCCGCGCTGGGGCCGCACCTCCGAGGGCTTCGGCGAAGACCCGTTCCTGGTGTCGCAGATCGCCCGGGCCACGGTGCAGGGCTTCCAGGGCCCGCAGCGGCCGCTGGCGGCGGACCGCATCATGGCGAGCGTCAAGCACTTCGCGCTCTACGGCGCGGTGGAAGGCGGGCGCGACTACAACGCCGTGGACATGAGTCCGATGCGCATGTACCAGGACTACCTGCCGCCCTACAAGGCCGCGATCGACGCGGGCGCGGGCGGCGTGATGGTGGCGCTGAACTCCATCAACGGCGTGCCGGCCACTTCCAACACCTGGCTGATGCAGGACCTGCTGCGCCGCGACTGGGGCTTCAAGGGCGTGACGGTGAGCGACCACGGCGCCATCGTCGAGCTGACGCGCCACGGCGTGGCCCGCGACGAGCGCGAGGCCGCCAAGCTCGCCATCCGCGCCGGCATCGACATGAGCATGGCCGACTCGGTGTACTGGAAGGAGCTGCCCGGCCTGGTGCGCTCCGGCGAGGTGCCGATGCAGCAGATCGACAACGCGGTGACCGAGGTGCTCGGCGCCAAGTACGACATGGGCCTTTTCAAGAACCCCTACCTGCGCATCGGCGTAGCCCGGGACGATCCGGCGGATCTCAAGGCCGACAGCCGCCTCGACCGGCCCGCCGCGCGCGAGGTGGCGCGCCAGTCGCTGGTGCTGCTGGAAAACCGCAACGGCACGCTGCCGCTTTCAAAGAAGGCCTCCATCGCCCTGGTCGGCCCGCTGGCCGATGCGCCGATCGACATGCTGGGCAGCTGGTCCGCGGCCGGCTACGACAAGCTGGCCGTCACCCTGCGCGCGGGGCTGAACGCGGCCATCGGCCAGGGCGGGCGGGTGACGTATGCGCGGGGCGCCAACATCACCGGCGACGAAGGCATCGTCAAGTACCTGAACTTCCTCAACTGGGATGCGCCCGAGGTCACCCAGGACCCGCGCACGCCGGCCGAGATGATCCAGGAGGCCGTGCGCGTGGCGCAGCAGTCCGACGTGATCGTGGCCGCCGTGGGCGAGGCGCGGGGCATGTCGCACGAATCGTCGAGCCGCACCAGCCTGGACCTGCCCCAGAGCCAGCGCGACCTGATCACCGCCCTCAAGGCCACCGGCAAGCCGCTGGTGCTGGTGCTGATGAACGGCCGCCCGCTGGCGCTGCAGCGCGAGCAGAAGGAGGCCGATGCGATCCTGGAGACCTGGTATGCCGGCACCGAAGGCGGCAACGCCATCAGCGACGTGCTCTTCGGCGACTACAACCCCTCGGGCAAGCTGCCGATCTCGTTCCCGCGCTCGGTGGGCCAGATCCCCACCTACTACAACCATGCGCGCCTGGGCCGCCCTTTCACCGAGGGCAAGCCGGGCAACTACACCTCGCAGTATTTCGAGGAAGTGACCGGCCCGCTCTATCCCTTCGGCTACGGCCTGAGCTACACCGACTTCGCGCTCTCCGACGTCGTGCTCTCCAGCCCCACGATGGAGCGCGGCGGGCAGATCGAGGCTGCGGTGACGGTGAAGAACACCGGCCGGCGCGCGGGCGAGACCGTGGTGCAGCTCTACATCCAGGACGTGGCCGCCTCGGTGGTGCGCCCCGTCAAGGAACTCAAGGGCTTTCGCAAGCTGATGCTGCAGCCGGGCGAGGAGCGCGTACTGCGCTTCCCGATCACCGAAGAGCAGTTGAAGTTCTTCAACGCCCGCCTGGAGCATGTGGCCGAGCCGGGCCGCTTCAACGTGCAGATCGGCCTGGACTCGCAGGCCGTGCGGGAGCAGGGCTTCGAGCTGCGCTGACGCCAGCCGCGTGTGGGCGGCGCACGTGTGCTGCCCGCACGAACCACAGCAGGGCGCTTCGCAGAGCCGTGGCTTGATGGGTAGTAATGCTGTATATTTAAACAGTATCTCGCTGCCGCCCCATGTCCATCCCCGCCCCGCTCCATGCCGTGACCGCCGCTGCCCTGCGGCAGCCGGGCCGTGGCGTGCCCGAGGTGCCGGGCGTCTGGCAGGGCCGATCATGGGCGGTGGCGGAGCCGCAGCGCACTCGGCCCACGGGCCATGCATCGCTCGATGCCCAGCTGCCCGGCGGCGGCTGGCCGCTGGGGGCGATGGCGGAGCTGCTGCTGCCGGCGCAGGCCGCGCAGGCATGGCCGCTCGTTCTGCCCGGCCTGGCCCTGGCGGTGGCGCAGGGCGAGCCCGGGCGCGTGGTGCTGGTGGCGCCGCCCCACGAGCCCTTCGCGCCCGCTCTGCAGGCGGCCGGCCTGCCGGCCCAGCGGCTGTGCGTGGTGCTGCCCGGCACCTGCCAGGCCGCAGAAGCCTCCTGGGCGAGCGAACAGGCGCTGCGCTGCCGCGACGTGCTGGCCGTGCTGGCCTGGCTGCCGCAGGCGCGGCCGGAGATGCTGCGGCGCCTGCAGCTGGCCGCCGCCCAGCAGGGGCGCTGGCTGTGGGTCCTGCGCCCCGAGGCGCTGCGCGCCCAGGCTTCGCCCGCGCCGCTGCGGCTCTGGGCGCAGCGGGCCGGCGCGGATCTGATGCGCGTGCAGGTAATCAAGCGGCGCGGGCCGCCCTTGCTCGAACCCGTGCTGCTGCCGCTGCGCCCCCCGGCGCTGCCGGCCGCGCTGGATGCCCAGGCGCACCGCCAGCAGCAGGCTCGCGAGGACGCCGGCCGGCTGCTGCAGGCACGCCGCCAGCCGGTGCATGCCGCCCCGTTTTCTACGCTGCCGTCGGGACTGCTGCATGCACTGGGTCGCACTGCCCCTGTGCGCGGATGAGTCCGCCGCGCCCGGCCTGCCGGCCGAGGCCGGCGCCTGGTGGGCGCTGCGCTTTTCCCCGCGCGTGGCCGTGATCGACGAAGCGGTGCTGGCCGAGATTTCGACCACCGCGCGCCTCTGGGGTGGCCTGCCGGCGCTGCTGGCGCGCCTGCGTGCCGAGGCGCCCGCCGCCGTTGCGCCCGCGGATCTACCGCTGGCGCAAGGCCCCACGGCCCTGCAGGCCCTGGCGCAGCTGCGTCTGCTGCAGGCCGGCCGTCCTCTGCCGCAGCGCCTGCCGCACGACCTGCCGCTGCGTACCCTGAGCGCGGCGCGGCCCCATGCTCCGGGCCTGGAGCAGCTGGGCTGCCGCACCTGGGGCGCTTTGCGGGCGCTGCCGCGTGCCGGGGTGGCGCGGCGCTTCGGCGGGCCCCTGCTGCATGCGCTGGACCAGGCCTGGGGCGATGCGCCGCACCAGCCGCCGTGGGTGGCGTTGCCCGAGAGCTTCTCGCTGGAGGCCGAGCTGCCCGCCCTGGCCGAATCGGCCCCGGCCCTGCTGTGGTCTGCCAGCGCGCTGCTGCAGGCCTTGCAGGGCTGGCTGCAGTGGCGCCACCAGGGCGTGCTGGCCCTGCGCCTGCAATGGCACCACCACCTGCGCCGCCTGGACGGCGTGGACCTGCCGTCTTGGGACGGCATGGATCTGCGCACGGCCCAGCCTGCGCAGGAGATGGCGCACCTGCGGCGGCTGCTGGCCGAGCGGCTGGCGCATTGCCGGCTCTCGGCCCCGGTGGACCGCATCGCGCTGAGCGCCCTGCAGACCGGGCCGGCGCCTGCGGCCAGCAGCAGCCTGCTGCCGCCAGGCCCGCACGAGGCGGTGGGGGAGCCGTGGCATCAACTGCAGGAACGCTGGTCCGCCCGGCTGGGCGCCCACCGCGTGCAGGCCGTGCAGCTGCATGCCGACCACCGGCCCGAACGCATGCAGTCCTGGCAGGCCATGGAGGGTGGTGCAGGCCGGGCCGATGCCATGCCAGCGGCCCACCACATCGGCGCCGCCAGCCTCACCAATGCCACCGACCCGCGTGCCGCGCTCTGGCCGGCCTGGCTGGTGCAGCCGCCCGAGCCGCTGGCGGTGCAGCGCCACCGGCCCTGCCTGCACGGGCCGCTGCGCTTGCTGGCCGGGCCTGAACGTTTCGAGGCCGCCTGGTGGGAGGCCGCCGGCATCCCGGACGATGCATCGGCCGAAGGCCCGGCACGCCGCGACTATTTCGTCGCCCATGGCGATGCGGCAGGCTATGTGTGGGTGTTCCGCGACTTGGAGGGGCGGTGGTTCCTGCACGGCCTCTACGGCTGAGGGCGAACGGGGCGACGGGGAAACGCGGGAATGAGCCGGTCAGCAGCTGGCCGCCGGTGCCCGGTGCGGCAGGTGCTTTCAGGCCGCAGGCGCTGCCACGCCCAGCCGCTCGTGCAGCCGGCTGCTGGTGGTGGTGTATTGCAGCGCCACCGGGCCGCCGCTCAGGGTTTCGGCGGCGGCGAAGGCGGCCAGGGTGGCTTCGTGAAACGCGCATAGCAGCAGCTTGCGCTTGCCGGGGTAGGTGTTGATGTCGCCCACCGCATGGATGGCGGGCACGCTGGTGCGGAAGCCGGCCGTATCCACCACGAGCTGCTTGCGCTCGATGGCCAGGCCCCATTCGGCCACCGGGCCCAGGCGCGGCGAGATGCCCAGGTAGGCCAGCAGCAGGTCGAGCGGCAGGCGTTCGTTGCCGCCTTCGGGCGTGGCCAGCTGCAGGGCCTGCAGGCGGCCGCCTGCGGCCTCGATGCCGGCGATCTGCCCGGCCACGACGCGGATGCGGCCGGCCTCGCGCAGCGCGGCCAGTTCGGCCAGCGCCTCGGGCGGGGCCTGGAAGACGTCGCGCCGGTGCAGCAGGCTGACGCTGGCGGCGGCCTCGGCACCCGCTGCCCGGGCGCAGGCGATGGCGGCCAGCACCGCGCCGTCTTCGCCGCCATGCACCACCACATGGCGGCCGGCGATGCGTTGCGCCAGCGTGGCGGCATCGGGGTGGTAGAGGAGCTGCGAGCCCGTGAAGGCGTCGATGCCCTCGGCCTTGACGGCGCGCGGCACGAAGGCGCCCACGCCGGCCGCGATGAACACGGCGCGCGCCAGCAGCCGGGTGCCGGCGCTGGTCTGCAGCAGCACGCGTCCGTCGGGCTGCAGGGCCAGTTCGGCCACGGTCTGGCCCAGGTGGCGCTGCGGCTGGAAGGGGGCGATCTGCCGCTCCAGCAGGGCGACCAGTTCGCGCCCGGTGCAGACCGGCACGCCGGGAATGTCGTAGATGGGCTTGTCGGGATAGAGCTCGGCGCACTGGCCGCCCGTGTGGGGCAGGGCGTCGATCAGGTGGGCGGCGATGCCCTGCAGCCCGAGCTGGAAAACCTGGAACAGGCCCGCCGGCCCCGCGCCGATGACGACGGCATCGGCTTCGATGGCGTGCGCGTTGTCCATCACGTCTTCAAATCAAATCAAATGTGGGCAACGCCATCAGGCATGGCAACGCGGATGACCGTGCTGGAGTCGATCACGGCCCAGGCCGGCAGACGCCGCCGCGCGAGGGCCGCCCCGCCGCGCCGGCTTCGTCCCCCGTCCGGCCGGCGAAGCGCCGCCGGAGAAGAGGGGGCCGGTGAAGCCGCCCGGGGGGATGTTTCCATGGTTTTTTTCAGCGGATCAGTTCGGCCAGCTTGCCGGGCTTGCCGTTCCACTCGTCGGCGTCGGGCAGGGCGGCCTTGCGCTTGGTGATGCTCTTGAACTGCGGCGAGAGTTCGGCGTTGATCTTGATGAAGGCGATCTGGTCGGCCGGCAGGTCTTCTTCGGCGTAGATGGCATTGGCCGGGCACTCGGGAATGCAGACGGCGCAGTCGATGCATTCATCGGGGTCGATCACGAGGAAGTTCGGGCCTTCGCGGAAGCAGTCCACGGGGCACACGTCCACGCAATCGGTGTACTTGCACTTGATGCAGTTTTCGGAGACGACGTGAGTCATGTTGGAAGGTATCTGGTATTCGAGGGGTAACCCGCGATTTTAGGCGGGTTCGGAGAACGGGCTGCAGCCCGTTCCCGCAGCGGGGTCAAAGAAGCAAGCCCGTCGGCCAGGGATTCAGTTCACCAGCACGGCGCCGGCGGTCTTGTGGCTGGCGGTATCGACCAGGATCAGCGAGCCCAGCACGCGCGCTTGCGTGAAGGGCGCGGCGGGCAGGGCTTCCTGCAGCAGCAGCTCGACATGGCCGATGGCGTTGGGGTCGAGCTGGCTGGCTTCCTCTTCTGCCAGGGTGTTGATGTCCAGCTTGTGCACCACGCGGCGCACCTTGGCCTTGACCCAGCGGTGGCCGTGCAGCGCCCAGTAGACGCGGCCCGCGACCAGCGGCTCGTCGTCCATCCAGGCGACGGTGGTGCGCAACTCGCGCTGGCCGGGCCAGGGGGCAACGGGTGCCGGCACATCACCAAAATCGTGGCCGAAATCGTCGTCGGCCGCAGCGGCGGCAGGCGCCACGGGGGCGGCCAGCAGCCAGTCGCCGCGCGAGACGTCCACCTCGCGATCCAGGATGATGCCGGCGCTGGTGCCGGCCGCCACGTCGCCGGGGCGGCGGGCATGGTCCAGCACCTGGGCGACGGTGGCCAGCTGGCCGCTCGGGAAGATCTGCACGGCGGTGCCGGGCGCCACGCTGCCTGCGGCCACGCGGCCCCAGAACACGCGCCGGCCCTGGGAGGTGTCGGCGGAGGACGAGAACTTCTCGACCCACTGCACCGGGAAGGCCAGCGGCAGGGCCGTGTCGGCCGGCGTGCCGGGCAGCGATTCGAGGATCTGCAGCAGGCCGGGGCCTTCGTAGCCGCACCAGCCGGCGTGCGGATCGACCACGTTCCAGCCCTTGAGGGCCGACACCGGCACGGTGGCGCGCACGGAGATGCCGGCCGCCTGGGCGAACCGGTCCAGCGCGGCGCGGATGTGCGCGAAGGCGAGGGCCGGGTCTTCGACCGCGTCCAGCTTGTTCACGGCGAACACCAGCGATGGCACGCGCAGCAGGTTGACCAGCAGCGAGTGGCGGCGCGTCTGCGGCAGCAGGGCCAGCTGCGGGTTCTTCCAGTCGAGCTTGGTGGCATCGACCAGCACCACGGCGGCATCGGCGCTGCTGGCGGCGGTGACCATGTTGCGGGTGTACTGCTCGTGGCCCGGCGCGTCGCCGATGATGAATTTGCGCGTTTCGGTGGCGAAGTAGCGGTAGGCCACGTCGATGGTGATGCCCTGCTCGCGCTCGGCAGAAAGGCCGTCGGTCAGCAGCGCCAGATCGGTTTCGCCACCGCGCTGGACGCCGGCCAGGTGGTCCTGCAGCACGGCGCGGCTGTCCACCAGCAGGCGGCCGATGAGCGTGCTCTTGCCGTCATCGACCGAGCCGCAGGTGATGAACTTGAGGGCGGATTGGTGGTCGTTCTGGTCTGCAGCCGCGGTCGCCACTGCACTGTTTGCTATCGAATTCATAGTATTTGTCATCCAACTCTTCCGTCACGCAAACGCGCGTTGAAACCGGCGCGGCCCTGAGCCAGAACCGCCGTGCAAGGGCCGCCCCGCCGCACTGGCGGTGTGCCCCCTCCCGCCTTGCAGGGCAAGGCGAGAGAAGGGGGAAGGCGCGCAGCGCCTCAGGGGGATGGCCATCAAAAGTACCCGTCTTTCTTGCGCTTTTCCATGGAGGCGTCGGACGTCTTGTCGTCCATGCGGGTGGCACCGCGCTCGCTCACGTCGGCGGCCAGCGTTTCCAGCACGATGTCGGCTGCGGTGGCGGCCGGGCTTTCCACGGGGCAGGTGCAGGTGATGTCGCCCACGGTGCGGAAGCGCACGTCGCGCGTTTCCACGGTCTCGCCGTCGCGCGGCGGGGTGAGCTCGGTCACGGGCACCAGCAGGCCCTTGCGTTCGACCACCTGGCGCTTGTGGGTGTAGTAGAGCGAGGGCAGGGCGATCTGCTCGCGGTCGATGTACTGCCACACGTCCAGCTCGGTCCAGTTGCTGATGGGGAACACGCGGAAGTGTTCGCCGGGCGCGAGGCGGGTGTTGAACAGGGTCCAGAGCTCGGGCCGCTGCGCCTTGGGCTGCCACTGGCCGAAGCTGTCGCGGTGCGAAAAGATGCGCTCCTTGGCCCGGGCCTTTTCCTCGTCGCGGCGGGCGCCGCCGATGAGGGCGTCGAAGCGGAATTCCTCGATGGCTTCGAGCAGCGTCACCGACTGGTGGACGTTGCGCGATTCGCCCGGATGGGCCAGGCGCACGGTGCCGCGGGCCATCGAATCCTCCACGCTGCGCACGATGAGCTCGGCGCCCAGCTCCTTGGCGCGGAAGTCGCGGAAGTCGGTCACTTCGGGGAAGTTGTGGCCGGTGTCGATCATCAGCAGCGGGTAGGGGATGCGGCCCGCGCCGAAGGCCTTTTCGGCGCACTTGAGCATCACCAGCGAGTCCTTGCCGCCCGAGAACAGCAGGGCGGGGCGTTCGAAGGCAGCGGCTACCTCGCGCAGGATGAAGATGGTCTCTTCCTCCAGCGCGTCCAGGTGGCGGTTGCTGAGCTGGCTCAGGGCCGCCGTGGCGGCCAGGGGTTCGTCGATGCGGGCGTTCATGCGCGGGACTTCTTTCGCGGGGTCGTAGGGGTCGTGGCGTGGTTCAGGCGGAGGCCGCTGCAGCCTGGCGGAAGTGCGGCAGCGGGTGCTGCGCATCGCCCTGGTAGAAGGCCGGGAAGCGGTGCAGCTGGCGTTCGGCGGCGGCGATGTCCTGGTCTTCGCGCAGCACGGCCACGTCGAAGCCGCAGCGCGCCATCTGCAGCACCTGGTCCACCAGCACGTCGCCGGTGGCGCGGATCTCGCCCGCGAACTTCAGGCGGCCGCGCAGCAGGCGGGCCTGGCTGAAGGCGCGTCCGTCGGTGAACTTGGGGAAGTGCAGGTCGATGCGGGTGACGCCGGCCAAGTCTTGCACGAGCGGGTCGGCATCGTTGGCCAGTTGCAGCACTTTCTGGCCTTCTGCGCCCGTGGAATGCGCGCTGCTAGCTATTATTTTCATAGTGATTCTCGAGAAGGGTTCGGGCGGTTCAGGCGGCGGCGGGGGCGGCTTCGGCCGGATGGCGGGCGGCGTTGCCGGCGGCCTTGAAGGGCTCCAGGCCGACGCGGCGCACGGTGTCGATGAAATGCTCGTGGCGCGGGCCGGTGGCGGCGTCCTCGGCCACGGTCTGGCGGTGCTCGCGGTAGGTCGCCAGCAGCGCTTCGATCACGCCGGGCACTTCGGAGGCGCTGAACGAGGGGCCGATGACCTTGCCCGGCTGGGCGGGGCCGGAGAGGTCGGAGCCGTCGGCGCCGCCCAGCGTGACCTGGTACCACTCCTTACCGTCCTTGTCGACGCCCAGGATGCCGATGTGGCCGCTGTGGTGGTGGCCGCAGCTGTTGATGCAGCCGCTGATGTGCAGGTCGATCTCGCCCAGGTCCCAGAGCTCGTCCAGGTCCTGGTAGCGCTCGGTGATGGCTTCGGCGATGGGCAGCGAGCGGGCGTTGGCCAGCGAGCAGAAGTCGCCGCCCGGGCAGGCGATCATGTCGGTCAAGAGGCCGATGTTGGGCTGGGCCAGGCCCAGCGCCTTGGCGGCTTTGTAGAGGGCGGGCAGCTGGTCGCGGCGCACCCAGGGCAGCACCAGGTTCTGCTCGTGGGTCACGCGCAGCTCGCCGGCCGAGAAGCGGTCGGCCAGGTCGGCGGCGGCGTCCATCTGGTCGGCCGTGGCGTCGCCGGGCGCGTAGCCCACGCGCTTGAATGACAGCACGACGGCGCGCAGCTGCGGCAGGCGGTGCGGCAGCACGTTGCTCTGCAGCCAGCGGCCGAAGCTGCGGTCTTCATCGCTGGCGGCGCGCAGCAGGGCCAGGGTTTCGGCCTCGGCATCGGCGGGCGACAGGTCGAGCGCCGGCTCGTGGAAGTTGGCCGCGATACGGTCGTATTCGGCCTGGGTGATGGTGTGCGGGCCGCCTTCCACTTCGACGATCTGGCGGAATTCCTCATCGACCTGGTCGATGAAGCTCTGGCCTTCGGCCTTCACCAGGATCTTGATGCGGGCCTTCCAGGCGTTGTCGCGGCGGCCGTAGCGGTTGTAGACGCGGATCACCGCCTCCAGGTAGTTCATCAGCTGGTTCCAGGGCAGGAACTCGCGCAGCACCGGGCTGATGGTGGGCGTGCGGCCCATGCCGCCGCCCACGCGCACCTTGAAGCCCAGCGCGCCGGCCTCGTTCTTGACCAGTTGCAGGCCCACGTCGTACCAGCCCAGGGCGGCGCGGTCTTCGCGGGCGCCATTCAGCGACACCTTGAACTTGCGTGGCAGGAAGGCGAACTCGGGGTGCAGCGTGCTCCACTGGCGCAGGATCTCGGCGAAGGGGCGCGGGTCGGCGACCTCGTCGGCGGCGATGCCCGCCAGTGCGTCGCTGTTGATGTTGCGGATGCAGTTGCCGCTGGTCTGGATGCCGTGCAGCTGCACGCTGGCCAGCAGGTCCATCACGTCGGCGCTCTTGTCGAGCGGAATCCAGTTGAACTGCACGTTGGTGCGGGTGGTGAAGTGGCCGTAGCCGTACTTCAGCCGGGTGCCGATGCGGCGGCCGTCGGCCAGGGCGATGTCGCCCAGCTTCTCCTGCGTGGCCTGGGCCTCGGCCAGCAGGGCGGCGTCGGGCTGGTCGTATTCGCGGGCGACGCGGGCCAGCACGCGCAGCTGGGCGCTGGAGAGCTCGCCGTAGGGCACGGCCACGCGCAGCATGGGGGCGTAGCGCTGCACATACCAGCCGTTCTGCAGGCGCAGCGGCTTGAAGTCGTCGCCCGTGAGCTTGCCGGCCTGGTAGCGCTCCAGCTGGTCGCGGTACTGCTCCGCGCGCAGGCGGATGAACTGTTTGTCGAATTCTGTGTATTGGTACATGGTGGGGTGGCGCGCTTCTTGTTGCGTTGCGCGCTGAGATCAAATCAGAACCAGTTTGGCGCCCGCCCAGGCGAGCAGCACGGAAAGGGCGGAGCGGATGAGCCGTTCGGGCGCGCGGGACACCAGGCGCGAGCCGAGCCAGATGCCCGGCAGCGAGCCAGCCAGCAATTGGAGCAGAAGTGGCCAGTCCACGGAGCCGAGCGAGGCATGCCCCAGCCCGGCCACCAGCGTGAGCGGCACGGCGTAGGCGATGTCGGCCGCGATGATGCGCGGCAGCGGCAGCAGCGGGAAGACCATCAGCAGCACGGTGACGCCGATGGCGCCTGCGCCCACCGAAGTGAAGGTGACCAGCGTGCCGATGACGGCGCCCAGCAGCACGGGCAGGCTCCAGTGGCGCGGGCGCATGGCGTCGGCCTCGTTCACGCCGGCGCGGGCCGCCTGTTCGGCGGCGGCCCGGGCGGGCGAGAAGGCGACGGCCTTGTAGAGCGTGGCGGCGGCCGTGAGCAGCAGGGCCGCGCCCAGCGTCGTGGTGATGATGTGCTGGGCCGTCTGGCTGGCCGGGCCCATGCGGTCCAGCGCCCAGAGCGCCAGCAGCGCCGCCGGAATGCTGCCCGCGCACAGCAGGCCCACCACGCGCCAGGGCACCAGGCGCTGGCGGGCCAGGCTCACGGTGCCGCCCATCTTGGTGAAGGCGGCGAAGAGCAGATCGGTGCCCACGGCCATGTGCGGCTTCACGCCGAAGAAGAAGATCAAGAGCGGGGTCATGAGCGAGCCGCCGCCCACGCCGGTCAGGCCGACGATGAAACCCACCGCGAATCCCGCGAAAACGAAGGCCAAGTCATGCATGGGGCGTGACTTTAGGGGGTGGGCTTATGGTTTCAAACTATTGTTTGCTCCTTCATGTATATCGATATTTATATATGCGATTGCACCGAACCCTGTGGCGGCCCGGTTGCGGCGCCGTTCTTCCGGGAAAAGCCGCGGCGCTTGGCGTATCGTGGCGCGGGGCGCACCGGCGCCCCTTTTTCGCTGCCGCCTCCCGCCCATGACCGACATCACCGACGCTCCCGACGCCCGTTCCCCGCAACCTGCCAGCGCTGCTGCCGCAGAGGCCCCCTTCTCCTGGCGCCGGATCGCGCTGCCGGCCTTCGGTCCCTCGCTGCTGTTCGGGCTGGGCGAAGGCGCCATCCTGCCCATCGTGCCGCTGCTGGCCCGGGAGCTGGGTGCCTCGGTGTCGATGGCGGCCTTCGTGGTCACGCTGATCGGCCTGGGCTCGCTCGCGAACAATATTCCCGCATCGGTCATCACCATCCGCTGGGGCGAGCGCTGGGCCATCATCGCGGCGGGCCTCTGGAGCGCCCTGGGCATGCTGCTGGCCGTGCTGCTGCCCGGCGTGGTGCCGCTGGCCATCGGCTGCTGCATGGTGGGCATGTCGCAGGCCATCTACAGCCTGGCCCGGCAGAGCTATCTGTCGGAAGCGGTGCCGGCGGCCTACCGTGCCCGGGCGCTCTCGACGCTGGGCGGGGTGATGCGCATCGGCATGTTCATCGGCCCCTTCCTGTCCGCCGCGGCGGTGCATGCCTTCGGGCTCAAGGCCGCCTTCGCGGTGGGCATCGCAGGCGTGCTCGCGGCGGCGGCCGTGGGCGCCCGGCTGCCGGACCTGGTGGCCCCGCCGCGCCCGGAAGGCGCACCGGCCCTCGCGCCGGTCAGCCTGGGCTCCATCCTGGCGGACCACCGCCGGGTGTTCCTGACGCTGGGCCTGGGCGTGGCCCTGGTGAGCGCGGTGCGCGCCTCGCGCCAGGCGGTGATTCCGCTCTGGGCGGACCATCTGCTGCTGGCGCCCGCCGTCACCTCGGTGATCTACGGCATCGCGGGCGGCATCGAGATGCTGCTGTTCTACCCGGCCGGCCGGGTGATGGACCTCAAGGGCCGCCGCTGGGTGGCCGTGCCGTCGATGGCCATCATCGGCGTGGCGCTGCTGCTCATGCCGTTCACGACCGGCTACGCCACCCTGCTGATCGCGGCGACGGCCATCGGCTTCGGCAACGGCATCGGCTCAGGGCTGATCATGACCCTGGGCGCGGATTTCTCGCCAAGCCATGGGCGCCAGTACTTCCTGGCCGTGTGGCGCTTCCTGTCGGACCTGGGCGGCGCCTGCGGGCCGGCGCTGCTGTCGGCCCTGATCGCCACCGCCTCGCTGGCGGGCGGCATCGCCGTCACCGGGCTGCTGTCGCTGGCGGCGGCGGGGCTGCTGGGGTGGTGGATTCCTGCGGGGAAGGCACATAGGATTCGTCCATGACGGTGCTGCCCTGTTTGCGGGAGGCCGAGTCGCCGCGCCGGCATTTGCATACCTCGCGGCTCATGATGAATGCGTCAGCGCCTGCGCTGGCCGAGGCTGTGATCGACTATCAGCGGCGCAATGCAGGTCACTTTGCTCCGTGGGACCCGGTGCGTCCCGCAGGCTACTGGGAGCTTGAACCCACGCGGGCCCGGCTGGCAGAAGAGGAGGTGGCTTTCAGCGCCGGCACGGCTTGGCACTACTGGATCCAGCCGGTCGATCAGCCGGGTCGCATAGTCGGGCATTGCGCCCTGTCGAGCGTGGCGCGTGGCGTCTTCCAAAACGCAATGCTGGGCTACGGGCTGGACCACGCGCTGGTCGGAGGCGGCTGGATGCAGGAAGCGCTTCGATGCCTGCTTGACGAGGTGTTCGGACCAGTCGTCTCGCTGCATCGCGTGCAGGCATCGGTCCGTCCTGAGAACGAACGCAGCCGCCGGGTGTTGGAACGGCTTGGGTTCCGGCGTGAAGGTTTCAGCCCATGCTATTTGTACATCGCAGGTGCTTGGCGGGACCACGAAACGTTTGCTTTACTCAACCCGTTCTGGGACAGGCATTAGAGGTCAGCCGGCTGAGGTCTCGCCTTGTAGCGGGTCGCCCACTTTTCAGGCACCGGGTAGCCGCTCGGTGCCCAGCGCCCGCGCCAGGCGCACATCCACCGGCAGAGGCTCCCCGCACATGCGGGCGGCCAGCAGCTCGCCGCAGAGCTGCGACAGCGTGAGGCCGCGTGCGCCCATGGCGGCGCAGACCCAGAGGCCGGGCTGGTTCGCGGCATCCACCGGCCCCACGAAGGGCAGGCGGTCGGGCGCGGTGCAGCGCACGGCGGCCCAGTGGCGGGGCGTGGCGCCGGGGCCTGCGATGGCGGGCGCGAGTCCGGCGGCCAGGGCCGGCAGCAGCTGCGCCAGCTTGGCGGCGTTGGCCGCATGGGCTTCGGCCTGCTCCTGCGGCGCGGGCGGCAGCTGCGTGGCTCCGCGCTCGAAGGTCGAACCCATGATCCAGAGGGCCTCGGCGTGCGGGCCGGCCTGCGGCACCAGATTGCCGTGGCCGTTGACGGGAAAGGGCGGCCAGGCGTCCGAAGGGGCTTGCTTGCGCAGGCCCCAGCTCACCTGGCCGCGCAGCGCGTTGAGCGGGTAGCGAGCGGGCAGCCAAGCGCGGCTGTCGTAGCCGGCCGCGATGACGACATGGGCGGCCTCGGCCAGCATGGCGCCGGCAGCATCCAGGGCCTGCCAGCGGGGGCTGCCGTCGGCGGCGGTGATGCGCTCCAGGCGGGCGACGGTGCTATCGCCCTGCCACTGGATCGCGGGGTGGTCCAGCAGCGCGCGCACCAGTCGGGCGGGCCGCAGCCAGCCGGCGCGTGCATGCCAGCAGGCCACGGCGGCGGCCGGCAGGCCGGCGGCAGTCAGGGTGGCGGCGTCGGCAGGGCGGCTCCATTCCGATCCGGCACTGGCCGCCTCTGTGCCTGCAGCCCAGGCGGCGGGCAGGCGCAGCTTGCCGTCCAGCTCGCGTTCCAGCACGCCGCAGGCGCTCCAGTCTTCGCCTTCGGCGAAGGGCGCCGCTGCCAGGGCCTGCAGCGTGGCCCGCACGCCGCTGCGCGACAGGCGCGAGAGCACGTTGTCGTCGGGCGAGACATGCGGCGCGAACACGCCGGCCGGTAGGCCCGATGCGCCAGCGGCCGGCTCCGCACCCCGGTCCAGCACCCGCACCTGCCAGCCGCGCCGGGCCAGGCTCGCTGCCACGGCCGTGCCTGACAGGCCGCTGCCGATGACCAGGCAGTCGGCGGGCTGCGCGACGGGCGCGATGGCCGCGGCGGCCTGGGCCGGGCCGGTGCGCGGCTCCCAGGCCGGGTCGAACGTGGCCTGCAGGTTGTCGCGCTTCGGGGGCACGCCCGGCACCTTGCGCACGACGAAGCCGCATTGCGCCAGCGCATCGCGCACCGGGCGCGAGATGGTCCAGGTGGCGAGCCGCGTGCCGCGCCGGCAGCAGCGGGCCACGGCCTTGAGCATCTGCGCGTCCCACATGCCGGGGTTGCGCTGGGGGCTGAAGCCGTCCAGATAGATGCTGTCGGCCTGCGGCATCTGCTGGCGCAGCATGGCCTGGGCGTCGCCCACGTAGAGCGTGAGCAGCACGCGGCCTTCCTCGAAAGCCAGCCGGTGTACGCCCGGCAGCAGTCCCCACCACTGGGCGTGCAGCTGGCGCGCCAGGGGCTGCAGGTCGGGATGGGCCGAGGCGGCGCGCAGCAGATCTTGTGCGCTCACGGGCCAGGCCTCGCAGGAGACGAAGTGCAGCAGCCGGCAGCGTGCCGGGTCGGCCCGCCAGGCGGCCCAGGTCACGAGGAAGTTCAGGCCGAAGCCGAAGCCCGTTTCCAGGATGCGCCACTGCGGCTGGCAGGCCCAGGCGCCTGGCAGGCCGCAGCCCTGGAAGAAGGTGCTGCGTGCCTGGGCCAGACCGCCGTCTTCGCTGTGGTAGCGGTCGCCGAAGCGCGGGCTGTAGGGCGTGCCGTCAGGCATCCATTCGATGGGTTCGGACATGGTGCAAGGAAAGTCCTAGTCTTCCCAGCGCTGCTGGTAGGAGAACACGGGCAGGCGCCACTGGAAGCGGATGGCGGCCATGCGCAGCGCCAGGCCTGCGGCGAAGCACACGGCGGTGCTGACGTTGTGGTCCACCTCCAGCGCGGCCAGGCCCAGCATCAGCAGGCACACGGCCAGCGAGACGCTGGCATAGAGCTCGCGCCGGAACACCACCGGCACCTGGGCGCAGAGCACGTCGCGCAGGATGCCGCCGCTGATGCCGGTCAGCATGCCCGACATGACCACCACCACCGGCGCGTATTCCAGTTCCAGCGCCACGTTGCAGCCGATCAGCGAGAAGGCGATCAGGCCCATGGCGTCCAGCAGCAGGAAGACCCGCTTCAGGTGGTGCATGTAGCGCGCCACCAGCGTGGTCAGCAGGCCCGCCGAGATCACCAGATAGACGTATTCGGGGTGTTGCGTCCAGCCGATGGGGTAGTGGCCCAGCACCATGTCGCGGAGGGTGCCGCCGCCCAAAGCGGTGACGAAGGCGATCACCGCCACGCCGAAGATGTCCATGTTGCGCCGGCCGGCCGCCAGCGCGCCCGACATGGCTTCGGCCGTGATGGCCACCAGGTAGACGATGAGGATCAAGGAGAACTGCGAAGACTGGAAGGAGTCCAGCAGGGATACGGAGGGAAGCACGGGAGTTCGGAGTTCTGGTGACGGCCGGCCTGCGCAGCCGGCGGACTGGCAGGTCGGCCCTGGCGACGGGGAAGGGCGCGGATTGTAGGCCGCAGCTTGGGCCATGGCTTGCGGTTCCGCAAACCAGGCAGTCAAAGAAAGCGAAGCGCCCCCGGCGCATGAAGCAGCGGGGGCGATGCTGGAGGGGGGCTGGGCGATGAGCCAGGCGTTGGGCGGGACACAAGCCCGCCGCGGCGTCTGCGCCGCCGCCGAAGAAGTGGTTTGAGCGAAACCACTTCTGCAGCGCTGCACTGCGTTACGCGCTGGGCGGGACGTAGCCCGCCGCAGCGTCTGCGCCGCCGCCGAAGAAGTGGTTTTCCATCTGCCGGGCGAGGTATTGGCGGGCGCGGGCGTCGGCCAGGTTGAGGCGGTTTTCGTTCACCAGCATGGTCTGGTGCTTGAGCCAGCCGGCCCAGGCTTCCTTGCTCACGTTCTCATAGATGCGCTTGCCCAGATCGCCGGGGTAGGGCGGGAAGTCGAGGCCTTCGGCTTCCTTGCCGAGCTTGATGCATTGAACGGTGCGTGCCATGTAGGGGGTGTCCTCTGGGGTTTGGTTAGATGTTTTGGGTATTAGAAACTGAAATTTGAGTAGTTCCAGTTTTAAAGAGCGGCTTTGAGAATGCAGTCCATCGGTGATCGGCACCGACTTCCATACGACCAGAAAGCCTCTCATGAACGTGCGCCGCGACTTTATCAAGTTTCCCTTTGCCGCCGCCCTGGCCGCCGGCTTGTCCCTGACGGCCTTGCCGTCGCTGGCCCAGCCGGTGCAGTTCCTCAACGTGTCCTATGACCCGACGCGCGAGCTCTACGTGGAATACAACCAGGCCTTCGGCAAGTACTGGAAGGCCAAGACGGGGCAGGACGTGCAGTTCCGGCAGTCGCACGGCGGCTCGGGCAAGCAGGCGCGTTCCATCATCGACGGCATCGACGCCGACGTGGCCACGCTGGCCCTGGGCGGCGATATCGATGCGCTGGTGGCCCACGGCCTGGTCAAGCCCGACTGGCAGAAGCGCCTGCCGCACAACTCGGCGCCCTACAACTCCACCATCGTCTTCCTGGTGAAGAAGGGCAATCCCAAGGGCCTGAAGGACTGGGACGACCTCATCAAGCCCGGCGTGCAGGTCATCACGCCCAACCCCAAGACCTCGGGCGGCGCCCGCTGGAACTATCTGGCGGCCTGGGAATACGCCAAGCGCAAGTACGGCGGCGATGCGCAGGCCAAGGACTTCGTGGGCAAGCTCTACAAGAACGTGCCGGTGCTGGACACGGGTGCGCGCGGCTCCACCATCACCTTCGTGCAGCGCGGCGTGGGCGATGTGCTGCTGGCCTGGGAGAACGAGGCTTTCCTCGCGCTCAAGGAATTCGGCCCCGAGAAGTTCGAGATCGTCGTGCCTTCGCTCTCCATCCTGGCCGAGCCCTCGGTCACGGTGGTGGACAAGGTCGTGGACAAGAAGGGCACGCGCGCCCTGGCCGAGGAATACCTGAAGTACCTGTATTCCGATGAAGGCCAGGACATCGCCGGCAAGAATTTCTACCGCCCGACCGGCGAGAAGGCCAAGGCGAAGTACGACAAGCAGTTCCCCAAGCTGACGCTGGTGACCATCGACCAGGCCTTCGGCGGCTGGGCCAAGGCCGACAAGGCGCACTTCGCCGACGGCGGCAGCTTCGACCAGATCTACACCAACCGCAAGTAAGCCTTGTCCAGGTCTGAACGCAACCCCCGAACCACCGGCACCGAGCCCAGCTGATGACTGCATTGCGCACTACAGACCGCTTCGGCATCGGACGCGCCGGATGGCTCGGCCGGCCGGGGCGATGTCGCCGCGCCGACTGACCGCCTGAAGGAAGGCGCTCACCCGGGCCGGCTGTGCCCGGGGTGCCGCCTTCCGGTTTCAGCCTCCTCGCTTCTTCATCGCACCGCTGCGGCCTTGTGGCCGGCGAGCGGTCTGGGCGGAGCCTTGCCCGGCCTTTCCTGCGTTTCTTATTCCTTTCTTTCTTTCTTCTTGTTCGATCACCGGAATCTCCCGTCATGACCTCGCAACCGAAACTCTCCCGCCGCCAGTGGCTGGCCGCTGCCGCCGGCACGGCCGCCCTGTCCGGCATCGTGCCCGTGTGGGCGCAAAAGCCCGAGCGCGTGCTGCGCGTGGGTCACCAAAAGGGCTGGCTGTCGCTGCTCAAAGGCCGTGGCACGCTGGAAAAGCGCCTGGCGCCGCTGGGCGTGAAGGTGACCTGGACGGAATTCAACGCCGGCCCGGTGCAGCTGGAGGCGCTGAACGTCGGTTCCATCGACTTCGGCGACGTGGGCGAAGCGCCTCCCATCTTCGCGCAGGCCGCTGGGGCGCCGCTGGTCTATGCGGCCTCCACCGTGCCGCGCCCGGCGCTCGAAGCGGTGATCGTGCCCAAGGATTCGGCGATCCGCAGCGTGGCCGACCTGAAAGGCAAGCGCGTGGCCTTCAACAAGGGCTCCAACGTGCATTACTTCCTGGTCAAGCTGCTGGAAAAGCACGGCCTGCAGTACCGCGACGTGCAGCCCATCTTCCTCGCGCCGCCCGATGCGCGCGCTGCCTTCGAGCGCGGCGCGGTCGATGCCTGGGCGATCTGGGATCCGTTCCTCGCCGCCGCGCAGAAGACGCTGCAGGCCCGCCTGCTGGCCGACGCCACCGGCGTGGTCAACAACCGGGCCTTCTACTTCACCTCGCGCGATTTCGCCGCCCGCAATGCCGACGTCCTGCGCATCGCCGTCGAAGAGGTGGCCGCCGTCGATACCTGGGTGGAGAAGAACAAGCCCGCCGCCGCGGCCGAGCTGTCTTCCATCCTGGGGCTGGACCGCGCGGTGACCGAGCTGTTCGTGGGCCGCGTGGGCTACGGCACCCGGCCCGTGACGCGCGAGATCCTGGCCGAGCAGCAGGCCATCGCCGACACCTTCTTCGACCTGAAGCTCATCCCCAGGAAGCTCGACCTGCTGCAGGCCGCGCCGCTGGACCTGGGCTGAGTCCATTCCCCATCCCTCCATTGAGCCGCACCGTACCGCCGAGGAGCCTGCCATGCCCCATGCCGCCCCTGCCGACCTGCTTCCCCTGCCCAGGCTGCGCGCCGCGCAGGTGCTGGGCGTGACCGCCCGCGCCTGGGGCCTGGCCTCGGCGCCGGCCGCGCAGCGGCGCCCGGCACCTCCTGTGCGTGCCGCCGCCCGGGCCGCTGCCTGCATCGGCTGGGCCAGCGCCAGCCCGTCGCGGCTGCGGCTGTCGGCGCACGGCTTCGACATCTCCTACTGAGCACCGGCGCCTCTCCCGCATCCACCACAACAAACAAAAGCAAAAAGCACTTTTCAGGAGAACTCCCCATGCAGATGTTCTGGTTCATTCCCACGCACGGCGACAGCCGCTATCTGGGCACCTCCGAAGGCGGCCGCGCCCTGAGCTTCGACTACCTCAAGCAGGTGGCTGTGGCGGCGGACAGCCTGGGCTACGAAGGCGTGCTCATTCCCACCGGCCGCTCCTGCGAAGACCCGTGGGTGATCGCCTCCAGCCTGATCGGCGCCACGCAGCGGCTGAAGTTCCTGGTCGCCGTGCGGCCCGGCCTGCACCAGCCCAGCCTGGCCGCGCGCATGGCGGCCAGCTTCGACCGCCTCTCGGGCGGGCGCCTGCTCATCAACCTGGTGACGGGCGGCGACCGCGTGGAGCTGGAGGGCGACGGCGTGTTCCTGGACCATGCAAAGCGCTACGAGCAGGCGGCGGAGTTCCTGCGCATCTGGCGCGAGATCCTGGCGCGCAGCCACGACGGCGGCACGCTGGACTACGAAGGCGACCACCTCTCGGTGAAGGGCGCCAAGCTGCTCTTCCCACCGCTGCAGAAGCCCTATCCGCCGGTGTATTTCGGCGGCTCCTCCGAGCCCGCGCATGCGCTGGCGGCCGAGCAGGTCGATGCCTACCTGACCTGGGGCGAGCCCCCGGCCGAAGTCGCAAAGAAGGTGGCCGACGTGCGTGAGCGCGCCGCCCGCCACGGCCGCACGGTGAAGTTCGGCATCCGCCTGCACGTGATCGTGCGCGAGACCGAAACCGCCGCCTGGGCCGCGGCCGAAGACCTCATCAGCCGCGTGAAGGACGAGACCGTGGTGCAGGCGCAGGCCGTGTTCGCGCGCATGGATTCCGAAGGCCAGCGCCGCATGGCCGCGCTGCACGCAGGTGGCGCGAAGCGGTCGCGCGCCGACCTGGAAATCAGCCCCAACCTCTGGGCCGGCGTGGGCCTGGTGCGCGGCGGCGCGGGCACGGCCCTGGTCGGCGATCCGCAGACGGTGGCCGACCGCATCAAGGAATACGCCGACCTCGGCATCGACACCTTCGTGATGTCGGGCTACCCGCATCTGGAAGAGGCCTACCGCTTCGCGGAACTGGTCTTCCCGCTGCTGCCCCTGGCGGTGCGTGAGCGCCTGGCCGGCGGCAACCCGCTGGGCCCGTTCGGCGAGACGGTGGGCAACCAGTACGTGCCGCGCGCGGCGCAGAGCTGACCGAAGAGGAGGAGGGCGCACCATGGCGATCCATTCCATCAACCACGTCCAGCTGGCCTTTCCGGCGGGTGCCGAAGGCCGGATCCGCAATTTCTACAGCACGCTGCTGGGCCTGCCCGAGCTGCGCCATGCCGCCACCGGCACGGCCCTGCATTTCGCGGCCGGGGCGCAGCGCATCGAGCTGGTGCCCACCGAGCGCTGGGCGGCTGCGCCTGCCGCGTCGCACCTGGCCTTCGAGGTGGACAACCTGCACGAGCTGCGCGGCCGGCTGCTGGAGGCCGAGCTGCCGCTGGTGGAGAACCGGGCACTGCCCGGCTACCTGCGCTTCTACGTGAAGGACCCGGCGGGCAACCAGCTGGAATTCCTCGAACCCGACACCGAACAGGAGCTGCCGGTATGAACGCATCCGTGAGGGAACTGCAGGTGTCGCCCCTGCCCGAAGCCCAGGAAGAGCCCGGCGACGGCGCGCTGGCCGCATCGGCGCGGCACGCCCTGCGCACCGCCTGGCAGCTGCTGCTGCCCTGGCTGGTGCCGGTGGCGCTGATCGCGGGCTGGCAGGTGGCTTCGGCCCAGGGGTGGCTCTCCAGCCGGGTGCTGCCCGCGCCGCTGGACGTGGTCACCGCCGCCTGGCGCCTGGCCGAATCGGGCGAACTATGGACGCATGTGAAGATCAGCGCGGGCCGGGCGCTGGCGGGCCTGGCCATCGGCGGCGGCCTGGGGCTGGTGCTGGGGCTGCTGACCGGCTCGGTGCGCTTCTTCGAGACGCTGCTCGACTCCACCATCCAGATGGTGCGCAACATCCCGGCGCTGGCGCTGATCCCGCTGGTGATCCTGTGGTTCGGCATCGACGAGTCGGCCAAGCTGTTCCTCATCGCCATCTCGGTGTTCTTCCCGATCTACCTGAACACCTTCCACGGCATCCGCAACGTCGATCCGCAGCTGATCGAGATGGGCCGCAGCTACGGCCTGAGCCGCTGGCAGCTCTACCGCGACATCGTGCTGCCGGGTGCGCTCTCGTCCATCCTGGTGGGGCTGCGCTTCTCGCTGGGCCTGATGTGGGTGATCCTGATCGTGGCCGAAACCATCTCGGCGCAGTCCGGCATCGGCTACCTCACCATGAACGCCCGCGAATTCCTGCAGACCGACGTGGTGCTGGTGGGCATCCTGCTCTACGCCCTGCTGGGCAAGGCGGCCGACCTGTTCGCCCGGGCGCTGGAGCGCTGGTGGCTGCGTTGGCATCCCGGCTACCAGACGAAATGACGCACGAGGACGCTTCCATGACCCTTCTTTCCCCATCTGCTCCGCAAGCCGGCGGCGTGCGCCTGGAGGCACGCGGCCTGGGCAAGCGCTACGGCCGGCGCGAGGTGCTGCGCAACGCGCAGCTGACGATAGCGCCCGGCGAATTCGTCGCCATCGTGGGCCGCAGCGGCTGCGGCAAGAGCACGCTGCTGCGCCTGGTCGCCGGGCTGGAGGCGGCCACGCAGGGCTCGCTCACCACCGACGGCCAGCCCGTGCAGGGCCTGCATGCGGACACGCGGATCATGTTCCAGGAAGCGCGCCTGCTGCCCTGGCGCCGCGTGCTGGACAACGTCACCCTGGGCCTGCCCGCCGCCCTGCGCGAGCGGGGCCGCGAGGTGCTGGCCCAGGTGGGCCTGGCCGAACGCGAGAACGAATGGCCCGCGCGCCTCTCGGGCGGCCAGCGCCAGCGTGTGGCCCTGGCGCGGGCGCTGGTGCACCAGCCGCGCCTGCTGCTGCTCGACGAGCCCCTGGGCGCGCTCGACGCGCTCACCCGCATCGAGATGCACCGCCTGATCGAAGGCCTGTGGCGGCGCCACGGCTTCACCGCGCTGCTGGTCACGCACGATGTGCAGGAGGCCGTGGCCCTGGCCGACCGCGTGATCCTCATCGAGGACGGCCGCATCGCGCTGGACGAGCGCATCGCCCTGGCGCGGCCCCGCTCGCAGGGCGATGCGGCCTTCGCGGCCATCGAGAAACGCATCCTCGACCGCGTGCTGCAAAAGCCCGGCGCTGAGGACGAGGCGCCGGCCGCACCGCCGGCCTGGCCCGGCGTGCCTGCGCACGGGCTGCGCTGGGCGGTCTAGTTCTTTCCTTCCTTTTTCCAGTCTTCCGTACTTCCATCCGTTTTTCCAAGGAGTTTTCCCATGACCATCCAAGCCATCAACGTGCGCAACCAGTTCAAGGGCAAGGTCCGCGAGATCGTGCGCGGCGACGTCGTTTCCGAAGTCGATGTCGAAACGCCCTGGGGCATCGTCACCTCGGTCATCACCACCCGCTCGGTCGATGAGCTGGGCCTGGTGGTCGGCTCCGACGTCGTGGCGCTGGTGAAGTCCACCGAGGTGTCTATCGCCCGGCTGTGATGCCCCTGTAGCCCTGCTGCGTCCGCAGCATGGGCCTGGATTGCTATTGATTGAATAGCGAATACCGTGTGAAGGCGACCTGAGGGTCGCCTTTTTCATGGTCGCGAAAGCGCCATAAAACGCAAATGTGTTGCGTTAGAGCGCATAGAATGCCTGCGTTGGTGCTCGCGGCACGGTTCCTGTGCCGCAGTTCAACGGGAAGCAGGGAGGCGCCGGACCATCGTTCTTCGACAGGTTCATGACGCCCAGCCTGCGCTGCCCCCGCAACGGTCAGCGGACGGGTCGCCTCGGCGGCGCCCACTCTCCAATCGCAATGCCACTGGGTGCCGACATCGGTGCCTGGGAAGGCTTTTGGAGGGCGTTCCGCCAGCCCGGATACCGGCCAACGAGGTGACGCCCGCCGCCGAGCCGCCCTGATCGCAGGGCTGCCCGGCGCAGGCGTCGTGGTGCCCATTCGCCGGCGGGGAGGCCGGCGCGGGCGACTCATCTCCTGTGTGCTTTCATGTCCTTGTCGCTTTCCCGCTCCTCGTTCCAGCGCGTGCCTGCATGGCCCCTGCCGCTGGCTTTGTCCCTGTCCGCCGCCTTTCCGCTGGCCGCCCAGACGCTGCTGCCCACCGTGACGGTCTCGGCACCGGCCGACGGGCCCGTGGCGCCGCTGGACCAGCCTGCCGCCAGCGCCTCGCGCCTGGGCCTGTCGGTGCGCGAGACGCCGGCCTCCATCGACGTGGTGCCGGCGTCGGTGCTCGCCGAACGCGGCCTGCGCACGGTGAGCGAGGCCGCGCAGGCGGCCACGGGCGTGACGGCCGGCGACTTTCCGGCCGAGCCCAGCGCGTTCTCCATGCGCGGCTTCGCGGGCAGCCAGATCAACACCCTCTACAACGGCATCAAGATCGGCCCGCCCAACATGACCTCCCGCGTGATGGACGCGGCCAATCTGGAGCGCATCGAATTCCTCAAGGGCGCGGCTTCGCTGATGTCGGGCGAGGGCGCCACCGGCGGTTCGGTCAACTTCGTCACCAAGGCGCCGCACCGCGGCCCGGTGCGCAGCGAGGTGGACACGGCCGTGGGTTCGTTCGGCGAGCGGCGCGTGTCCTTTGGCTCGGGCGGCACCACCGCCTGGAAGGACCTGGATTACCGCATCGACGCCAGCGCATCGAACAGCGACGGCTTCGTGGACGACACCTGGCAGCGCAACCGCCACCTTTCTGGCGGGCTGGACTGGCGCGCCGCGCCGGGCGTCAAGCTCTTCGTGGCCGGCGAGGCCAAGCGCGACAACGGCAGCAGCTATTGGGGCACGCCGCTCGTTTCCGCCAATGCGCCGGGCGTGCAGCCGCATGGCGGCATCGTCTCGGGCAGCTACGTCTCCAACTACAACGGCAGCAACCTGGGGCCCGTCACCATCGACGGCCGTACGCTGCGCACCAACTACAACGTGCTGGACAACCGCAACCAGGCCCGCGAGACCTGGCTGCGCGCCGGCGGCGAATGGCAGGCCAATGACGCCGTGGTGCTGCGCAGCCAGTTCTGGCGCTACACGGCCGACCGCACCTGGTTCAACAACGAGATCGAGGCCTTCAACGCCAACACCGGCCTGGTGGACCGCGAGCGCTTCTACGTCGCCCATGACCAGACCAGCTGGGGCAACAAGACCGAAGCGCAGTGGGACGGCCGCCTGGGCGGCATGGACAATCGCCTGGTGGCGGCCTTCGAGTACAGCCACACCGACCTGACCCGCCCGGGCGCGGCCAATTTCCCCGGCGACAGCGTGAGCCTGACGGACCCGCAGCGCGGCAGCTACGGCCTGCTGACCACCCAGGTGCAGACCACCGGCCTGCGCAACACCGCGCTGGCGCTGGAAGACCGCCTGCGCCTCACGCCCACGGTGGCGCTGATCGGCGGGCTGCGGCATGAACGCATCGCGCTGGACCGCAGCTCCGCCAACGCGGCGGGCGCGCAGCGCGACGGCTTTCCCTTCGGCAAGACCTGGAAACCCACCACCGGCCGCCTGGGCCTGACCTGGGACGCCGTGCCCGGCACCACCTTCTACGGCCAGTACGGCACGGCGGCCGACGTGGCGGCGGGCAATCTCTTCCTGCTGGGGCCGAAGCAGCCGCTGGATCTGACCCGCACGCGCAACGTGGAGGTGGGCGTCAAGCAGGCTTTCTGGCAGCAGCGCGGCGAATGGACGCTGGCCCTCTACGACACCGAGCGGCGCAACGTCTATGCCGGCCAGGGCGGCCAGCAGCTGGCGCAGGCCGGCGCGCTGAAGTCGCGCGGCGCTGAAGCCTCCGCTTCGCTGCGCCCCGACGCGCACTGGAGCCTCTGGGGCAATCTGGCGCTCAACCGCGCGCGCTACGAGAACTACACGCTGCCGGACGGCACCACCCGGTCGGGCAACCGCCCGCCCAATGCGCCGCGCCTGGTCGCCAATGCGGGCGTGGGCTACCGCTTCGTGGCGGGCGTGCCCATGCAGCTGTCGGCCTCCGTGCGGCATGTGGGCGAGCGTTTCCACAGCGATGCCGACACCGTGCGCCTGAACGGCTACACCGTGCTCGACGCGGGCCTGTCGGTGAATGTGGCGCGGGACGTGCAGCTCACCCTGCGCGGTCGCAACCTGGGCAACCGCACCTACGCGGCGTGGGCCGATCCGTTCTATCCCGACCAGATCCTGCTGGGTGCGCCGCGCAGCTACGAACTGGCGCTGCGCTGGACGCTTTGAGCGTGCCGCCCATGGGCCAGCCTGTGCCTGATCCGTTGCTGCAGCTGCAGGGCGCGTCCTTCCGCGCCCGGGACGGCCACACGTTGCTGGCGCCCGTCGATGCCGTGGTGCGGCCCGGCGAATGCGTCGCGCTCGTCGGGCCCAACGGCGCGGGCAAGAGCACGCTGCTGAAGCTGCTGGCCGCGCGGCTCGCGCCTACCCAGGGGGCGGTGCGCCTGATGGGCCACGACCTGGCCTGCTGGCCTGCGGCCGAGCGCGCCCGCCACGTCGCCCTGCTGAACCAGACCGACGCGGCCGACGCCGGCCTCGCCGTGCGCGACTACGTGGCGCTGGGCCGCCTGCCTCACCGGCAGGGCGCCAGCCGCGCCGGCCATGCCCGTGCGGTGGACGAGGCCCTGCATACCTGCGCGGCCGCCACGCTCGCCGGGCGCCGGCTGGGCGAGCTCTCGGGCGGGGAGCGCCAGCGCGTGCATCTGGCGCGGGCCCTGGCCCAGCAGCCCGCGTTGCTGCTGCTGGACGAGCCCACCAACCACCTGGACCTGGCGGCGCGCGCCGACCTGCTGGCGCTGGTGCGCGGCCTGGGCATCACCGTGGTCGCGGCGCTGCACGAGCTGGGCCTGGTGCCCGGTTTCGCCAGCCGCGCCTGGGTGCTGCAGGCCGGCCGCCTGGTGGCCGACGGCCCGCCGAAAGAGGCGCTGAGCGCCGCCCGCGTGGCCGAGGTGTTCGGCATGGAACTCATCCACACCTGCCACCCGCGCCATGGCGGCACGCTGTGGTCCTTCGAAAGAGCCGTGGCATGACGAAGAACCCTTTCCCATCGATCCGCCGCTGGGCGGCATCCGCGCTGGGCCTGCTGGCTGCGGCCCTGGCCTGCGCCGCGTCGCAAGCCCCGCCCCCGGGCTTTCCGGTCACCGTCACCAGCTGCGGCGAACCCGTGCGCTTCGACGCGCCGCCGCGCCGCATGGTCGTGCATGACCTCAACATGACCGAAATGGCCCTGGCCCTGGGCCTGCAGCCCGCCATGGTGGGCGTGACCGGCATCACGGGTTGGTACAAGGCCGGGCCCGAGTTCTTCCGCGCGCTGGGCAAAGTGCCCGAACTCGCACCCAAATACCCCACGCTGGAGAACATCCTCTCCGTGCAGCCCGACCTGTTTTTCGCCGGCTGGTACTACGGCATGCAGCCCGGTGGCCCCGTCACCCCCGCCGTGCTGGCGCGCCACCACGTGCCCACGCTGGTGCTGACGGAAAGCTGCATCCCCGCCCACGGCGACAAGCCCGAGGCCACGATGGACCTGCTCTACGGCGACGTGCGTCGCCTGGGCACCGTCTTCGGCCGGCGCGAACTGGCCGAACGCCTGGTGGCGGGCTGGCAGGCCCGCGTGCGCGCCGCCGCGCAGCCGGCGCTGCCCAGGGCGCCGCGCGTCTTCGTCTATGACTCGGGCGAGGACAAGCCCTTCACCGCCGGCCGCGCCGCCATGCCGCAGGCGCTGATCGCGGCGGCGGGCGGCGTCAACGCCATGGGCGATCTGCCCATGGGCTGGGGCAATGTCTCGTGGGAGGCGGTGGCTGAGCGCGACCCGCAGTACATCGTGCTGCTGGACTACCAGAACGGCCTGGGCCCCGAGCATCTGCGCCGCGTGCTGGAAGCGCACCCCGCCATGCGGCTGACCGAGGCCGTGCGCGAGCGGCGCTACATCGTGCTGCGCTATGCCGAGATCACGCCCGGCCCGGCCAATATCGACGCCATCGAGAAGATCGCCCGGGCGCTGAGGGCGCCCCGGTGAAGGCGCGCACCGTGCTGGCCGCCCTGGGCGGCCTTCTGCTGCTGGGCGCGCTGGCCTTGGCATCGCTGGCCATCGGCAGCGGCGGCAGCGCGCTGGGCTGGCGCCAGGCGCTGGCGGCCTTGGCCGGCCCCTGGGCGCCCGCGCTGGGCTGGCCTGAGCCGGCCGGCATGGCCCGCGCCATCGTGTTCGACCTGCGGCTGCCGCGCCTGGTGCTGGCGCTGCTGGTGGGCGCCGCGCTGGCCGTGGTGGGCGGGCTGCTGCAGACCAGCACGCGCAACGACCTGGCCGACCCCTTCCTCTTCGGCCTCTCCTCGGGCGCATCGGCCGCCGCCGTGGCCGTGATCGGCTGGGGCGGCGATGCGCTGGGCCTGTGGACGCTGCCCGCCGCCACTTTCTGCGGGGCCCTGGTGGCCGCCGCCGCCGTGCTGCTGCTGGTGCGCCGCGTGGGCACGCAGGGGCCGGCCGCCATGGTGCTGGGGGGCCTCGCCATCTCCTTCCTGCTGGGCTCGGCCACGCAGGTGCTGGTGTTCGCGGGCGACCAGCGCGCTGCGCATGCGGTGGTGTTCTGGTCGCTGGGCGGTCTGGGGCTGGCGCGCTGGGACAACCTCTGGCTGCCGCTGGCCGGCCTGCTGCTGGCGGCCGTCTTCGTGGCCCGGCGCCACCGGGCGCTGGACACGCTGCTGGCCGGCGACGACACCGCCCACAGCCTGGGCGTGGGGCCCGAGCGGCTGCGGCTGCAGGTCTTCCTGGTGGCGGCCGTGGCCACGGCCAGCTGCGTGGCGCTCAGCGGCGTGATCGGCTTCGTCGGGCTGATGGTGCCGCACCTGGCGCGGCGGCTGGCCGGGCCGCTGCATGCGCGTTTCGTGCCGCTCGCGGCGCTGCTGGGCGCGGCGCTGCTGCTGGCCAGCGACCTGGTGGCGCGCACCGCGCTGGGCGCGCAGGAGCTGCCGGTGGGCATCGTCACGGCGGGGCTGGGCGCCTGCTGCGTGATCGCGCTGCTGAACCGGCCGCGCTGAAAAAGCCGGGTGACCCATTCATCAGATCTTTTGTGTCTGATGAAATGGAAATAAAGTCTTTTTGGTTTGATAGACGAACTTCTACGATGGGCGGCACTTGTCTTTCGGAGGGTTTTCGTGCTTCACAACCAGACTTCGCGGCTCCGGTCCGGCCGCGCCCCGCGGGCGCTGAAAGGCCGCCCATGAACTTCCAGCAGCTGCGCTCCGTGCGCGAGGCCGCGCGCTGCGGCTTCAACCTGACCGAAGTGGCGGCAATGCTCTATACCTCGCAGCCCGGGGTGAGCCGGCAGATCCGCGAACTGGAAGAAGAGTTGGGCGTGGAGATATTCGCCCGTGCCGGCAAGCGCCTGACCGGCCTCACGCCGCCCGGCGAAACCCTGCTGCCCATCGTCGAACGCCTGCTGCTGGAGGCCGAGAACCTCCGTCGCGCCGGCCACGACTTCCATGCCAGCCACGAAGGCCGGCTGTCCGTCGCCGCCACCCATTCCCAGGCCCGCTATGCGCTGCCCCAGGTGGTGCGCGACTTCCGCGCGCTGTTCCCCCAGGTCACGCTGCATCTGCACCAGGGCTCGCCCCGGCAGGTGGCCGAGATGCTGCTGAACGGCGAGGCCGACATCGGCGTGGCCACCGAGGCGCTGGCCGGCTACGACGGGCTGGTGACCTTGCCCTGCTACCGCTGGTCGCACAGCATCGTCGTGCCGCCGGGCCATCCGCTGCTGGAGGGCGACGGCCTCGTCACGCTGCAGCAGCTGGCGCAATTTCCCATCATCACCTACGAGCAGGGCTATACCGGCCGCGCCCACATCGACGAGGCCTTCGCCCGCGAGGGCCTGTCGCCCGACGTGGTGCTGACAGCCATGGATGCCGACGTCATCAAGACCTATGTGGAACTGGGCATGGGCGTGGGCATCGTGGCCTCCATCGCGGTGGACCCGGATCGCGACCTGCACCTGCGCGCCCTGGATGCGCGGCACCTCTTCGAGGTCAACCTCACCCGGCTGGCGATCCGGCGCGGCAGCTGGCTGCGCGGCTACACCTACCAGTTCATCGAGAGCTTCGTGCCCACGCTGACGCGCGAGGCGGTGGAGCAGGCCATGGCGGGGGCCGGCAGCGAGACCGTCTGAGTCTGCTGCCGGGCCGCCGCCGCGGCCACAATGCCGGCCATGGAACGCTTCACCATTTCGCTGGACGACGAACTCGCGCACGCCTTCGACCACCTGATCGCCGAACGCGGCTACGGCAACCGCTCCGAGGCCGTGCGCGACGTGCTGCGCGCGCACCTGGCCCGCCTGCAGGAAGGCCGCGACGCCGAAGGCCCCTGCGTGGCCAATCTCTCCTATGTCTACAACCACCACGAGCGCGACCTGTCCGACCGGCTCGCGAGGCTGCAGCACGACCACCATGCGATGACGCTGGCGACCACGCATGTGCATCTGGACCATTACCAGTGCATAGAAACCGTGCTGCTCAAGGGCCCGGCCAGCGAGGTGCGCCGCTTCGCCGACCGGCTGATGGCCGAGCGCGGCGTGCACCACGGCCAGCTCAACGTGGTGATGGTGGGGGCGCTGGCACCGACGCCTGAGCATGCGGCCCATGCCCACGGGCACGACCACGGTCACCGCCACCTAGGCTGACAAGGGCTGAAAAGGCAGGCGAGGGCGGGCCTACGCCATGTGGCGTACGGGCTGCCGTGGCAGTCGGTATGAGGTTTGCTTTTTTCTTCATACAAAAGGCAAACATTCATGCATTTCTCTCCTGATTCCCTCCATCCCTCGGCCACGGCGCTCCGCAGGCCATCGCTCTCTGCACTGTCGCGGGCCGTCTTCACCATGTTGGTGCTTCATGCGGCCCAGGCCGCGGCGCAAACCGTCCATGCCCAGGCCGCCGATCCCTCCCTGGCCGCCATGGAGGTCAAGGGCCAGGCCGCGCGCGGCGCCGACGCGGCCTATTCCACGACTCGCTTCGACACGCAGGACATCCAGGCCCAGCACATCAGCCAGCCCGAGGCGCTGTTCCGGCAGGTGCCTGGCATGAACGTGCAGGACTACCAGCTCTCCGGCGTGGGCAACGCCATCGTCATGCGCGGCTTCGGTGCCGGCGGCCATGGCGGCGACGTGGGCGTGGTGCTGGACGGCATACCGCTCAACGAGGCCATGTCGCATGCCGACGGCTATGTGGATTTCAACGTCATCGTGCCGCTGGAGATCGACCGGCTCACCGTCTACAAGGGGCCGGTGTCGGCGCTCTACGGCAATTTCAACCGCGCCGGCCTGATCGCGGTGCAGACGCGCAAGGGCGGCGAATACAAGGACCTTGATGTCAGCGCCGCGTCGCACGGCACGCTGGATGCGCAGGGCGCGCTGGGCCTGAAGCTGGGCGAGGGCGAAGCGCTGAACCTGGCGGCCCAGCATGCGCGCACCGACGGCTTCCGCGCCCAGTCCCAGGCCGAGCGCAGCACTCTGGCCGCCCGCTGGAGCCGCCGCATTACGCCCGCGCTGGAGGTGGCGCTCTCGGGCCGCCTGCACCAGGCGGACGGCGATTCGCCCAGCTACCTGACGGCCGCCCAGTTCGCCGCCGACCCCTACGGCCGCGACCCGCGCGCCATGGACGACGGCGCGAAGAAGCACTTCGGCACCCTGCGCGCCGACGTTCAGTACCAGCTTGCGCCCGACCTGAAATGGCTGGGCTTCGCCTACGCCACCCGGCAGGACTTCACCCGCTGGTTCAGCCGCCCGGTGAGCGCCGCCGCCTGGCGCCAGCGCGAGGAGTCCTACGACCGCGCCGTCGAAGGCGCCGGCACCAGCCTGAACGGCCGCAGCGCGCTGGCCGGGGCGCCGCTGAACTGGGTCGCGGGCCTGGAGGCTTTCCGCGAATCGACCGACTACCTCTTCTACGACGGCCTGGCCGACCGCGTCCGTACCGGCCCGGCGGGCTACGACCGCAATGCGCGGCTGAACAGCGTTTCGGCCTTCGCCGAGCTGGATGCGCCCCTGCACCCGCTGCTGCAGCCCTCGGCCGGCCTGCGCTGGGACCGCTTCACTGGCGCCTGCCGCCCCAACGGCCCCGAGACGGGCACCGACCCCTGCGGCCCGATGGCGCGCACCGCGCATGCCAGCCCCAAGCTGGGGTTGCGCTCCCGGGTCCTGCCCGGCCTGCTGCTGCGCGCCAGCTGGTCCGAAGGCTTCGCACTGGCCAGCAACTTCGCCAAGTACGCGCTGGGCGCGGCACAGCTCGATCCCAACCTGTTCCGCCAGACCGAGCTGGGCGCGCAGATCAAGCCCATGCCCGGCCTGGTGCTGGACGTGGCGGCCTACCGGCTGCTGTCTTCCGACGAGATCCGCACCGTGGCCCCCGGCATCTACGAGAACTACGGCGCCACCCGCCGCAGGGGCGTGGAGGCCAGCGCGCTCTGGTCGGTGCATAGGGATGTGGACCTGAGCCTGGCCTGGGGCAGCGCCCAGTCGCGCGTCACGCAGAACGGCAGCGCGGCCCTGGTCGGCCGGCAGGTGGCGGGCGTGCCGCGCTACACGGCCACGCTGGGCGCCGCCTGGCGGCCGGTGGCGGGCTGGGAGGGCACGGCCACCTGGCGCCGCGTGGGCCGCTACGCGGTCAATGCCGACAACAGCCTGTTCTATGGTGGCTATGCCACCTGGGACCTGGGCCTGAACTACGCGCCGCCGGCCTCGCGCTACCGCTTCTACGCCACCGTGGCCAATCTCTCGGACAAGGCCTATGCCACCTCGGCTGCCGTCATCGCCGGCCAAGCCCTGTACGCGCCCGGCGCGCCGCGCACCCTCAAGGTGGGCGTGCAAGGGCAGTTCTGATGTCGCCTTTCCCTACCCATCGCCAACGCATGAAATCCCCCCGCCTTTCCGCCCGCTGGGGCGCCGCCGTCCTGGCTGCCCTGATGTCCGCCCCCGCCACCTGGGCCCACAACGTCTGGCTGGAGCCCGACGCCGCCGGCGGCTACCTGGTGCAGTTCGGCGGCCATGCCGGCCAGCGCGAGGCTTTCGACGCCGCCAAGCTCAAGAGCGTGCAGGCCTTCGACCGTCGCGGCCGGCCCATCGCGGTGGCCGCCACGCCCGTGGCCGGCGGCGTGCGCGTGCAGCCCGCCAGCCAGGCGGCCCTGCTGGCCGCGCATTTCGACAACGGCTTTTTCAGCCGGGTGGGCGATGGGCCGATGGTGAACAAGCCCATGAACGAGAACCCGGGCGCGACCAGCGGTGTGCATGCCATCAAGTACCACAAGAGCATCATCCAGTGGGGCGTGGTCGCCAAGAAGCCGCTGGGCCAGCCCTTCGAGATCGTGCCGCTGGCGCACGAGACCCCGCACGCCGGCGAGCCGCTGCGCGTGCAGCTGTTGCTGGACGGCCAGCCCGCCGCCGGCATCCGGCTGAGCCTGGGCGAGCAGGGCGCGCCCGTCACCACGGCAGCTGACGGCACGGCGACGGTGACTCCGGTGGCCGGCCCCAACCAGCTGCTGGCCATCCGCCGCGCGCCGGTCACGGGCGATGCGCGCACCACGTCTCTGAGCTACGAATACCTGCTGGCCTTTCCGGCCCATTGACCGGATCGCGCAGGCCCTCTGAGCAGCAGGCGTCAGCCAGCCAAGCCGGGCGGCACGCGGTAGTGGTAGCCGTACAGGTCGGCGAAGCCCAGGCCGGCATAGAGCCGGCGCGCCGCCGGATTGCCCTCGCGCACCTGCAGATAGGCCAGGCCCGCGCCACCGTCCTGCGCCCAGCGCAGCAGCGCCCGCACCAGCCGGGTCGCATGGCCCTGGCGGCGGTGGCGCGGTGCGACGACGATGTCGAACAGGCCCACGGCCTCCTGCTCGCGCACGGCCAGCCCGAAGCCGATGGGCCGGCCCTGCTTGCGGAGCGTGGCGAAGGCCGCCGGCCGGGCGATGGACTGCACCATGGCGTGATGCAGGGCCTGGTGGTGCGCCGGCACGCAGTTGGCAGCCGCGAAGCCATCGAGCCAGGCGGGGGAGGGTTGCGGGGCCAGTTCCAGGTCCGCATCCCACGGGTTCTGCCCCGCCGGGGCCGGCGCCAGCGGGCACACCATGACGTGGGACGGGTCGAAGCGGACATAGCCCGCCGCCTGCAGCTGCAGGTCGGCTTCGGGCGGTGCCAGCGGCGTCAAGCGGAACACCGCCGGCAGGCCGTGCCGTGCATAGAAGGCTTCCGCCGTGGCCTGCACTTCATGGAAAGGCGCTTGCGCCGCTGCGGCATTGGCCGAATTCGCACGCTTGGTGAAGCCGCCTGCCAAGCGCAGAACCCAGCCGCCGTGGTGCAGCTCCTGCAAGGCAGGCCAGGCGTGGAAGGCCGAGGTTTCGAGGGCGAGGATGCGGGCCGGCAGGTCTTCGCCGGCCGCCGGGACAGGGCGCTGGTTCATGGTGGGTACGGGACGGGCTGCGGCCCATTGGACCATGCCGGCGGGTGGCCCGCCTCCCGTGCCGCAGCGCCGGCCGGGCCGGGCCGATGGCCGTCCGTGTAGACTGCGCGGTTTTTTGCAACCGGCATCCATGGCGCAGCGACCCGATCGCACCCCCCTGACCGGTTCCACGCTCGTCCGCCTCCTGGCGGGGCTCATCGACCCGCAACAGCGGGTGCGCGATTCGCGGATGTCCTTCGCCGACGCCTTGAACCAATGGACGGGCTGGACCGAATCCCTGGCCCTGTCCCAGGCGCTCGAACGCCCGCTGCCGGCGGGCCCGGCTGCGCCGTCGGCCGACCGGGCTGCACGGGCCGATCGCCATGCCGCCGAGTCGGCCGAATGCCGGCGCGTGCGGGCGCTGCTGGCCCAGTCCATCGCGCGCGAGGTGTCGGACGCCGGCCGCGGCCCGCTGGACGAAGGCATGGGCTTCACGCCCTTCCGCCAGTGCCATCAGGCGCGCCAGCAGGCGATGGAAGTCTCCATCGGCCCCTTGCGCGAACGCGTGCGCGCCGCGCTGGCCGAGCACCAGGGCGAGATGGCCCGGCTGGCCGCGCTGGACGCGGTGATGGCCGAGGTGCTGGCCGCGCAGGAACGGCGGCTGCTGGCCACCGTGCCCGCGCTGCTGGCCCGGCATTTCGAGCGGCTCTGCGGCAGTGGCGCCGAGGCCGAGGCTTGCGGCGATGCGCAGAGCCTGGACGCGGACGCCCGGCGCGAGCTGTTCCGGCTCGACCAGCAGGCCGTGCTGCTGGCCGAACTGGAGCTGCGCCTGCAACCCGTGCTGGGGCTGCTGGCCGCCCTGCAACCCCCATCCTCCCCAGAAGGTGGACCATGAAGAACAACGAACGTGTACATCCCTCCCGCGCTGGCTCCGGCTCCGGCATCGGCTTCGCCGCGGCCTTCTGCGCCGGCCTGATCGTCATCGGCTGGGTGGCCGCCGGCTACGGCGTGACCCACCCGCTGGCGCTGGGCATCACGCTGCTGATCGCGGCCTTCTATGTGCTGGGCGCGCGCGAGCTGCACGGCTACCGCCAGGCCTCGGGCGCGCTGGCCGCGGCCCTGCAGGTGCCGCCCGCCGAGGGCAGTGGCCCCGAGGCGCTGGACGGCTGGCTGGCCCCGCTGCCCGCCGCCCTGCGCACCGCCGTGCGCCAGCGCATCGACGGCTTGCGCGCCGGCCTGCCCGCGCCCGTGATGGCGCCGTATCTCACCGGCCTGCTGGTGCTGCTGGGCATGGTGGGCACCTTCCTGGGCATGGTCGTCACCCTGCAGGGCACGGGCGCCGCGCTGGCGGGCGCCGACGGGCTGGCCGCCATCCGCGATGCGCTGTCGGCACCCGTGCGCGGCCTGGGCCTGGCCTTCGGCACCTCGGTGGCCGGCGTGGCCGCTTCGGCCATGCTGGGCCTGATGGGCGCGCTGGCGCGGCGCGAGCGCCTGGCCGCAGCCCAGCAGCTGGATACACTGCTGCCCGCCGCGCTGCGCCCTTTCACGCCCCAGCACCAGCGCGACGCCGCCTGGCGCCTGCAGGAGCAGCAGGCCGGCCTGCTGCCCGCGCTGGTGGACCGCATCGCCGATGCCATGGCCGCCATGGAGCGCAGCCAGGCCGCGACGGCCGAGCGCCTGCAGGCCGATCAGGCGCGCTTCTACCGCGAGACCGAGGCCGCCTACACGGGTCTCGCCGCTGCCGTGGAGCGCACGCTGTCGGCCAGCACAGCCGAAAGCGCACGCCTGGCCGGTGCCGCGCTGCAGCCTGCCATCGAAGCCGCGCTGGCCGGCCTGGGCCGCGAAAGCGCCGCCCTGCAGGCCGCACTGGCAAGCCAGGTGCGCAGCCAGCTGGACGGCATGGCCGGCCAGTTCGGCACTGCCACCGCCGCCATCACCACCCAATGGACCGAAGCCCTGGCCGAACACCAGCGCACCGCCGAGGCCACCGCCCAGGCGCTGAACCGCACGCTGGACGGCTTCGCCGAGCGCTTCGAGCAGCGCAGCGCCACCCTGGCCGACAGCCTGGGTGAGCGGCTGGCGCGCCAGTCCGAAGCGCTGGCCGCACGCTGGGACGAAGCCCTGGCCCGCCAGGCCGGCCACAGCGCCCAGCTGGCCGAACGCCACGAAGCCGCCCTGGATGCCGCCGCCCGCGAGTGGGCCCGCCATGCCGAGGCCCTGCATGCCACCGTCGAGGGCAGCCACGCCCGCCTGCAGGCCGACGCCGCCGCGCAGGACGCCGCCCGCCAGGCTGCCTGGAATGACGCGCTGCAGACCCTGGCCGCATCGCTGCACAAGGAATGGCAGACGGCCCAGGCCGGCGCCACCGCCCAATGGAATGCCCTGGGCGAAACGCTCTCTGCCACCGCCGAAGGGATCAGCCAGCGCAGTGCCGAACAGGCCGCGCAGCTGCTGGCGCAGATCGACCAGCGCGCCGCGCAGGACGAAGCCCGGCAGACGGCCTGGACGCAATCGCTGCAGGCCGTGGCCGAAACCCTGCGCGCCGAATGGCAGGCCGCCCAGGCCCAGTCCACGGGCCAGTGGCAGCAACTGGGCGAGGTGCTGGCCGCCACGGCCGACGGCATCGGCCAGCGCAGTGCCGAGCAGGCCACGCAGCTGCTGGCGCAGATCGACCGGCGCGCCGCGCAGGACGAAGCCCGCCAGGCGGCCTGGACGCAGTCGCTGCAGGCCGTGGCCGAAACGCTGCGCGCCGAATGGCAGGCCGCCCAGGCCCAGTCCACGGGCCAGTGGCAGCAGCTGGGCGAGGTGCTGGCCGCCACGGCCGACGGCATCGGCCAGCGCAGCGCCGAGCAGGCCACGCAGCTGCTGGCGCAGATCGACCGGCGCGCTGCGCAGGACGAGGCCCGGCAGAACGCCTGGACGCAGTCGCTGGAAGCCGTCGCGCAGACGCTGCGCGCCGAATGGCAGGCCGCGCAGGTCCAGTCCACCGCCCAGTGGCAGCAGCTGGGCCAGGAACTGGCCCGCACGGCCGAGGCCGTGACCGCCCGCGCGGCCGAGCAGGCAATGCAGTCGCTGGCGCAGATCGACCAGCGCGCCGCGCAGGACGAAGCCCGCCAGGCCGCCTGGGCGAAGTCGCTGGAAGCGCTGTCCGCCACGCTGCAGAGCGGCTGGGAGCAGGCCGGCGCCCGCACGGGCCAGCGCTGGGACGCGGCCAGCGAGGCCCTGGCCCGCAGCGCCGGCCAGATCACCGAGGCGCTGGACGCGCATGCCCGGAACACGCTGGGCGAAATCGGCACCCTGGTGCAGGCCGCGTCCGAGGCGCCCCGCGCGGCGGCCGAGGTGATCGGCGAGCTGCGCCAGAAGCTCTCGGACAGCATGGCCCGCGACAACGCCATGCTGGAAGAGCGCAGCCGCATCCTGGAGACGCTCTCCACGCTGCTGGACGCCGTCAACCACGCATCGGCCCAGCAGCGCGGCGCCATCGACACGCTGGTGGCCGGCACGGCCGAACTCATGGAGCGCGCTGGCGGCCGCTTCGAGGGCACGGTGCAGGCCCAGGCCGAGCGCATGGACGCGGTGGCCGCGCAGCTGACCGGCAGCGCGGTGGAGGTCGCCAGCCTGGGCGAGGCCTTCGGCGCGGCGGTGCAGCACTTCGGCCATGCCAACGAGCAACTGGTGGCGCAGCTGCAGCGCATCGAGTCGGCGCTTGCCAAATCGCTGGCGCGCAGCGACGAGCAGCTGGACTACTACGTCGCCCAGGCGCGCGAGGTGATCGAGCTGAGCGTGGGCGCCCAGAAACAGGTGGTGGACGGGCTGCAGCAGGTGGCAGCCGCACAGGCCGGCAAGCCGGCCCCGGCTGCTGCCGAGGCGGCGGGAGCCTGACGCCATGCCGGGCCATGAAGAACTGGAAGGCGCGGGCGGCGCGGGGCTGGATGCCGACGTGCCCGTGTGGGCGGTCTTCGGCGACCTGATGGCCGGCGCGCTGGGCGCGTTCGCGCTGATCCTGGTGGCCGCGCTGGGCATGCAGATGGACCTGAGCGAACGCCTGAAGACCGAGCAGCGCCAGCGCGAGGCGCAGACCCAGCGCCTGCAGACGCTGGAGCAGGCCCTGGCCGGGCCGCTGGCGGGCGGGCGCGTCACGCTGGTGGACGGGCGCATCGGCATCAGCGGCAGCGTGCTGTTCGCGCTCAATTCCAACGAGCTGCAGCCCGAGGGGCGGCAGTTGCTCAGCAGCCTGTCGGGCCCGCTCGCCAGCTACCTGCGCCAGCGCGGCGAGATCCTGATGGTGAGCGGCTTCACCGACGACCAGCCGCTCAGGGACGGCAACCGCTTCGCCGACAACTGGGAGCTGTCGGCCCAGCGTGCCCTCACGGTGACGCGCACGCTGATCGAAGCCGGCGTGCCCGCATCCAGCGTGTTCGCCGCGGCCTTCGGCGCAGAGCAGGCGGTGGCTTCCAACGCCGACGCCGCCGGCCGCGCCCGCAACCGCCGCGTGGAGATGGCGCCCATGCCCCGGCCGGCGCGCAGCGATGCGCAGGCGCAGACCGCGCGCTGAACGCAGGCCGCTGCCATGCAAGAGCTTTCCTCCCAGGACTGCGCCGCGCCCGACGATTGGGCCGCGCAGCTGGCCGTCTGGCACGCCCAGGGCGGCCACCGGCTGGAACCCGTGCGCTTCGCCCTGGTCGAGGCGCTGGCACGGCGCGCCGGCAGCCACCAGGGCGCGGTGCGGCAGCTGCTGGACGCCCGGCTGCGCACGCTGGCGGCCGATCTGCGCGTGCGGCTGGCCGGGCGCACGGGTGGCTTGGCCGCGGAGCCGGCGGCCGTTGCGCCCGCCGCCACAGCCGAGCCAGCCGCGCGCGGCCGTCTGGGCCAACTGGCCGACCTGCTGGCAGGCGTGGCCGAGCCTGCGGCAGCGAGGGGCGCAGTGGATACGGCGGCCCCGGGCAGCCCCGTGGCGCCAGCAGCCCCCGCCCACGCCCGCGGCGGAAGGCACTCATCGTCCCGCCAGCGCATGCCGGCCGCCGCGCCCGAGGTGCCGGCCATGGCGGTGCTGGAGGCCGCGCCCCAGGTGCTGCCCAGCGCGGCGCGCTCGGGGCCGGCCGCGCCTGCGGCGCTGGAGCTGGCAGCCGTGCGGCGCTTTCGCGGCACCTGGTCGCGCCTGTCGGCCGAAGAGCGGCTGCGCCAGACCCTGGCCCAGGTGCCGCCCCAGGCCGGGCCGCTGAACGCGCTGCATCTGCTGCACCGCGCCCTGGTGGGCATGCACGGCATTTCACCCGACTACCTGCAGCACTTCGTCGCCCAGGTGGACGCGCTGCTGTGGCTGGAACAGGTGCAGGCCGCCTCGCTGCCCGTGGCCCGCCCGCGTGCCGCCGGCGCCACGCGCCGCAAGCCGGTGGTGCGCAAGCGGTAGAGGAAGGGAAGGCCCTCGAGCGGCGCCCGCAAGCCGTGCTCAGCGCGGCGTCTGCGGCGGCAGGCCGGTGATCCAGGTCGCCAGCACGGCGGCCTCGCCGGGCGAGACCTGGGGCTGGCGCGGCATGATGACGCGGCCCCATTCGCCCACGCTGCCCTGGCGGATGCGGCCGGCCAGCCGTTCGGCGGCGCCCGGGTCCGTGCGATAGCGGTCCGCCACCTGCTGGAAGGCCGGGCCCACGTAATGGCGCACCACGTCGTGGCAGCGCAGGCAGCCCTTGTCCTTGGCCAGCGCCCGGCCCGCAGGCAGGTCGGCCGACCACGCGCCCGCCTGGAGCAGCAGGGCCGCAGCGGCCGGCACGAGGCAGCGGGCTCCCGGTGCGAGGCGGGCGGGCGAGGGCAGATGCATGGTGGGCGGCGAAAGGGTGCGCAGACCCTGATTTTGATCCTCGGCAGCCGGCCCGGCATGGCGGACACGGAAAAAAGCCCCCTGCACCCATGTCCTGGGTGCCGGGGGCCTGCATCGCGTGGGCGCAGCCATGTCGGCTGCGGCAGCGTCAGGGCTTGGCCGGGGCGGGCGGCTGGCCGCCGTTCTCCGGCTTCGGCTGCGCCGGCTTGGGCTTCTGCTTCTGTTCCTTCTTCGCCGCGTCGCGCTTCAGGCGCTCCAGTTCCGCCTGGGCCTTCTTGAGCTCGGCGCGGGCCTTGGCGCCATCGCCCTTGCCGTCCTTTTCGGCCGCATCCACGGCCTTCTGCGCCTGCGTCACCTTCTTTTCCTGGGTGCTGATGCGGCGTTCGCTCATCACGCGCTCGCCGGGTTCGCTGCAGCTCACGGCGAGTTCGCCCCGGGCGCGCTCCAGCGACACCGCATGGGCGTCCTTGCCGGCGGACTTGGCTTTCTCCATCTCGCTGGTGAGGCCCGCGCGCTTCTGGGCACAGTCGTCGGGGTCGGCCGGCTGGGCCAGGGACAGGGCGGAAGCCGACAGGGCGGCGATGGCGATCAGGGCGGGGGCGAATTTCATGGAAGGCCTCGTGCAGGAAGATGCGGGCGAGCTTGTCACGCAGCCTGCGGGCCGCCCGTCGGACGACGGCGCATCGGCGCGCAAGGCGCTGCCATGCGGGCGCGGGCCGCCGCCTGCCTGCGCGGGCGAAGGGACTTCGCTGCGCGCATCGGGCTTCCACATTAGACTTTCGGGCTGCCGGCGGGCTTCGATGCGCGCCGCTCCCGTCCTGCCCGGCTTCCGCCCTCCGTCCCTCCCTTCCGCATCCATGTCCGTTTCCAGCGCATCGCCCACCGACTTTCCCAAGGCCCCCGGCCGGGTGAGCGCGAAGCTGCGGGCGCACGGCTGGAGCGGCCATCCGCTGGGCCCGGTGGCGCAATGGCCGCTGGCGCTGAGGCTGGCGGTGGAGTCGATGCTGGCCACGCACATCCCGACCTGCCTGATGTGGGGCGAGGAGCATTTCTTTTTCTACAACGATGCCTACGGCATCATCCTGGGCGAGAAGCCCGAGGCGCTGGGCCTGCCGGCGCGGCAGGTGTGGTCCGAGGTCTGGGCCGACATCGAGCCGCTGGTGCAGCGCACCTATGGCGGCGAAGCCATCTTCATCGAGGACTATCCGCTCGACATCCACCGCCACGGCGTGCCCGAGCGGGCCTATTTCACCTTCTGCTACAGCCCGCTGCGCGACGAGCACGGCGAGATACGCGGCCTGGTGGACACGGTGATGGAGACCACCGGCAAGGTGCTGGCCGAAACCCGCCTGCGCGAGCAGAACGCGTCGCTGGAGAACCTGGTGGCGGCCCGCACCGCCGACCGCAACCGGCTCTGGCAGAACTCCGACGCGCTGCTGTTCGTGGCACGCTTCGACGGCGTGATCGTCACCGTCAACCCAGGCTGGACCGCGGCCCTGGGCTGGCCCGAGGAGGAGACCGTGGGGCGCCATGTCCTCTCCTTCGCCCACCCCGACGAGACCGGCACCGTGCTGGGCGAGCTGCAGCGCCTGCGCGATGGCGCGGAGCGCAGCGAATCCACGCTGCAATTTCGCCACCGCGACGGCTCCGAGCGCTGCATCGTCTGGACCGCCGTGCCCGCCGACGGCTTCCTGCAGTGCGTGGGCCGCGACATCACCCAGGAGCGTGCCCAGGCCCAGGCCCTGCACGACGCGGAAGAGCGCCTGCGCCAGAGCCAGAAGATGGAGGCCGTGGGCCAGCTCACGGGCGGCATCGCGCACGACCTGAACAACATGCTGCAGGGCATCGTCCTGCCGCTGCAGCTCATCCGCCAGCGCGTGGCCCAGCAGCGCTACGGCGACGTGAGCCGCTATGTGGACGCGGGGCTGGCCTCGGCCCGCCGCGCCGGCTCGCTCACGCAGCGGCTGCTGGCCTTCTCGCGCCGCCAGCCGCTGGACTCGCGCCCGGTAGACCTGGGCGAATCGCTGCGGGGCCTGGAAACGGTGCTGCGCACCACCTGCGGCGAGAACATCGCCCTGGCCATGGAACTGCAGGAAGACTGCTGGCGCGCGCTGACCGATGCCCACCAGTTCGAGAGCGCCATCCTGAACCTGGCCATCAACGCCCGGGACGCCATGCCCCAGGGCGGGGAACTGCGCATCAGCGTGCGCAACTGCTCGCTGGGCGAGCAGCAGGCCCGCCAGCATCAGGGGCTGGAGCCCGGCGACTACGTGTGCGTGACGGTGGCCGACACCGGCACCGGCATGCCGCGCGACGTGATCGAGCGCGCCTTCGACCCCTTCTTCACCACCAAGCCCATAGGCCAGGGCACGGGCCTGGGCCTGTCGATGATCTACGGCTACATGCGCCAGACGGGCGGCCTGGCCGTGATCGACAGCACCGAAGGCGAGGGCACGCGCGTGCATCTCTACTTCGTGCGCACCGAGGCGGACAAGGCCGAGGAGCGGCACGAGGTGCTGGACAGCCAGCCCGCCGACAAGCGCCCCGATTCCGTGCTGGTGGTCGAAGACGACGACACGGTGCGCCTGCTGGCGGTGGAGCTGCTGCGCGACATGGGTTTCCAGGTCATGCAGGCGGCCAGCGGCACCGAGGCCATGGCCCTGCTGTCGGGCGCGCTGCATTTCGACCTGCTGCTGTCCGACGTGGGCCTGCCGGGCCCGAACGGCCGCCAGGTGGCCGACTTCTCCCGCGAGAAGCTGCCCGGCATCCGCGTGATCCTGATGACCGGCTATGCCGAGCAGGCCGCCATGAACCCGAACTTCCTGGGCCCGCAGATGGAGTTGCTGGTCAAGCCCTTCGACGCGCAGGCGCTGGTGTCCAAGGTGCGCGCCGTCATGGGCATGGAGCCGGCCCCCGCTGCCGACGAGCGCAGCGAAGCCGGGAGCGGCCAGGCGTATTCGGGCTTCTGAAACCTTCGGGAGGTGGCGGGGCAAAGCCTCTGCGCATCTGCGGGGTTTCGGCCTGCAGCCCTTTGTGCAGAAACGCATGCAGCTATGATTAGCGTAGCAGCGTGTTGGGCGTAAGAGGCCGCCGGCACGGCGAAATAACCGCAGCCCATAACCACCCAACGATTCGGTCGTTGCCCTGGAACCCGGCCAGCCCGTACATTTCACCCCCTTCACGCATCCGTACTGCGCCGCTGCCGGCAGGCCCTGGCTTGCCGGGCGGCGCTTTGTTTTTCCTTTCGCGGGCATTCATGATCGACTTACGGGGTATCACCCAGATTTACCAGGGCCCACAAGGCCCGGTGGAGGCGCTGCGCGGCATCGACCTGCACATCGAGCCGGGCGAGGTCTTCGGCATCATCGGCAAGAGCGGAGCGGGCAAGAGCTCGCTGGTGCGCGTCATCAACCTGCTCAACCGGCCCACCACGGGCCAGGTCATCGTGGCCGGGCACGACCTGGCGCAGATGGACGAGGCCCGGCTGCGCGAGGCGCGGCGGGGCATCGGCATGGTGTTCCAGCACTTCAACCTGCTGTCGTCGCGCACGGTGTTCGGCAACGCCGCGCTGCCGCTGGAGCTGGCCGGCATGGACCGCGCCGCCATCCGAGAGCGCGTGAACCCGCTGCTGGAGCTGGTGGGCCTGTCGCATCTGGCGGACCGCTACCCCGCGCAGATCAGCGGCGGGCAGAAGCAGCGCGTGGGCATCGCCCGGGCGCTGGCCAGCCGGCCGCAGGTGCTGCTGTCGGACGAGGCCACCTCGGCGCTGGACCCGGAGACCACGCGCTCCATCCTCGCGCTGCTGCGGCAGGTCAACCGCGAGCTGGGCCTGACGGTGGTGCTCATCACCCACCAGATGCAGGTCATCAAGCAGGTGGCCGACCGCGTGGCCGTGATCGACGCCGGCCGCATCGTGGAGCAGGGCCCGGTGCTGGAGGTGTTCACCCGCCCGCAGCAGGCCATCACCAAAAGCCTGATCGACGAGATCGTGCCGCAGGAGCTGCCCGCCAGCGTGCTGGACCATGTACGCCACCTAGCCTCGCAGCTGCCCGCGCACGAGACGGGCGAGCTGCTGCGCCTTTCGTATTCGGGCGAGCGCGCCTACCAGCCCATCCTGTCGCGCCTGATCCGCGAGCACGGGCTGGATCTCTCCATCCTGCACGGGCAGATCGACGAGATCCAGAGCCAGACCTTCGGCTCGCTGGCGGTCTATGTGAGCGGCGAGGGCGCACGCCTGGCGGCGGCGGTGGCGCAGCTGCGCGCCGAGGGCGTGCTGGTCGATGAAGTGAAGGTGGTGTCCGCCGGCGCGGGCATGGAGGGCTGAGGGCGATGTTCGAGAACTTTTCCGAAATGATGGTCGAGCTGTTCGTCACCTCGCTGTGGGAGACGCTCATCATGGTGGGCATCTCCGGCCTTGCGGGCGCGCTCATCGGCATCCCGCTGGGCGTCTTCCTGCGGCTGACCGACCGGGGCGGCGTGCTGGAGAACGGCGCCGTCAACAAGACCGTGGGCTGGATCGTGAACGCCGTGCGCTCGACGCCGTTCATCATCCTGCTGGTGGCGATCATCCCGCTCACGCGCTTCATCACCGGCTCGTCCATCGGCACGGCCGCCGCCGTGGTGCCGCTCACCATCGCCGCCGCGCCCTTCGTCGCGCGGCTGGTGGAAGCCTCGCTGCGCGAGGTGGACAACGGCCTGATCGAGGCCGCCCAGGCCATGGGGGCGACCACCTGGCAGATCGTCTGGAAGGTGCTGCTGCCCGAGGCGCTGCCCGGCATCGTGGCGGGCCTGACCATCACCTTCGTCAGCCTCACGGGCTATTCGGCCATGGCCGGCGCCATCGGCGGCGGCGGCCTGGGCGACCTGGGCATCCGCTATGGCTACCAGCGCTTCCTGCCGGACATCATGCTGGCCGTGGTGGTGGTGCTGATCTTCTTCGTGCAGGCCGTGCAGAGCCTGGGCGACTGGGCGGTGCGGCGCCTGAGCCATCGCTGACTCTCTGCGGTCCATCGCCGCGATAGAAATTTCCATGCGTCCGGGCCCCTAGCGCGCAAGTACCATTCCTGCAACATCTTTTTACATGGGACGAGTGGAATGGGTTTTTCTCGCATGACCGTGGCCCGGCGCCTCATGGCCGCTTTCGGCCTGGTGGTGGCCTTGCTGGTGGTGGTGGTCGCCATAGCGCTGTTCAAGGTGCTGGCCATCGACCGGGCGCTCACCTCCAACGAGGCGGAGCACGGACCCATCCAGCGCTACGCCATCAATTTCCGAGGCTCCGCGCACGACCGCTCCATCGCCGTGCGCGACGTGGTGCTGGCCGCCACGCCCGAGGAGCGCGAACGCGAGGTGGGCTTGATCGCATCGCTGGCGGCGTTCTACGCGCAGTCCGCGGAGCCGATCGAGAAGATGCTGGCCCAGCCCGGGACCGAGCCGCAGCTCAAGACGCTCTACGGCGACATCCGCGAACGCGAGGCCCAGGCCGTCGCCACCACGCAGCGCATCGTCGCGCTCGCCGGCAAGGACGATGCCGCGGCACGCAGCGCCCTGTGGAGCGAGGCCAAGCCGCAGTACGTGCAGTGGCTGGCCGCCATCAACCGGCTGATCGATTTCGAGGAGGCGCGCATCCGCGCGGCGAATGCGCAGGCGCTGTCCGAGGCCAGGAGCTTCCTGGCCGTCATGCTCACGGCGCTGGTGTTGGCCGTGGGCCTGAGCGCGCTGGTGGCCTGGGCCGTGTCGCGCAGCCTGCTGGGCCAGCTGGGGGCCGAGCCGCTCGCGCTGGCCGATGTGGCTGGCCGCGTGGCCTCGGGCGACCTGAGCCCCGTGACGGGCGCCGATACGGCGCAACCCGGCAGCGTGCTGGCCTCGCTGGGTGGCATGCGGCACAACCTGGCCGCGGTGGTGGCGCAGGTCAGCGCCGCATCGCAGCAGGTCAGCCACGGGTCCATGGAGATCGCCCAGGGCAACGCCGGCCTGCTGCAGCGCACGGAAGAGCAGGCCCAGCACCTGCAGCACACCACCGCATCGATGGAGCGCATGACCGTCTCGGTCAACGGCAACGCCCAGTCCGCCAGCCAAGCCACGCAGCTGGCGCAGTCGGCCAGCGCCGCTGCCGGCAAGGGCGGCACGGTGGTGGGCGAAGTGGTGGCCACCATGGACGCGATCACCGCCAGTTCCGGCCAGATCGCCGACATCGTCGGCGTGATCGACTCCATCGCCTTCCAGACCAATATCCTGGCGCTGAACGCCGCCGTGGAAGCGGCCCGCGCCGGCGAGCAGGGCAAGGGCTTCGCCGTCGTCGCCAGCGAGGTGCGCAGCCTGGCGCAGCGCAGCGCCCAGGCCGCCCGGGAGATCAAATCGCTCATCGACCAGAGCGTGGCCCGCGTGGGCGAGGGCGCCCGTCAGGTGGCGCAGGCCGGCTCGGCCATGGCCGATATCGTCGAGCAGGTCGGGCGCGTGACCCAGCTCATCGCCCAGATCGACGGCGCCACCCGCGAACAGACCCACGGCATCGCCTCGGTGGGCGAGGCCGTCACCCAGCTGGATGAAGCGACCCAGCAGAATGCCGCCATGGTGGAGCAGAGCGCCGCGGCCGCCCAGGCGCTGCAGCAGCAAGCGGCGCATCTGGCTCAGGTGGTCAGCGTATTCAAGCTGGGGGCCGGTGGCGTCGGCGACAGCAGCGGTGGCGCTCACCGCCTGCCTGCGCCTGCGAGGTCGTGAACCCATTCTGAGATCGTGAACACGTTCTGAGCACATGTCCATTCCGTCTTTGGCGGGCGCGCGGGGCGCGCTTACGATCGGCGGCTTTCCCTCCTTCCCAAGGTATTTCGACGTGAACAAGCGTTCCCTTCTCCGCTCCTGCCTCGCCCTGTCCGCCGCCGCTGTCTTCATGCAGGGCGCACTGGCGCAGGACAAGCCCATCAAGGTCGGCGTCACCGCCGGTCCCCACGCCCAGATCATGGAGCACGTCAAGAAGATCGCCGAAAAGGACGGCCTGAAGATCCAGATCGTCGAATTCAGCGACTACGTGCAGCCCAATGCCGCCCTGGCCGCCGGCGACCTGGACGCCAACAGCTACCAGCACAAGCCCTATCTGGACGCCCAGGTGAAGGACCGGGGCTACAAGCTGGTATCGGTGGGCTATACGGTCAACTACCCCATCGGCCTGTATTCCAAGAAGGTCAAGAAGCTCGAAGACCTGAAGGAAGGCGCGCGCTTCGGCATCCCGAACGATCCCACCAACGGCGGCCGCGTGCTGCTGGTGCTGCAGGACAAGGGCCTGATCAAGCTCAAGGACGGCGCGGGCCTGAAGGCCACGCCGCTGGACGTGGTGAGCAACCCCAAGAAGCTGCGCTTCGTCGAGCTGGACGCCGCTCAGCTGGCACGTTCGCTGGATGACCTGGACGCCGCCGCCGTCAACACCAACTTCGCGCTGTCGGCCGGCCTGAACCCGGCCACGGACGCCATCGCGCGGGAAAGCGCCAAGAGCCCCTACGTCAACATCATCGCCGTGCGCGAGGCCGACAAGGACAAGCCCTGGGTCGCCAAGCTGCTCAAGGCCTACCAGTCCGACGACACGCGCCGCTTCATCCAGAGCGAATTCAAGGGGGCGGTGCTCGTGGGCTGGTGATCCGCGTTCCATAGAGCCGAAGGCGCTGCAAGCTCTGCGGCGCCTCCACCGGGCCATGTCGCTTCCTGCGGGGAGGGCATGGCCTTTTTCTTGGACGTCCGCTGCTGGCGGGTGCGTCTCATAGATGTTTGGGTGCTTAAGAACTGAAAATTGATTCGTTTGAGTTTTATGGGGCGCTCACTACAGTGAACTTCAGACCTCCTGCACCACGCGACAGTGGCGCAGGGCGTCGGATTCCAAAAAAGCCGACAGGCCATCCATCGTTTTCAGGAAAGCCCCTCCATGACGTCCTCCGTACTGCACGACATCGAACTGCCCGAAGCCCTGCAGGCCGCCCGCGAAGCGGCCAGCGCCGAAGGCCTTGCCTATCCCGGCGGCGTGACGCCACGCCAGGCCTGGGACCTGGTCTCGGCCGGCCAGGCGCTGCTGGTGGACGTGCGCTCGGGCGAGGAGCGCAAGTTCGTCGGCCATGTGCCCGGCAGCGTGCATGTGCCCTGGGCTACCGGCACGGCGCTCACCCGCAACCCCCGCTTCGTGCGCGAGCTCGAAGCCGCCATCCAGAAGGCCGGCGGCGAGCTGCCGGTGCTGCTGCTGTGCCGCAGCGGAAAGCGCTCGGTGCTGGCCGCCGAAGCGACGGCCAAGGCCGGCCTGGAGAACGTCTTCAACGTGCTCGAAGGCTTCGAGGGCGAGATCGACGGCGCCCAGCAGCGCGGCCATGCCGATGGCTGGCGCTTTCACGACCTGCCCTGGGTCCAGGACTGACGGGGCGAAGGCGCGGCGCCCGCTTCGCCGAGTTCCGCTCTGTCACATATCGCGCCTACGGTAGCGGCGCGAAGAGGATTCCATAACAACACCCCAGGGAGGCCGCGTGGCCCGTTTCGATATCGATGGCATCGTGCAGGCGCTGCACGCGGTGCGCCGCGACTGGCGCGAATCGCAGAACCGCTCGCAGGAGCCCGGCGGGCGCGAATTCCCCTCGCGCGATGCGCTGGCCCAGGTGCTGGAGCAGCTCAAGGGCGCGCTCTTTCCCATGCGCCTGGGGCCGCACGACCTGCGTCAGGAAAGCGAAGACCTGTACGTGGGCCACACGCTGGACCTTGCGCTGCACACCCTGCAGGCGCAGGCCCGGCTGGAGCTGCGCTACGGCGCCCGCCAGCAGGGCGCCATCGACGAGGAATGCATCGCCCGGCACTCGCAGCAGGCTATCCAGGAGTTCGCCACCTCGCTGCCCGCCATCCGCCGCCTGCTGGACAGCGACGTGCTGGCCGCCTACCAGGGCGACCCGGCCGCGCGCAGCGTGGACGAGGTGCTGCTGTGCTACCCCGGCGTGCTGGCCATGATCCACCACCGCATCGCACACCGGCTCTACGGGCTGGGCCTGCCGCTGCTGGCGCGCATCGTGGCCGAGCTGGCGCACGGCCAGACCGGCATCGACATCCATCCGGGCGCGCGCATCGGCGCGGGCTTCTTCATCGACCACGGCACGGGCGTGGTGATCGGCGAGACGGCGGTGATCGGCGAGCGCGTGCGCGTCTACCAGGCCGTCACGCTGGGCGCCAAGCGATTTCCTACCGACGCCGAAGGCCACCTGCAGAAAGGCCTGCCGCGGCATCCGGTGGTGGAGGACGACGTGGTCATCTATGCCGGCGCCACGGTGCTGGGGCGCGTCACCCTGGGCCGGGGTGCGGTGATCGGCGGCAACGTATGGATCACGCACGACGTGCCGCCAGGCGGCCATGTGTCGCAGGCGGTGTCGCGCGACAGCCGTGACTCCGGCTCTGCGGGCGATCTGGGCAACGAGGCCGCTCGATGACCACGCTGGTGCGGAATTTCGGCGTGGCCGTGCGCCAGTTGCGCGAGGCCAAGGGTTGGTCGCAGGAGCGGCTGGCCGAGCAGTCGGACCTCAACCGCTCGTACGTGGGCGAGATCGAGCGCGGCCGTGCCATTGCCTCGCTGCTCACCGTCGAAAAGCTGGCTGTGGCGTTGGGCGTGAAGCCTTCCGCATTGGTCACCCTCGGCGAAGCGATCTGCCAGGCCAACCTGATGCGCGGCGTCCAGTTGGCGGCTATAGCCTGTTGAACGGCTGCTGGGAGCACCAGACACTGCGTCCCGTCGCTCGAGGTTTCTCGTCGTCCGTTTCCTGTTTTCGCAATCCGTTCCACCATTGCTTTTTGCATACACCAAGGGAGTTTCACCATGACTGCAACCGTAGGCGGCATCACCGCACTGGGCGACAACGCCGCCCGGCAACTAGCCAATGCCACCAAGACCGCGCCTCAGCTGGAAACCATCAGCCCGCGCTGGCTGACCCATCTGCTGCAGTGGGTGCCGGTCGAAGCGGGCATCTACCGCGTCAACAAGGTCAAGAACCCCGAAGCGATCAAGGTGACCTGCACCGCCAAGGAAACCGAGAACCAGCTGCCGCGCACCTTCGTCGATTACGAGGAGAAGCCGCGCGAATACTTCCTGAACGCCGTCAGCACCGTGCTGGACGTGCACACCCGCGTCTCCGATCTCTACAGCAGCCCGCACGACCAGATCAAGGAGCAGCTGCGCCTGACCATCGAGACCATCAAGGAGAACCAGGAAAGCGAGCTCATCAACAACCCCGACTACGGCCTGCTGGCCCAGGTGACCGACGCGCAGCGCATCTTCCCGCTGACCGGCGCGCCCACGCCCGACGACCTGGACGAGCTGCTGACCAAGGTCTGGAAGGAGCCGGCCTTCTTCCTGGCGCACCCGCTGGCCATCGCCGCCTTCGGCCGCGAAGCGACGCGCCGTGGCACGCCCCCGCCCACGGTGAGCCTGTTCGGCTCGCAGTTCATCACCTGGCGCGGCATTCCGCTGATCCCGTCCGACAAGGTGCCGGTGGCCGACGGCAAGAGCAAGATCCTGCTGCTGCGCGTGGGCGACAAGCGCCAGGGCGTGGTGGGCCTATTCCAGCCCGGCCTCTCGGGTGAGCAGGGCCCAGGCCTGTCGGTGCGCTTCATGGGCATCAACAACCATGCCATCGCCTCGTACCTGATCTCGCAGTACTGCTCGCTGGCCGTGCTCACCTCCGATGCGCTGGCCGTGCTGGACGACGTCGAGGTGAACAAGTACCACGACTATCCGGACACCTACAAATAAAGAAAAGCGACGGCTATGACCCGAACTTTTCATCCCCCCGGCGCTGATGCGCCCGGGGCTCCCATCGACCCGGCGGTGATCGCGCGCATGGCCAATGCCCTGTTCCAGGCGCTGCCCGGCGAGGCGGGCGGCCCGGTGGGCGGCTTTCCGGTCACCCCGCCGGCAGCGCCCGCATCGCTGCAGGCGCCCGGCTACCTGCCGCCCGGCGTTCAGGCGCCGGCCAACATCGCGCCGCCGGGCTCGCCGCTGGCGAGTCCTGCCGGCTTCGGCCCCGGCGTGCCCGGCACGCCCATCCCGCAAGGGCAGATTCCCGGCAGCAACCTGCTGCCGGCATCGCCCACGCCGGTGCTGTCGCTGGGCCACCGCGCCCCTGCGCTGCTGCCCCATGCCGTGGCCGGCAACGGCGTGCCCGACACGGTGCTGAGCACGCTGCCGGCCTACGAGCCGCGCCTGGGCAGCGGCGTGCAGGGCGTGCCCGAGGCAGCCGGCGCCGTATCGGCACCGCCGGTGGCGTCGCCCGCGCCGGCATCGCCCTACTACTTCGTCGGCGAGCGGCTGCAGCCGCCGGCGGCCGGCGGCGCTCCGTACGCTGCGGCGGCCGATCCGCTGGACGTGTTGGCGCGCCAGCCCTTCGCGCCGCCGCAGGTGCCCAGCCTGGGCGCTCCGGCCGGCGTGCCCACGGGGGCCGCTGCCGCAGCGCCTGCGGCCGACCCGCGCTTTTACTTCGTCGATGCGGTGGTGCTGCCCAGCGGCTACGTCACCCCGGCCAAGCCGGCGCCGCACGGCAGCGTGCCGCTGGCAGGGCAGGGACGGCACCCGCCCTTCGACGTGCATGCCGTGCGGCGCGACTTCCCCATCCTTTCGGAGCGGGTGAACGGCCGGCAGCTGGTGTGGTTCGACAACGCCGCCACCACCCACAAGCCGAAAGCGGTGATCGACCGCATCAGCCACTTCTACGAGCACGAGAACTCCAACATCCACCGGGCCGCGCATGAACTCGCCGCACGCGCGACGGACGCCTACGAAGGCGCCCGCCAGCGCGTGAAGGGCTTCATCAACGCGCCCGACGTGAACGAGGTGATCTTCGTGCGCGGCACCACCGAGGCCATCAACCTGGTGGCCAAGAGCTGGGGCGGCCAGCATGTGGGCGAGGGCGACGAGATCATCGTGAGCCACCTGGAGCACCACGCCAACATCGTGCCCTGGCAGCAGCTGGCGGCGGCCAAGGGCGCGAAGCTGCGCGTGATTCCGGTGGACGATTCGGGCCAGGTGCTGCTGGATGAATACCAGAAGCTGCTGAACGACCGCACCAAGATCGTCGCCGTCACCCAGGTCTCCAACGCGCTGGGCACCGTGGTGCCCGTGAAGGAGATCGTGGCGCTGGCCAAGCGCGCGGGCGCCAAGGCGCTGGTCGATGGCGCGCAGTCGGTGTCGCACATGCGGGTGGACGTGCAGGACCTGGGGGCCGACTTCTTCGTGTTCTCGGGCCACAAGGTGTTCGGGCCGACCGGCATCGGCGTGGTCTGGGGCAGGCGCGAGGTACTCGAAGACATGCCGCCCTGGCAGGGCGGCGGCAACATGATCGCCGACGTGACCTTCGAGAAGACCGTGTTCCAGCCCATCCCGAACAAGTTCGAGGCCGGCACCGGCAACATCGCGGACGCGGTGGGCCTGGGCGCGGCGATCGACTACGTGAACCGGGTGGGCATCGAGAACATCGCCCGCTACGAGCACGAGCTGCTGGCCTACGGCATGCAGCAGCTGCGCACCATCCCGGGCGTGCGGCTGATCGGCACGGCCGATGACAAGGCCAGCGTGATGTCCTTCGTGCTGGCCGGCTACTCGACCGAAGAGGTGGGCAAGGCGCTCAACGAAGAAGGCATCGCCGTGCGCACGGGCCACCACTGCGCGCAGCCCATCCTGCGCCGCTTCGGCGTGGAGACCACGGTGCGGCCGTCGCTGGCGTTCTACAACACCTTCGACGAGATCGACCGGCTGGTGGACGTGGTGCGTGCGCTGGCCGCGCGCCGGCCGGCGGGCTGACCGGCTCGGCATCAAAGAAAAAGGCGCGGGACCTCACGGCCCCGCGCCTTTCTTTTTGCTTCGCTGGCATTGCTTGCCAGCCATCGCTGGATCAGGCCAAGTTGGCGCTGTCGCGGCTGATGCCGCCGGTCTGGCTGAAGCCGCCGTCCACGTACATGATCTCGGCCGTCACGCCGCTGGCCAGGTCCGACAGCAGGAAGGCCGCGGCATTGCCCACGTCCTCGATGGTCACGTTGCGGCGCAGCGGCGAGGCGTCGGCCACGGTGCCCAGCAGCTTGCCGAAGTCCTTGATGCCGCTGGCGGCCAGGGTCTTGATGGGGCCGGCGCTGATGCCGTTGGCACGCATGCCCTTGGGGCCCAGCGATTCGGCCAGGTAGCGCACGCTGGCTTCCAGGCTGGCCTTGGCCAGGCCCATGGTGTTGTAGTTGGGCACGGCCCGCAGGGCGCCCAGGTAGCTCAGGGTGAGCACGGCGGCCTTGTCGTTCAGGTAGGGCAGGGCGGCCTTGGCCATGGCGGGAAAGCTGTAGGCGCTGATGTCGTGCGCGATGCGGAAGGATTCGCGCGATAGGCCTTCGAGGAAGTCGCCGGCGATGGCTTCACGCGGCGCGAAGCCGATGCTGTGCACGAAGCCGTCGAACTTGGGCCAGGTGGCGGACAGGTCGGCGAACATGCGCTCGATCTGCTCGTCGCTCGCCACGTCGCAGTCGAAGACCAGCTTGGAGTCGAACTCGGCCGCGAAGTCGGTGATGCGGTCCTTGAAGCGCTCGCCCACGTAGCTGAAGGCCAGTTCGGCGCCTTGCGCATGGCAAGCCTTGGCGATGCCGTAGGCGATGGAGCGGTTGGACAGCACGCCCGTGATGAGCAGCTTCTTGCCGGTCAGAAAACCCATTGTTCTTCTCCTGGGGGATTGGTGTTGAGATGGCGGGCGGGTGGCCCTGGTGCCGCAGGCAGCGGCTTGCCCCCGAAGGACGGAAGGGCCGCCAGCGTGGTGCAGAATTGTCGCATGCGGTTCTTGGCCATCTGTCTGCTCTGGGGAAGCTCTCTGTGTGCCGTTCCGGCCTGGGCCGCGCATGGCTACGCGCTGTGGGACGACCTCAAGTACCCCGCCGGCTTCGCGCACTTCGGCTACGTGAACCCCGACGCGCCCAAGGGCGGGGAGCTGCGCATGGTCAGCAACCTGCGCTATTCCACCTTCGACAAGTACAATCCCTTCACGATGAAGGGCTCGCCGCCGGCCTATCTGTCGAACCTGCTGTTCGACACGCTCCTGGCCGGCTCCATGGACGAGACCGCCTCCGGCTACGGCCTGCTGGCCGAAGACGTCGAAGTGCCGCCCGACCACCTGAGCGCCACCTTCCGCCTGCGGCCCGAGGCGCGCTTCCACGACGGCAGCCCGGTCGAGGCCGCCGACGTGAAGTACACCTACGAGACGCTGACCGGCCCCTACGCATCGCCCAGCTACGCGACCCTGCTGCAGGACGTGGCCGGCGTCGATGTGCTGGACCGGCGCACGGTGCGCTTCCGCTTCAAGCAGTCCAACCGCGAACTGCCGCTCACGGTGGGCAGCCTGCCCATCTTCAGCCGTGCCTGGGGGCGCGACGCGAGCGGCAAGACCAAGCGCTTCGACGAGATCGTGACCGACACGCCCATCGGCAGCGGCCCCTACCGCATCGGGCCGGTGGCCTTCGGGCGCGACATCACCTACGTGCGCGACCCGAACTACTGGGGCCGCGGCCTGAACGTGAACCGGGGCGAATACAACTTCGACCGCATCACGGTCAAGATCTACAAGGACAACACCGCCCGGCTGGAGGCGCTCAAGGCCGGCGAGTTCGACTTCATGAGCGTCTATTCGGCGGGCGACTGGGCGCGCCGCATCGACGGCAAGCTGTTCAAGCAGGGCGTGCTGGTCAAGAAGAAATTCAATCACCAGTTGCCGGCCGGCTTCCAGAGCTATGTGCTCAACACCCGACGGCCCTTGCTGAAGGACGTACGCGTGCGTGAGGCGCTGGGCCTGGCGCTGGACTACGAATGGATGAACCGCCAGATGTTCTACGGCGGCTATCCGCGCGTGACCGACCTCTTCGGCAACACCGACTGCCGGGCCACCGGCACGCCCGGGCCCGAGGAACTCAAGCTGCTCGAACCCTGGCGCGGCAAGGTGCCCGATGCCGTGTTCGGCCCCATGTACCAGCCGCCCACGACCGAAGGCGAGGGCCATTCGCTGCGGGATAACCTGCGCCGCGCCCGCCAGCTGCTGGCCGATGCCGGCTGGACCTACCGTGACGGCGCGCTGCGCAACGCCCAGGGCCAGCCCATGGTGCTCGAGTACCTGGACAGCAAGGAAGTCGGCGCGCGCACTGTCACGCCCTGGATGCGCAACCTCGAAAAGCTGGGCATCACGCTGCGCTTTTCATCGGTGGACTTCGCGCTCTATCTGCAGCGCATGGACAAGTACGACTTCGACATCGTTTCGCTGAACTATCCCGGCACCTACAACCCCGGCCAGGATATGCAGGAACTCTTCGGCAGCCAGCGCGCCGACGTGGAGGGCGCCAGCAACCATGCGGGCGTGAAGAGCCCGGCCGTCGATGCGCTGGTGAAGGCGCTGACCCGTGCCGATTCCAAGGCCGAGCTGCTGCCCGCCTGCCGCGCGCTGGACCGGGTCATCATGCACAGCCACTACCTCATTCCGCAGTGGTTCCTCTCGTCGCACCGCGTCGTCTACAACCAGCAGCGGCTGGCCTACCACGCGCCCATGCCGCCTTACGCCAAGGCCGAGGAATGGGCCATGTCCACCTGGTGGAGCCGGTGAGGGATCACCCCCCTGAGGCGCTGCGCGCCTCCGTGCCACCGGCAGAGCCGATCGCTCTTCGCGCTCGTCCAAGCCTGCATAGGCAGGCTTGGAGCCGCGGCGCTCAGCCCCCGCTCTCGCCGTGCTGCGCACGGCGGGCAGGGGGACGACGCCGGTGGCCTGGCAAAGCCAGTTCCACGGCGTCCGCTGGCATGGCCTGCTCCGCAGCCACCGGATGGGTAGCGTCGCGCCAGTTCCGTGGGGCTGGGCGGCTCGCAGCGCTGTGGGGCGCGAAAGCCTGAAATCTTCTGACTGACTGCATGCTCGTCTATATCGCCAAACGCCTGCTGCTCATGCTGCCCACCCTGTTGGGCGTGCTCCTGCTTACCTTCGTGGTGATCCAGTTCGTGCCGGGCGGCCCGGTGGAGCAGTACCTGGCCGAGGCGCGCACTGCGGCAGGCAAGGGCGGGGGGCTCGAATCGGGCGGCATGAGCTACCGCGGCGACCAGGGCGTGGACCCGAAGCGGCTGGCGCAGATCAAGGCCCTCTACGGATTCGACAAGCCGGCGCCCGAGCGCTTCTGGCAGATGCTGGGCCAGTTCGCCCGCTTCGATCTGGGCCGCAGCTTCTTCCAGAACAAGAGCGTGTGGGAGCTGGTCAAGGAAAAGCTGCCCGTCTCCATCAGCCTCGGCCTCTGGACCTTCTTCATCAGCTATCTGGTAGCCGTGCCGCTGGGCGTGGCCAAGGCGGTGCGCGCCGGCTCGCGCTTCGATTTGGTGACCACGCTGATCATCCTGGTGGGCTATGCCATTCCGGGCTTCGTGCTGGGCGTGGCGTTGCTGGTCATCTTCGGCGGCCAGCTGCAGTGGTTCCCGCTGCGCGGGCTGACCTCGTCCAACTGGGACCAGCTGGGCTGGGGCGCGCGCATCGCGGATTACCTCTGGCACATCACGCTGCCCGTGACGGCCATGGTGGCGGGCAGCTTCGCGGTGACGGCCATGCTGACCAAGAACGCCTTCCTGGAGGAGATCCGCAAGCAGTACGTGCTGACGGCGCGGGCCAAGGGGCTTTCCGAGCGGCAGGTACTCTGGAAGCACGTCTTCCGCAATGCGCTGATTCCCATCGTCACAGGCTTTCCGGCGGCCTTCATCGGCGCCTTCTTCACGGGCTCGCTGCTGATCGAGACGCTGTTCTCGCTCGACGGCCTGGGCCTCTTGAGCTATGAGAGCGTGATCCGCCGCGACTACCCCGTGGTGCTGGGCACGCTCTACCTCTTCACGTTGATCGGGCTCTTCACCAAGCTCGTGAGCGACCTGTGCTACGTGTGGGTGGACCCGCGCGTGAAGTTCGACTGATCCGCCCATGAACGCGTCGATGCCGCCGCCGTCCTCCGTCCCCGCCGCGCCCGCTGCCGCTCCCCTTGCAGCGCCCGCACCCTCGCTGTCGCCCTCGCGCCGGGCCTGGCTGCGCTTCAAGCGCAACCGGCTGGGCTTCTGGAGCCTCGTCGTCTTCTGCGTGCTGGTCGCCATCAGCCTGGGGGCGGAGCTGGTCAGCAACGACCGGCCGCTCATCGTGCGCTACGAAGGGCAGACCTATTTCCCGATCTTCAAGACCTACCCCGAAACCACCTTCGGCGGCGACTTCGACACGCCCACCGACTACCTGGACCCCTACATCCAGGAGCGGCTGCGCGCGGGCAGCAACTGGGCGCTCTACACCCTCAACCCCTACGGCCCGGGCACCATCAACTACTTCGCTAAGTCGCCCAACCCGTCGGCGCCGACGGCCGACAACTGGCTGGGCACGGACGACCGGGGCCGCGACATGGTGGCGCAGCTGCTCTACGGCTTCCGCGTCAGCGTGCTGTTCGGCCTGGCGCTCACCGTCACCGGCACCGTGCTGGGGCTGCTCACGGGCGCCATCCAGGGCTTCTTCGGCGGCCGGACCGACCTGGCCTTCCAGCGCTTCATCGAGATCTGGAGCTCCATGCCCGAGCTCTACCTGCTCATCATCTTCAGCGCGCTGTTCTCGCCCAGCCTCTCGCTGCTGCTCATCCTGCTGAGCCTCTTCGGCTGGATGGGCCTGTCGGACTACGTGCGCGCCGAATTCCTGCGCAACCGCCAGCTCGACTACGTGAAGGCCGCGCGCGCCCTGGGCGTGCCCAACCGGCAGATCATCTGGCGCCACATTCTGCCCAACAGCCTGACGCCGGTGGTCACCTTCCTGCCCTTCCGCATGAGCGCGGCCATCCTCTCGCTCACCTCGCTGGATTTCCTGGGCTTAGGGGTTCCGGCCGGCACGCCCAGCCTGGGCGAGCTGCTGAGCCAGGGCAAGAACAACATCGACGCCTGGTGGATCTCGCTGAGCACCTTCGGCGTACTGGTCGGCACGCTGCTGCTGCTCACCTTCATGGGCGATGCGCTGCGCGATGCCCTCGACCCAAGGAAACAGTGATCACCCCCCTGAGTCGCTACGCGCCTTCCCCCCTCTCTCGGCTTCGCCGGGAGGGGGGACACCGCCAGCGCGGCGGGACGGCCCTTGCGCGGCGGTCGCTGGCCGATGCCGCGCCACGCCGCCACGCCTTGGCCCAAGCTTGGCCGCATAAAACCGTTCAACCATGAGCATCGTCGTACCTTCCTCTTCGTCCTTCGATGCACCCTTGCTGCGCGTGCAGGACCTGCGCGTGCGCTTCGGCGCGAAGGAGGTCGTGCATGGCGTGAGCTTTCACATCGGCGCGGGCGAGAAGCTGGCGCTGGTGGGCGAATCGGGCTCGGGCAAGACCATCACCGCGCTGTCGCTGCTGCGGCTGGCGGGCGAGGCCGAGGTCGGCGGCCAGGCCCTGATGGGCGGGCGCGACCTGCTGGCGCTCACGGAGCGCGAACTGCGCGGCGTGCGCGGCGGCGACATCGCCATGGTGTTCCAGGAGCCCATGACGGCGCTCAACCCCTTGATGGCCGTGGGCGACCAGGTCGCCGAGGTGCTGGAGCTGAAGCAGGCGCTGACCCGCGCACAGGCAGCGCAGTCAGCTATTGAGTTGATAGCGAGCACCGGCATCCCGGAGCCCGCCCGCCGGGCCCGCGCCTTTCCGCACCAGCTCTCGGGCGGCCAGCGCCAGCGCGCCATGATCGCCATGGCTCTCGCCAGCCGGCCGCGCCTGCTGCTGGCCGACGAGCCCACCACCGCGCTGGACGTGACGCTGCGCGGGCAGATCCTCGATCTGCTTTCCGACCTGCAGCGGCAGACCGGCATGGCCGTGCTGATGATCACGCACGACCTGAACCTGGTGCGCCGCTTCGCCGACCGCGTGGCCGTGATGGAGCACGGCCGGCTGGTGGAAGAGGGCGCCGTGGCCGGGGTGTTCGATGCGCCGCGACATGCCTACACCCAGCGCCTGATCGGCAGCGTGCCGGTGCGCGATGTCGAAGAAGCCCCCCCACCCGCCGGTGCCGTGCCCGCCGCCGAGGCCCAGGGCCTGCGCGTGGCCTACGCCACGCCGCTGCCGGGCCTGCGGGGCTGGTTTCGGCGCGGCGAGTTCGTGGCGGTCGAGGGGGCCGACTTCTGCCTCGCCCCCGGCCGCACCTTGGGCGTGGTGGGCGAATCCGGCTCTGGCAAGTCCACGCTGGCGCAGGCGCTGCTCGGCCTCTTGCCTCACCAGGGGCGCCTGGCCATCGCCGGGCAGGGCTGGCAGTTGCCCGCGCAGCGCAATACGCCGGCCAACCAGGCGCTGCGCCGGCGCGTGCAGGTGGTGTTCCAGGACCCGTTCTCTTCGCTGTCGCCGCGCCTCACGGTGGAGGAGATCGTGGGCGAGGGCCTGCACGTCCACGAGCCCGGCCTGGCGTTGCCCGAGCGCCACGCCCGCGTGCAGCAGGCGCTGGCCGATGTGGGCCTGTCCGAGATGCAGTTCCCCGGCCTGCTGGCGCGCTATCCGCACGAATTCTCGGGCGGCCAGCGCCAGCGGCTGGCCATCGCCCGCGCCCTCATCGTGCAGCCGCAGCTGCTGGTGCTGGACGAGCCCACCAGCGCGCTCGACGTCACCATCCAGCAGCAGGTGCTGGCGCTGCTGCAGCGGCTGCAGAAGGAGCGCGGCCTCTCCTACCTGCTCATCACGCACGATGTGGCCGTCATCCGGGCCATGGCCCACGAGGTGCTGGTGATGAAGGATGGCAAGGTGGTGGAAACCGGCCTGGTGGCGCAGGTGCTGGATGCGCCGCAGCATCCCTACACGCGCAAGCTGGTGACGGCCGCTGGACTTTGAGTGATCGATCGAGTCGGCACCTTTGAACTTGCACCGGCCGTTCGGGCCGAGCCTGCCTAAGCCTTGCGGGGCGCTTCGATCTGCATGAACAGATCGAAGCACTTTGACGCCGGCTCGATAAGCCAAGTCAGTGAGTGGGTGGCGCGGCGGCGCTCAGGCGAAGGTATCGACGTTGGCGCCCAGGCCGTTCACGGCGCTGCCGCGCTGCTTGTCGGCCTGGCCGTTCTTCGCGGCCGGGGGCGGGGTGGAGGCATCCGCATTGTCCCTTTGGCTCTCTATCTGCTCCTGCTGCTTTTGCCGCTGGATGGCGGCGATCTGCGCCTGCACGGCCTGGATCTGCGCCTGCAAAAGGCGGGTCTTCTGCTCGCGCGCCTTGGCGTTCAGGCTGGTGTCGCTGCTGGTTTCCTTCAACTGGTCCGTCAGGTCGCGCAGCTGCTTTTGCAGCGCGGCGGTGTCGTCCGAGCCGCCGGAGGCAGCAGGCTTGGACGCCGGGGTGACGGCAGCGGCAGAGGAATTGCGGGATATTTGCATGCCAGCATTATCGGCAGCCTGGGGCACGAATGAAGCCAGCCGCGCCACCCGGAGCCGAGTGGCAATATCCGTGTGACGTCCCGCCTGCATCGCATCATCCAAGGAGACCCATGTCCGCCCCTCACGACGCCCTGTTTCCCGGCTTCGCCCTTCACGACATTCCTGTCGCCCCCGGCCTGCGCATCCACGCTGCCGTGGGCGGCAGCGGCCCGGCGCTGCTGGTGCTGCACGGCCACCCGCAGACCCATGCCATCTGGCACAAGGTGGCGCCCACGCTGGCGCGTCACTTCACGCTGGTGCTGGCCGACCTGCGCGGCTACGGAGATTCGTCCAAGCCGGAGGGCGAGGCGGAACATGCCAACTACAGCAAGCGCACCATGGCCGCCGACATGCTGGCCGTGATGCGGCATCTGGGCCACGAGCGCTTCGCCGTGCTGGCGCACGACCGGGGGGCGCGCGTGGCGCACCGCCTGGCGGCCGACCATCCCCGGGTCGTGCGCCGCCTGGCGCTGCTGGACATCGCGCCCACCCTGGCCATGTACGAGCAGACCGACGAAGCCTTCGCACGCGCCTACTGGCACTGGTTCTTCCTGATCCAGCGCCGTCCGCTGCCCGAGCGGCTGCTCGAAGCCGACCCCGCCGCCTATCTGCGCGACGTGATGGGCGGGCGCAGCGCGGGGCTGGCGCCCTTCGACCCCCGGGCCATGGCCGAATACGTGCGCTGCCTCTCGCAGCCCGGCGCGGCCCACAGCCTGTGCGAGGACTACCGCGCCGCCGCCGGCATTGATCTGGAACATGACCGCGCCGACCGCGATGCGGGCCGCCGCCTGGGCATGCCGCTGATGGTGCTGTGGGGGCGGGACGGCGTGATCCAGCGCTGCTTCGACGCCCTGGCCGAATGGCGCCGCGTGGCGGACGATGTGCGGGGCGAGGCGCTGCCCTGCGGCCATTACGTGCCCGAGGAGGCCCCCGACGCCTTGCTGGCGGCGGTGCTGCCTTTCCTGCTGGAGGGTGCAGAAGGCGCGCCGGCAGCATGAAAAAAGCGCGCTGCCCTTGATCCACAAGGGCAGCGCGCTCTGCTTTCCATAGCGCTTGGCCGGCCAACCGCCCGGCCGGCCGGCCGGTCAGCCTGGTCTTCTTCAGACGCCGATGGCGCCGCCATCCTTGCGCTGGATGACCACGGTGGAGGAGCGCGGGCGTACCTTGCCCGTGGGCGCGGCGGTGGCGTCCTCGGTGTCGTAGGCGGGCCAGTTCACCGGGTGCTGCACGTTCAGGAACACGGACTTGTAGTCGGGCGTGAACGCGAAGCCGGTGATCTCGGCCTCGTTGGGGCCCACGAAGAAGCGGCGCAGTTCGCCCTGGTTGCCGCCGTTGATGACCGGGCCGCTGGCCGGCGTGGCGCCCATGGCGGGCGGGATCACCGCCAGCATCTGGTCGTTGACGGACTTGGCCACGGCGTTGTTGCGGCCGCCATCGATGCCGTTGTCGGTCTGCACCCACAGGATGCCGCGGCTGTCGAAGCACAGGCCGTCGGGGCTGGCCAGCTGGTTGAGCGACGTCAGGCCCGAGCGGTTGGTGTCGGCATCGGCGCCGGCTTCGGAGCCATAGACGAAGATCTCCCACTGGAAGACGTTGCTGTCCGGCTGGTCACGCCAACGCACGATGTGGCCGTTGACGTTGTTCAGGCGCGGGTTGGCCGGGTTGGTGCCGCGCGCGGCGTTGCGCGAGGTGTTGTTGGTGAGCGTGACGTACACCTCGCCGTTGGTGGGGTGGGCGGCGGTCCACTCGGGGCGGTCCATGGGCGTGGCGCCCACGAAGTCGGCGGCGCCGCGCGTGTTCAGCAGGATCTGGTCGATGCTGCCGAACTCTTCCTTCAGCGTGCGGCCGGCGGCGTTCTTCGTGCCCTCGGCCAGCGCCAGCCATTCGCCCTTGCCGCTGGCGTCGAAGCGCGCCACGTACAGTGTGCCTTGGTCCAGGTACTTGGCGCCCACGGCCAGGCGGTCGGTGCGGTCGGCGTCCTTGGGGTCCCACACGGCGGTGGAGACGAACTTGTAGAGGTACTCGAAACGAGAGTCGTCGCCGCTGTAGAACGACAGCGGCTTGCCGGCCACGGGCGTGGCGTAGGCCGAGCCTTCGTGGGCGAAGCGGCCCATGGCCGTGCGCTTGGTGGCGATGCTGCTGGGGTCGTAGGGGTCGATCTCCACCAGGTAGCCGAAGCCGTTGGCCTCGTTGCGCCAGTCCTGCGTGGCGTCGGCGCCCCTGGGCGTGACGTTGAAGCGGGCGAACTCGCCCAGTTGCTCGCTGGCGTCGCCGGCGGCCGTCTCCCACAGGTAGCGGCCCTTGGCGGCCTGGATGCCCACGCGCTTCTGGTCGCGCGTCTGCGTGCCTGTGTTGACGAAGCAGGCGGCCCAGTTCTCTTCGGCCGTGATGTAGGTGCCCCAGGGCGTGAAGCCGTTGCCGCAGTTGTTGTTGGTGCCGCGCGTCTGCGTGCCGTTGGGCGAGAAGGGCGTGCGCACCGAGGCCGTGCCGCCCACCGGGCCTGCCAGCGCCATCGGCGTGGCGGCGGTGAAGCGGCGGTTGTAGCGGGAGTTCTTCACGATGGACCAGCGGCCGGACTGCAGGCGGATGTGCAGGATGGACACGCCGTGGGCGTTGATCTCCTTGCGCACCTCTTCGGCCGGGCGCTTGCCGTTCACCTGCGTGGGGCCGGCCGGGTGCAGCGCGTTCTCGTCGATGTATTCGTGGTTGACGGCGAGCAGCCCTTCGGTGGACGAGCCCTGCAGCGGAAAGTAGTGCATGCCGTCGTGGTGCATGCCGGTGGAGTGCAGCAGGTCGTTGGAGGTGTTGTTGCCGTCGCGGCTCCAGGGCTGGGCGATGTCGTCGAAGGGCGTGCCCCAGGCGCCGAGCACCTGGGCGACGTAGCCGGCCGGCACCACGCAGCCGTCGGTCATCGAGGCGGGCAGCGACTGGAAGCCCAGCGCCAGCTTGGGCGCCTCGGGCGCGGTGCCGGCACCGCCACCGCCCGTGCCGGGCTGTGCGGCAGGGCTGCTGTCGCTGCCGCCGCCGCAGGCGCTCAGGGCGCCGCCGGCCATGGCGGCGAGAGCCGCGCCCAGGCTGCCGCGGGCCAGCGTGCGGCGCGAGAGGGACTTTTCCAGGATGGCGCTGAAGGGCTCGTTGGCGCTGGCGTTGCGGACGGCGGAATCGGAGGTGGACTTGCTCATGGGGCCTTCTAGGGTGATTGCGAAGCGGAAAAAGAGGCCGCTCGAGGCCCGGCAGGAACTGCCCGGCACGGCGCGGCGAAGGGTTGCGAACGCCGCGCAGTCTAGAAATCGGGCGATGACAAAAAGGTGTCATATGCCCCTGATCCACGTGCCGCTTTTACGCCCGGAAAAAGGCCTGGCGGATGTGCTCTCCGGGTGCTGGGTTCAGGCGCTCAGACGCCAGGTCGGTGCTGCATCACCAGCGCATGGAGCGCCTGCGCCGCGGGCGAAAGGCCCCGGTCGCGGCGGCGCACGAGGTAGATCTGCCGCGTGAGGCCCGGCAGTTCCAGCGGCCGCGTGACCAGGCCCGGCTGATCGAAATGGAAGAGGGCGAGGGTGGGCACCACGCTGATGCCCAGCCCTGCGCGCACCATGCCCATCACGGTGGCCAGTTGCTCGACTTCCATCAGCGTGCGCATGGGTTGCGGATGGAAGGCGGCTTCCAGGTACTGCCGCACGCTGCTGTGGCGCGCCAGATGCACGAAGGGCCAGGCCGCGAGATCGGCCGGCGTGAGCGCGGCGCCCCGGCGGCGCGGGCGTCCGGGCCGCGGTTGCACCCCCTGGTGCGCCAGGGGGTGGTCGGCGCGGCAGACCAGATGGAAGCCGTCGGTGCAGAAGGGCTCGGCGCGCAGCTCCGGCGTGTCGGCGCGGATGGCGGCCAGGGCGAAGTCGGCCGCGCCGGAGGCCACGCGCTCGATGCAGGGCTCTGACAGCACGTCGGCGATGTCCAGCTCGATGCCGGGGTGCATGACGCTGTAGCGGGCCAGCACGCCGGGCAGCCAGCCCGCCGCGAGCGAGGGCAGCAGGGCGATCGCCACCCGCCCGCGCTGCAGCGTCACAGCGTCGCGCACGCCGGCCAGGGCGGCGTCCACCTCGGTGCGGATGCGGCGCGCCGCGGCGAGGAAGTTCTCGCCCTCGGGCGTCAGCGCCACATGCCGGGTGCTGCGGTCGCAGAGGCGCAGGCCCAGCGCGTCTTCGAGCGAGCGCACGAGCGCGCTGAACGCGGGCTGCGACAGATGGCACTGCGCGGCCGCACGGGTGAAGTTGCGCTGGGAGGCCAGCGCCAGGAAGGCGTCGATCTGGCGGGTGGAAAGATGCATGGGGCCGGTCCGTCATGGCGCGCTTTGCGGCCTGAAAGGCCGGTCAGGTACGCACATTGATCTGCATTGCAAATGAATTCATACCGATTATCGATTTCCCCAAAGAGCCGCCGCTGCCTACAGTGCTGTCGGACGCGGGCATGCGCCCGTTTACACCCCTTCACGACGGAACGCCCATGGCAGAACCTTCCCCCTTGCTGATCGGCTGCGCAGCCGGCTTTTCGGGCGACCGCACCGATGCCGCTGCGCCGGTGGTGCAGGCCCTCATCGACAGCGGCGAGCCTGCGGTGCTGATCTTCGAGACCCTGGCCGAACGCACGCTGGCGCTGGCGCAACTGGCCCGCCGCACCGACCCGGACGGCGGCTACGAGCCGCTGCTGGACGAGCTGCTGCGCCCGGTGCTGGCGCAGTGCCTGACGCACGGCGTTCGCATCGTCAGCAACTTCGGCGCGGCCAACCCGCTCGGCGCGGCGCGGTACATCCGCGAGCTGGCGCGGGAGCTCTCTACGCGGGAGCCGCGCATCGCCGTGGTCCAGGGCGACGATCTGAGCGGCCCGGCGCACCGCGATCTGCTGCGCGAGGCCCTGGGCGAGAGCCTGCCGGCCGAGCCCATCGTGAGCGCGAATGCCTATATCGGCGCGCAGTCCATCTCCGATGCGCTGCGGGCCGGCGCCGACGTAGTGGTCTGCGGCCGGGTGGCCGACCCTTCGCTGGCGCTGGGGCCGGCGCTGGCGCACTTCGGCTGGGCCGCCGACGACTGGGACCGCCTGGCCCGGGCCACCATGGCCGGCCATCTGCTGGAATGCGGAGCGCAGGTCACGGGCGGCTATTTCGCCGACCCCGGCTACAAGGACGTGCCGGACCTGTCGCGCCTGGGCTACCCCATCGCGCGCATCGATGCCGACGGCCATTGCACCCTCTTCAAGCCGGCCGGCACGGGCGGCTGCATCGATGAGCGCACGGTCAAGGAGCAACTGCTCTACGAACTGCACGACCCCGCCGCCTACCTCACGCCCGACGTGGTGGCCGACATCACGCAGGCCCGCGTGGCGCAGGCCGGGCCGGACGTGGTGAGCCTGCGCGGCGTGCGCGGCCATGCGCGGCCGGAGCGCCTGAAGGTCAACGTCTGCTTCGAGGCCGGCTGGTTCGCCGAGGGCGAGATTTCCTATGCCGGCCCCCGTGCCGCAGCCCGTGCCCAGCTGGCAGGCGAGGTGCTGCGAAGCCGGCTGGACGGCGTGGCGCCGCTGCGCATCGACCTGATCGGCGTGCACAGCGTGTTCGCAGGGGATGCCGCCCCCTTGCCCGAGGGCGGGGACGATGAGGCCCGCGACGTGCGCCTGCGGGTGGCCTGGCAGCACCGCGACCATGCCACGGCCCGGCGCCTGGTGCGCGAGGTGACGGCGCTCTACTGCTGCGGCCCGGCGGGCGGCGGCGGCGTGCGCACCGCCATGCGTCCGCGCCTGGGCACGGTCTCCTGCCTGGTGCCGCGCGACGCGGTGCCCACCACCTTTCAGATGCTCGATGCCATCGATGCCCGGAGTTCCGCCGCATGACCGCACCCGACCCGCTTTCCCTGCCGCCCTCCCTCGCGGCCGATGTCCCTGCCGCCGCTGCCGGCACCGCGCCCGCGCAGGAACCGATGCAGGTGCCGCTCTACCGCCTGGCGCACAGCCGCACGGGCGACAAGGGCAACCGCTCCAACATCAGCGTGATCGCCTGGCATCCGTCGCTCTGGGACATCCTGGTGGATCAGGTCACCGAGGCCGCTGTCGCCGCGCGTTTCGCGCCGCGCCGGCCCAGCCGCGTGACGCGCCATCTGCTGCCGCAGCTGCAGGCGATGAACTTCGTCATCGACGACGTGCTGGACGGCGGCGTGAACGATGCGCTCAACCTCGACAGCCACGGCAAGACGCTGTCGTACCTGCTGCTGGAGATGCCGGTGGCGGTGCCCGCCGCCCTGGCGGCGCACCTGGCCGGCCCGCTGCGGCCCTGACCCCGGCGGCGCGCCCGCCTTCCTTCCTTCCTTTTCCTTTCGATTCCTCCATAACTACCAGGAGACAAAGACATGAAACCATCGACCCCCTTAGCTCGCGGCCGCCGAAGCCTGCTGCTGGCGGGCACCGCCGCGCTGGCCCTGCTGGGCCCGTGCGGTGCGGCCTTCGCCCAGGCCTACCCGGCCAAGCCCATCACCTTCGTCGTCCCGTTCGCGGCCGGCAGCGCAACGGACCAGCTGGCGCGCGCCGTGGGCCAGTCGGTCACCAGCGACACGAAGCAGCCGGTGGTGGTGGACAACCGCGGCGGCGCCAGCGGCATGATCGCCGCGCAGTTCGTGGCCAAGGCCCCGGCCGACGGCTACACCGTGCTCATCACCACCAACACCACGCATGCGGCCAACGAGCACCTCTACAAGAAGCTGCCCTACGACCCCGTCAAGGACTTCGCGCCGGTCACGGGCCTGGGCAAGGGCGGGCAGGTGATGGTGGTGAACGCCAGCGCGCCTTACAAGAGCGTGGGCGAGCTGCTGGCGGCGGCGCGCAAGTCGCCGGGCAAGCTGAGCTTCGGCAGCGGCAGCTCGTCGAGCCGCATGGCGGGCGAGCTGCTCAAGCAACTGGCGGGCGTGGACATCCTGCACGTGCCCTACAAGAGCAACCCGCTCGCCATCACCGACCTGCTGGGCGGCCAGATCGACATGATGATCACCGATACCTCCACCGGCGTGCCGCAGATCAAGTCGGGCAAGCTGCGGGCGCTGGGCTATTCCACGCAGAAGCGCAGCACGCAGCTGCCCGACGTGCCCACCATCGACGAAGCGGGCGTGAAGGGCTACGACATGGGCTACTGGTTCGCGGCCTATGTGCCCGCCGGCACGCCCGCGCCGGTGGTGGCCCGGCTCAACGAATTGCTGGTCCACGCGACCCGGAGCGCCGCCGCCAAGTCGTTCTACGACATCGCCGGCTCCGAGCCCTGGACCACCACGCCGCAGGAGCTGTCGCAGTTCCAGGCGGCGGAGACCCAGAAGTGGGGCCGCGTCATCAAGGCCGCCGGGATCGAGCCCGAGTAAGCCAGTCCCTCCAAGGCAGCCTGCGGGCTGCCTTTTTTCATGGCCGCTCCTCGCTGCCGCATCGCCCGCCATGGCGCTTTCTGGGGTCGTCGATTCGCGCCCGAGGGCTGTGGCCCGGGGGGCTGGGCCGGCTTCTAGTGCTCCTCGGGCGGGGTAGGGCCGGCCGTCTCCGCCTCGCCGTCCGAGGACGGCACGGGCTCCGCGGGCGCATCCGGTCCGCGGGAGAGGTAGAAACGGTTGCGGCCGGCGCGCTTGGCGGCATACATGGCGGCGTCGGCGGCGCGTGCCAGGGCTTCGAAGTCCTTGCCGTCCTGCGGGTAGAGCGCGATGCCTCCGCTCAGGCCGATCCTGCGGCGCTCGCCCGGCAGGTCCATGGGCTCCGTCAGCGAATCGATCAATTTGCGCGCGACGACGCAGGCCTGTTCCCAATGGTCCAGCGCGGGCAGCAGCACGACGAACTCGTCGCCGCCCTGGCGGCAGACGGTGTCGGACTGCCGCACGGCCCCCGTGAAGCGCTTGGCGACCTGCTTGAGCAGCAGATCGCCCGCGTCGTGGCCCAGCGTGTCGTTCACCTGCTTGAAGCCATCCAGATCGATATAGATCAGCGCGACGGAATGCCTGTTGCGCTTGGCACGGGCGATGGCCTGCTGCGCCCGGTCCTGCAGCAGCAGGCGATTGGGCAGGTCGGTCAGGGCGTCGTACTGCGCCAGATGCGCCATGCGGCGCGACAGCGCCATGGCCTCGGTCACGTCGCGCAGCACCATCACCGCGCCGGTGACCCGGCCTTCGAGGTCCGTGATGGGGCTGGCCGACTGCTCGACCTCGATCTCCTGCCCGTCGCGCCTGCGCAGCACCACGCCGCGCTGCACCAGCTGCGGCTTGCCTTCGACCAGGGCACGCTGCACGGGGCTGGGGTCTTCCGGGTGGCCCGAGGGCATCTGCAGCGGTGCCAGGTGGTTCACGTGCTGGCCCGATGCGTCGAACGCCTGCCAGCCGGTCAGCACCTCGGCCACCGGGTTGAGATAGGTGACGTGGCCTTCGGCATCGGTGCAGATGACCGCGTCGCCGATGGCCTGCAGCGTGAGGCGCACCAGCTCCTTTTCTTCGAAGAGCATGTCTTCCATGCGCTTGCGCTCGGTCAGGTCGTCGATCTGGACGAAGAAGCCCTGCACCGTGTCGTCCTGCAGGTCGGGGATGTACGAGACGACGCCGTAGCGCGTCTCGCCGGACGGCATCCGCAGGATGCGTTCGAACACCTGCCGATGGCCCTGCAGCGCCTGCTTGACGTAGGGCTCGACCTGGGCGAAGAGCCGCGGGCCGGCCACGTCGTCCATGCGGCGCGCGCGCAGCTGCTCGGCGCTCAGGCCGGACCAGGAGAGATAGGCCTGGTTGGCGTAGCGGTTGTGCAGGCTCTTGTCCCAGTAGGCGACCATGGACGGCAGGTTGTGCAGGATGGTGCTCAGGTCGTGCTCGGCCTGCCTGAGCTGCCCGCCTATGGCCTGGCGCCGGCGCAGTTCGCGCACGAAGAGCCACGCCAGCCCCAGGCTGGCCAGCACCAGCAGGGCGGCGAACCCTCCCCAGACCATGGCGCTGCGCCGCCATTGGGCGAGGATGGTGTCCACCGGCTGGGCCATGCCCACCACCAGCGGATAGCCCTGCACGCGGCGGAAGACGTGCATGCGATCTATGCCGTCTTCCAGGTCGATGCCGGTATAGGTGCCGTGGTCCGAGGCGGCCGCACGGCGCAACTGGGCGTAGCTCATGTTGAAGCTGCCCACTGCGGCGTCGTTGCTGGGCGCATTGGCTAGCACCATGCCGTCTTCTCGCCAGAGGTTCGCGCGGCTGGCCGGACCCAGGTTCACCGAGGCGAACAGCTCGTCGAAATACTGCACCCGGATGGAGCCCACCACCACGCCGGCGAAACTGCCGTCATCGTGGAAATAGGCACGGCTGAGCGGCAGCATCAAGGCGCCGTTGGCCAGCCGGCTGTGGAGCGGCGCACCGATGAACAGCCCCTGGATCGCCCCCTGGCGGTGGACCTGGAAATAGTCGCGGTCCGCCAGGTTGACCTTGCGGGGCACTTCGGAGGCCGAATCCAGCACGATGTTGCCCGCCTCGTCCAGCACCAGGGTGGAGCCCATGCCCGCCATGCGCAGCGAGCGGTCGAACAGCAGGGCCCGGCGCGTCGAGCGGGGCAGGGCCCGGATGTCCGGGCGCTTCATGCCGTCCACGATGCCCTCCAGCGACTGGTTGTAGCCGTCGATGGTCCGGCTGATGTTCTGCTCGATGGTGTGGACCAGGTTGGCGTTGGTCTGGCGGGCATGATCCCACTGCTCGTCGCGCAGCGTGAGCAGCGCACGCGCGAAGAGCGCCGCGATGGCCAGGGACAGGACCAGGGCCAGGAGGACGTAGCGGCGGGGCGAGAGTTGGCGTATCACAAGGGATCGGCGGATGCGGCGCCGGCAATGTCTGCTGCGGGCTGTAGGCGGGCCGGTGTGCGCAGGCCGGGTGCCTGGGGGCCGCCGCCTGCGGTGTCCTGCAGGGGAGGGGACGGCGCCGGACTCCCGGGGTGGATGGCTTACCGGCCGGAATACCCTCCGCCTGCGCGCTGGGGCGCGAACAGATCCCAGGTGGCGATGAACAGGGCGGCGACGGCCGGGCCGATGACGAAGCCTGTCAGCCCGAACAGCGACATGCCGCCCAGCGTGGAGATCAGCACCACGTAGTCGGGCATCTTGGTGTCCTTGCCCACGAGCACGGGGCGCAGCATGTTGTCCACCAGGCCGATCACCAGCACGCAGAAGCCCGTCAGCACGCTGCCCTGCACGAAGGCTCCGGTGGCGAAGAAGTAGATGGCCACCGGGCCCCAGATCAGGCCCGCGCCCACGGCGGGCAGCAGCGAGAGGAAGGCCATCAGAACGCCCCACAGCACGGGACCCTGGATGCCGAGGATCCAGAAGATCAGCCCGCCGAGCGCGCCCTGCACGGCCGCCACGACGATATTGCCCTTGACCGTGGCGCGGATGACGGTGGTGAACTTGCTGGTCAGCTGGCGCTTGTGGCCCTCGTCGAGCGGAATGGCGTCGCCGATGCGCTTGCCCAGAGCCGCGCCGTCGCGCAGCAGGAAAAAGAGCAGGTACATCATGATGCCGAAGCTCACCACGAACTGCAGCGTGTTCTGGCCCACGTCGAAGGCCCGCGTGGCGAGCGCCTGGCCGGCCTGCACGCCCACCGAGGACACACGCTTTTGCAGCTCGGCCATGGAAGTCAGGTTGAAGCGTTCCAGCAAGGCGGTGGCCCAGCCGGGCAGGGCGTCCAGCACCTGCTGGGCGTAGGAGCCCAGGTTGATCTGGCCGGATTTCAGCTTTTCATAGACGAGGCCCGCTTCCTGCACCAGCGAGATGCTGAGCAGCGTCATCGGCAGGATCACCACCACCAGGCTCATCAGCAGCGTGAGCAGCGCTGCCGTGTTCGGCCGGCCGGGCATGCGGCGCAGCAGCCGGCGGTAGAGCGGCGTGAACAGGATGGCCAGCACCATGCCCCAGAAGACCGCTCCGTAGAAAGGCCACAGGATGGCGAAGAAGGCGACCGTGACGGCTGCCAGCAGGAGCAGCAGCGTGCGGTTCTGGAGGGTGGAAGGGGTCATGGAGGCGGCGTCGATGAAACTCCGCCAAATGTAAGCGAGGCGGATGCCAAGCTTGCCACCCGTTGCGCATGGTTGACGAATCTCCCCAGGTCCTCCCAGGCGGTTCGGTGGCACAATACCCGCTGCTACCCCCGGCCCTTCCCAGCCACAGTCGCATCCGCCAATCGGTTCAGCCGTGTCGCGGAAGGTTTACCAACCAGCTAAAGCTTTCCAGAGGAAAGCAGAGGTCAGCGGAACATGAGCGATACGACGTCCGTCTATCAAGCCTACCAAGGCAACACCTACCTCTTCGGCGGCAATGCGCCCTATGTCGAAGAGATGTACGAAAACTACCTGGCCAACCCCGGTAGCGTCCCCGACACCTGGCGCGAATACTTCGATGCCCTGCAGCATGTGCCTGCCGCCGACGGCAGCAATGCCCGCGACGTCCCCCATCTGCCCGTCATCAACGCCTTCGCCGAGCGCGCCAAGCAGGGCGGCACCAAGGTCGTGGTCGCCACCGGCGCAGATTCGGAACTGGGCCGCAAGCGCACCGCCGTCCAGCAGCTGATCGCCGCCTACCGCAACGTGGGCCAGCGCTGGGCCGATCTCGACCCGCTCAAGCGCACCGAGCGTCCCGCCATCCCCGAACTGGAACCGTCGTTCTACGAATTCACCGACGCCGACCAGGAGACCGTGTTCAACATCAGCAACACGTTCTTCGGCAAGGAGTCGATGCCTCTGCGCGAGCTGATCAACGCGCTGCGCGAGACCTACTGCGGCACCATCGGCGTCGAGTACATGTACGCCTCCGACCAGAACCAGAAGCGCTGGTGGCAGGAAAAGCTGGAAACCATCCGCAGCAAGCCCAATTTCGGCGCCGAGAAGAAAAAGCAGATCCTCGACCGCCTGACGGCCGCCGAAGGCCTGGAGCGCTTCCTCCACACCAAGTACGTCGGCCAGAAGCGCTTCTCGCTCGAAGGCGGCGAAAGCTTCATCGCCGCCATGGATGAGCTCATCCAGCAGGCCGGCGCCAAGGGCGTGCAGGAAATCGTCATCGGCATGGCCCACCGCGGCCGCCTGAACGTGCTGGTGAACACCCTGGGCAAGATGCCCAAGGACCTGTTCGCCGAGTTCGACCACACGGCTCCCGAAGACCTGCCCTCCGGCGACGTGAAGTACCACCAGGGCTTCAGCTCCGACGTGACCACCGCCGGCGGCCCCGTCCACCTGTCGCTGGCCTTCAACCCCTCCCACCTGGAAATCGTGAACCCCGTGGTCGAAGGCTCCGTGCGCGCCCGCATGGACCGCCGCGGCGACCCGCACGGTAAGCAGGTGCTGCCCGTGCTGGTGCACGGCGATGCGGCCTTCGCCGGCCAGGGCGTGAACCAGGAAACCCTGGCGCTGGCCCAGACCCGCGGCTACTCCACCGGCGGCACGGTCCACATCATCATCAACAACCAGATCGGCTTCACCACCTCCGATCCGCGCGACGCACGCTCCACGCTGTACTGCACCGACATCGTCAAGATGGTCGAGTCGCCCGTGCTGCACGTGAACGGCGACGATCCCGAAGCCGTCGTGCTGGCTACCCAGCTGGCGCTGGAATTCCGCATGGAGTTCCAGAAGGACGTGGTGGTGGACATCATCTGCTTCCGCAAGCTGGGCCACAACGAGCAGGACACTCCCGCGCTGACCCAGCCGCTGATGTACAAGAAGATCGGCGCCCACCCCGGCACCCGCAAGCTCTACGCCGACAAGCTGGCCACGCAGGGCCTGGGCGAATCGCTGGGCGACGACATGGTCAAGGCCTATCGCGCCGCCATGGAAGCGGGCAAGCACACGGTCGATCCGGTGCTGACCAACTTCAAGAGCAAGTACGCCGTGGACTGGAGCCCCTTCCTGGGCAAGAAGTGGACCGATGCCGGCGACACCGCCATTCCGCTCGCCGAGTGGAAGCGCCTGTCCGAGAAGATCACCACCATCCCCGAAGGCGTCACGCCGCACCAGCTGGTCAAGAAGGTCTATGACGACCGTGCCGCCATGGGCCGTGGCGACGTCCCGGTGGACTGGGGCATGGGCGAGCACATGGCCTTCGCCTCGCTGGTGGCCAGCGGCTTCCCGGTGCGCCTGTCGGGCGAGGACTGCGGCCGTGGCACCTTCACGCACCGCCATGCCGTGATCCACGACCAGAAGCGCGAGAAGTGGGACACCGGCACCTACGTGCCGCTGCAGAACGTGAGCGAGAACCAGGCTCCGTTCGTCGTGATCGACTCCATCCTGTCCGAAGAGGCGGTGCTGGGCTTCGAATACGGCTACGCCTCGAACGACCCCAACACCCTGGTGATCTGGGAAGCCCAGTTCGGCGACTTCGCCAATGGCGCTCAGGTCGTGATCGACCAGTTCATCGCCTCCGGCGAAGTCAAGTGGGGCCGCGTCAACGGCATCACGCTGATGCTGCCGCACGGCTACGAAGGCCAGGGCCCCGAGCACAGCTCGGCGCGCCTGGAGCGCTTCATGCAGCTGGCGGCCGATACCAACATGCAGATCGTGCAGCCCACCACGGCCAGCCAGATCTTCCACGTGCTGCGCCGCCAGATGGTCCGCCACCTGCGCAAGCCGCTGATCATCATGACGCCCAAGTCGCTGCTGCGTAACAAGGACGCCACCTCGCCGCTGTCCGAGTTCACCAAAGGCAGCTTCCAGACGGTGATCCCGGAGCAGAACGAGGCCGTCAGCAAGAAGGCCGACAAGGTCAAGCGGGTGATCGCCTGCTCGGGCAAGGTCTATTACGACCTGGTCAAGAAGCGCGAGGAGAAGCAGGCCGACGACGTGGTCATCCTGCGCGTCGAGCAGCTCTATCCCTTCCCGCACAAGGCCTTCGCCGCCGAGCTGAAGAAGTATCCGAACGCGACGGACCTGGTCTGGTGCCAGGACGAGCCGCAGAACCAGGGTGCCTGGTTCTTCGTGCAGCACTACATCCACGAGAACATGCTCGAAGGCCAGAAGCTCGGCTACGCCGGCCGCGCGGCATCGGCATCGCCGGCCGTGGGCTACTCGCACCTGCACCAGGAGCAACAGAAGGCGCTGGTCGAGGCCGCGTTCGCCAAGCTCAAGGGCTTCGTGCTGACCAAGTAAGCCGATTCGGCAGCCCCACCGTTCTCACAAGACACTGCAAACGAAAGAATTCAAATGGCTATCGTAGAAGTCAAGGTTCCCCAACTGTCCGAATCCGTGGCCGAAGCCACGATGCTCACCTGGAAGAAGAAGGCCGGCGAAGCCGTCGCCGCCGACGAGATCCTGATCGAGATCGAGACCGACAAGGTCGTGCTGGAAGTGCCCGCGCCTTCCGCCGGCGTGCTGGCCGAGATCGTGGTGGGTGATGGCGGCACCGTCGTGTCCGACCAGCTCATCGCCAAGATCGACACCGAAGGCAAGGCCGGCGCTGCCGCGCCTGCGCAGTCCGCTCCCACGGCTGCCGCCCAGGCACCCGCCGTGGCCGCTGCTGCAGCCACGGCCGCTCCGGCTGCCGGTGGCTCCAAGGGCGACGTGGCCATGCCTGCTGCCGCCAAGCTGCTGGCCGACAACAACCTGTCCGTCTCGGCCGTTGCCGGCACCGGCAAGGACGGCCGCGTGACCAAGGGCGACGTGCTGGCCGCAGTGGCCGGCGGCGCCAAGCCCTCGGCCGCTCCCAGCACCATCCCCACCGGCGTGCCCACCAAGGCGCTGCCCCAGGTCGCAGCTCCCGCCCGCAAGGAAGAGCTGGGCGAGCGTCCCGAGCAGCGCGTGCCCATGAGCCGCCTGCGCGCCCGCGTGGCCGAGCGCCTGCTGCAGTCGCAGTCCACCAACGCCATCCTGACCACGTTCAACGAAGTGAACATGGCCCCGGTGATGGACCTGCGCAAGAAGTTCCAGGACGCCTTCACCAAGGAACACGGCACCAAGCTCGGCTTCATGTCCTTCTTCGTCAAGGCGGCCGTGCATGCCCTGAAGAAGTACCCGGTGCTGAACGCCTCGGTGGACGGCAACGACATCGTCTACCACGGCTACTTCGACATCGGCATCGCCGTGGGCTCGCCCCGCGGCCTGGTGGTGCCCATCCTGCGCAATGCCGACCAGATGAGCTTCGCCGACATCGAGAAGAAGATCGCCGAGTTCGGCAAGAAGGCTGCCGAAGGCAAGCTGGGCATCGAAGAGATGACCGGCGGCACCTTCTCCATCTCCAACGGCGGCACCTTCGGCTCGATGATGTCCACCCCCATCATCAACCCGCCGCAGTCGGCCATCCTGGGCGTTCACGCCACCAAGGACCGCGCCGTGGTCGAGAACGGCCAGGTCGTGGTGCGCCCGATGAACTATCTGGCCATGTCCTATGACCACCGCATCATCGACGGCCGCGAAGCCGTGCTGGGCCTGGTCGCCATGAAGGACGCGCTGGAAGATCCTTCGCGCCTGCTGTTCGATATCTGATGCAGCAACCCCCTGAGGCGCTTTGCGCCATCCCCCTTCTCTCGAATGGCTGCGCCATTCGGGAAGGGGGACACCGCCAGCGCTGCGGGGCGGCCCTTGCGCGGCGGTCGCTGGCCCGGGCTGCGCTCGGTTCAAGGGCCGGTGGCGGCGTCTGACGCCAAGAGCACCCGACCTCCTGACTGACCCACATGTGTGGCTGGCCCAGCAGCCAGCGCGCAGTGGGTCTTTCTTCAACTGACATAGAGAGATTTCCATGAGCAAACAATTCGACGTGATCGTCATCGGCGGCGGCCCCGGCGGCTATGTGGCGGCCATCCGCGCGGCCCAGCTGGGCTTCAACGTGGCCTGCATCGACGAGTGGAAGAACGACAAGGGCGGCCCGGCGCTGGGCGGCACCTGCACCAACGTGGGCTGCATCCCCTCCAAGGCGCTGCTGCAGTCGTCCGAGCATTTCGAGCAGGCCAACCATCACTTCGCCGACCACGGCATCTCCGTGAGCGGCCTGTCCATGGACGTGGCCAAGATGATCGCCCGCAAGGACACCGTCGTGAAGCAGAACAACGACGGCATCCAGTACCTGTTCAAGAAGAACAAGGTCACCTTCTTCCACGGCCGCGGCTCGTTCGTGAAGGCGGCCGAAGGCGGCTACGAGATCCGGGTCGCCGGCAAGGACACCGAGACCCTGACGGGCAAGCAGATCATCGTCGCCACGGGCTCCAATGCCCGCGCGCTGCCCGGCGTGCCCTTCGACGAAGAGAACATCCTGTCCAACGACGGCGCGCTGCGCGTGGGCGCCGTGCCCAAAAAGCTGGGCCTGATCGGTTCCGGCGTGATCGGCCTGGAAATGGGCTCGGTCTGGCGCCGCCTGGGCGCTGAAGTCACGGTGCTCGAAGGCCTGCCCACCTTCCTGGGCGCGGTGGATGAGCAGATCGCCAAGGAAGCCAAGAAGGCCTTCGACAAGCAGGGCCTGAAGATCGAGCTCGGCGTGAAGGTCGGCGAGATCAAGGCCGGCAACGGCGGCGTGAACGTGGCCTACACCAATGCCAAGGGCGAAGCCGTGTCGCTGGACGTGGACAAGCTCATCGTCTCCATCGGCCGCGTGCCCAACACCATCGGCCTCAACACCGAAGCCGTCGGCCTGCAACTGGACGAGCGCGGCGCCATCGTCGTGGACGGCGACTGCAAGACCAACCTGCCCGGCGTGTGGGCTGTGGGCGACGTGGTGCGCGGCCCGATGCTGGCGCACAAGGCCGAGGAAGAGGGCGTGGCGGTGGCCGAGCGCATCGCCGGCCAGCACGGCCATGTGAACTTCAACACCATCCCCTGGGTGATCTACACCAACCCCGAGATCGCATGGGTGGGCCGCACCGAGCAGCAGCTCAAGGCCGACGGCGTGAAGTACAAGGCCGGCACCTTCCCCTTCCTGGCCAACGGCCGCGCGCGTGCGCTGGGCGATACGACCGGCATGGTCAAGTTCCTGGCCGACGCGGTGACGGACGAGATCCTGGGCGTGCACATCGTCGGCCCCATGGCCAGCGAGTTGATCGCCGAAGCCGTGGTCGCCATGGAGTTCAAGGCCAGCGCGGAAGACATCGCCCGCATCTGCCACGCCCACCCCAGCTTGAGCGAAGCCACCAAGGAAGCCGCCCTGGCGGTGGACAAGCGCACGCTCAACTTCTGAGGCCGGTCAGTGCGGCAGGCCCCGGGCCTGCCGCTCCGGTCTTTTCGTGATTTGAGCCAAATCAGCTGCGGGTGCTTGAAATACAAGCGCTCGCAGCTATTGTTTTTATAGCATCGGGGCGCGCATGAAAGTCAGGCAGGCATACGAAGCGGAGCTGGCCGCCAAGGGTTATCGCAGCGATCCGGCGCAGCTGCGTGCGGTGGAGGCCCTGCAGCGCTGTGCCGATGAATGGACGGACTACAAGGAGCGCCGCTCCAACGCGCTCAAGAAGCTCATCCACCGCCCGCCGATACCACGCGGTGTCTACATGTACGGCGGAGTGGGGCGCGGCAAGAGCTTCCTGATGGACTGCTTCTTCAACGCCGTGCCTATCCGCCGCAAGGTGCGGCTGCACTTCCACGAATTCATGCGGGAAGTCCACCGCGAACTGGTCGATCTGCAGGGCACGGTGAATCCGCTCGACGTGCTGGGTGCGCGCATCTCCAAGCGCTTCAAGCTGATCTGCTTCGACGAGTTCCACGTGGCCGACATCACCGACGCGATGATCCTGCACCGCCTGCTGCAGTCGCTGTTCGACAACGGCGTGGGCATGGTCACCACCTCCAACTTCAAGCCCGACGACCTCTATCCGGACGGCCTGCACCGCGACCGCATCCTGCCGGCCATCGCCCTGCTCAACGAGCGCATGGAAGTGGTCAACGTGGACAACGGCACGGACTACCGCCGCCGCACGCTGGAGCTGGTACAGCTCTACCACACGCCGCTGGGCCCCCAGGCCGACGCCGCCATGTTCGAGGCCTTCGACCAGCTGGCCGAGGTGGCCGACGAAGATCCGGTGCTGCACATCGAGGCGCGCGAGATCCGCGCCCGCCGCAAGGCCGGCGGCGTGGTGTGGTTCGACTTCCGGGAACTGTGCGGCGGGCCGCGTTCTCAGAACGACTATCTGGAAATCGCCACGCAGTTCCACACCGTGCTGCTGTCCGACGTGCCCTACATGCCCGTGTCCATGGCCTCGCCGGCGCGGCGCTTCACCTGGCTGATCGACGTGCTCTACGACCGGCGGGTGAAGCTGATTTTGTCGGCTGCGGTGCCGCCGGAACAGCTCTATACCGAAGGACCGCTGGCGCACGAGTTCCCGCGCACCGTCTCGCGGCTCAACGAGATGCAATCCAAGGAATTCCTCGCGCTGGAGCGGCGCCTGGTCGATACCGGACTCACCTGATGAAGACACCGACCCTGAACCCGATGGCCGCCGCGCGGACGTCGGCCCTTTCCGCGGTGCTGGCGCTGGGACTGGCATGCACGGCCGTGCATGCGCAGCAGGCCACCTCCCCGGATTCCCCGGCCACGGCCGAGGCGGCCGCCAAGACCCCCGCCCAGGAAACGCAGGACGCACGCGACCGCGAGCGCGCCGAACTCAAGCGGCAGCGAGAGGCGCTGGAGATCCGCCGGGTGCAGGAGGAAAAGCAGTGCTACCAGCACTTCGTCGTGGAGAGCTGCCTGCAGCGCGCGCGTGCCGAGGCGCGCGAGGCGGAGCGTCCGCTGCGCGCGCGGGAGATAGAACTCAACGACGACGAGCGCCGCGAAAAGGCCGCTGCCCGCCGCCAGTCCATCGAGGAAAAGCAGCAGAGCCAGCGCGCCCGCGAGGCGGCGGCAGCCGCGGCCCCCGATGCGGCGCCACGCTCGGCGCCTCAGGCGGCGGACCGGGATGCCAGGACGCAGGAAGCCCGGCAACGGGCCGAGCAGCAGCGCGCCCACCAGGCCAGCCATGCCGCGGACATGGCCCGGCGCCGGACAGAGGAGGCGGCCCGCATGGCCCAGTCCCGCGCCGAGTACGAAGCCAAGCTGAAGGCCGCCCAGGAGCGGCGTGCGAAGAACGAGAAATCGCGGGCCGACGCAGAGGCTTCGGGCCGCAAGCCGGCTGCGCCTCTTCCGCCGCCCGAACGTCCTGCCTCGGCCGCGCCGTGAAGGGAGCAGCTTGCGCCAGCGCTTCGGCCTCAACCGTTCACGAAGGTCGGCGCTGCTGCTGCGGGCTGCTCCGGCAGCCCGATCTTCACAACGATCAGCGACAGGTTGTCGCCCGAGCCTTTCGCACGGGTGCGCGCTTTCTGGATCAGGAATTCGGACGCTTCGCGCGGGCTCAGCGTGGCCAGGGTTTCGGCCAGCTCGGCGGGCGAGAAGTAATGCCAGAGCCCGTCGGTGCAGGCCAGCAGCACGTCGCCGGGCTGCAGCTGGCTGATGCAATGGGTGGCGATCGGCGGATCGCGTTCCATGCCCAGGCAGCCGACCAGCACATTGGAGCGGGGGTGGATGCTGGCCTCGGCCTCGGAGATCTCCCCCCGGTCCACCAGCACCTGCACGTAGGAGTGATCGCGCGTGCGCAGCAGCATCCGGCCGTGCCTGAAGTGGTAGATGCGCGAATCGCCGCAATGCGCCCAGTGGCAGTCGCCGCGCGGGTTGATCAGGAAGGCCGCGAAGGTGCTGTGCGGCTCCTGTTCGGCAGCCACCGCGGTGAGCCGGATCACCAGATGGGCTTCGCGCGCCAGGTTGTCCAGCAGTGCCGGCGCATCGTCGGTTTCGGGCGAATAGCGGTCGAACAGCTGCTGGGCGGTCAGCATGACCTGGTCAGCCGCCTTGCGGCCGCCGCTGCGTCCGCCCATGCCGTCGGCCACCACGCCCAGAACGCAGCCGTGAAAGCGCGGGTGGGCGATCAGGGCGACCTGGTCTTGCTGGTACTCCCGGTCGCCTTTGTGCGTTCCCGTGGATGCGGCGAGGCGGTAGGCGGTGGTCATGGAGGCGGGCAGTTGCGGGCGCGGAGCCGGTTCGGAGAAGCGGGCATTATCCGCGCGGGGCATCAGCACGAATGTGAAGATACGTCTTTTCCGCAAGGCACCTCGCTGCCCGGTGCGGCAAGGAGCCTGGCTTGCCGCTGAGCCCGCTCGCCGCCCTGGTCGATGCAGCCTTCGCACCCGAGGGCATGCTGGCGCGGGCGCTGCCGCACTTCCATCCGCGTGCAGGGCAGACCGACATGGCACAGGCCGTGGCCCAGACCATCGACACGGGCGGCGCGCTGGTGGCGGAGGCCGGCACCGGCGTGGGCAAGACCTTCGCCTACCTGGTGCCGGCGCTGCTGAGCGGCGAGAGGGTGCTGATCTCCACCGCCACCAAGTCGCTGCAGGACCAGCTTTTCGCACGCGACCTGCCGCGCCTGCTGGAGGTGCTGGCGCTGCCCCTGAAGACCGCCTTGCTCAAGGGCCGATCCAGCTATCTCTGCCTGCACCGGCTGGAGCAGGCCAGGCAGGACGGCCTGGCCGGCGAGCGCGCCCTGCAGCGGATGTTGGCGCGGGTCGAGGTCTGGTCGCAGGCCACCCGCTCCGGCGATCTGGCCGAGCTGCCCGGCCTCGACGAAAAATCCGCGGCGATTCCCCTGGTCACCTCGACGCGGGACAACTGCCTGGGCTCGGCCTGCCCCCGTTTCCGCGATTGCCATGTCAACCGCGCGCGGCGCGAGGCGCTGGCGGCGGATGTGGTCGTCATCAACCACCATCTCTTCTTCGCCGATCTGGCGGTGCGCGAATCCGGCATGGCGGAGCTGCTGCCCTCGGTGCGCGTGGTGGTCTTCGACGAAGCGCACCAGCTCAATGCCACCGGCGTGCAGTTCCTGGGGCTGCAGTTCGGTACCGGGCAGCTGCATGATCTGGCGCGCGATCTGCTCCAGGCCGGGCTGCAGCATGCGCGCGGATGGGTGGACTGGCCCGGCCTGGCCCAGGCCTTGCGCCAGGCGGCCGACCAGCTGCGGGCGACGGTGCGCAGCGGCAGTGCCGAGGTCCCGGCGGCTGCGGCGGGCGGGGGCGCGTCTTCCATACGCCTGCCCTGGTCCGGCGCAGCGCCGGAAGGCGCCGACCCGCGTGCCTGGAGCGCGGCGCTGCAGGCGCTCGAATGGGCCTTGCGCAAGGTGTTGGAAGGCCTGGATGCGGTGGCCGAGCGTGCTCCCGATTTCGCGCGTTTGCATGAACGGACCGTGCAGGCCATGGAGCGCCTGGCCCATCTGGCGCAGGCCTGTCCCCCGGATGCCACCCGCTGGGCCGATGCGGGCCTGCATCTGCGCCTGGTGGAATCTCCGCTCGACATCGCGCCGCGGCTGCGCCCGCTGTGGTCGGCGCCCGAGATCGAGCCAGGTGCATGGGACGATGCTGCTCCCGATGAGTCGAGCGGGGAGGCCGCCGCCGCGCTGGGCAGCGGTGCGGCGCGGGGACGGGCCTGGGTGTTCACATCGGCGACCCTGGGCACGGACGATGCGCTCAGCTGGTTCACCGAGCCCTGCGGCCTGCAGGGCGCGCGCATCCTGCGCGTGGAAAGCCCCTTCGACTATGCGGCGCAGGCGGCGCTCTTCGTGCCTCCGCATCTGCCCGCGCCTTCCGATCCCCGGCACACCGCGAGCCTGGCCCGCTGGGTGGGCGATGCCGTGGAGCGGCTGGGCGGGCGTACCCTGGTGCTCACCACCACGCTCAAGGCCTTGCGCAGCATCGGCGCGGCCTTGCAGCAGCGCTTCGCCGGCCATCCGGCCATCGAGGTGCTGGTGCAGGGCCAGGGCACCAAGCGCGAATTGATGGAGCGGTTCCGCAACGAATCACCCGGGCAGCACAGCGCCTGGGAGGAGGAAGAGGGCGGAGCGCCCGGGCAGGGCCGCGTGCTGGTCGCCTCCGCCTCGTTCTGGGAAGGCTTCGATGTGCCGGGCGATGCGCTGCAGCTGGTGGTGATCGACAAGCTGCCATTTCCTCCGCCAGGAGATCCGCTGGTGGAGGCGCGGGGCCGGCAGCTGGAGCAGGAGGGCCGCAGCGCCTTCCGCGATTTCGCCCTGCCCGAAGCGGCGGTGGCGCTCAAGCAGGGCGCAGGCCGACTGATACGCAGCGAAACCGATACCGGCGTGCTGGTGGTTGCCGACACCCGCCTGACGGGCATGGGCTACGGCAAGCGCCTGCTGCGCGCCCTGCCGCCCATGCGGCGGATCGAAACCCAGGACGCCTTCGATCAGGCCCTGGACGCGCTGGTCACCAGAACTTCCACCACGGGTTGACCTTGCCCTTGAGGCCCTGGGTCAGCAACTGGCTGTTGGGATAGGAGGCCTGCATCACGCGCGTGGCGTCGTCGCGCAGCTGGGTCATGCCCAGCGCGTCGTAGGACTTGATGAGGATGTAGAGCGCTTCCTCCAGCGCGGGCACGTCCTTGTATTCGGCCAGGGCGTTCTGGGCGCGGCCGATGGCGGCCACGTAGGCGCCGCGTTCGTAGTAGTAGCGGGCCACATGGACTTCGTACTGGGCCAGCGAATTCACGATGTAGGTCATGCGCTGGCGTGCATCCGGCGTATAGCGCGAATCGGGAAAGCGCGTGACCAGCTCACGGAACGATTCGAACGAATCCTTGGCGGCCTTCTGGTCGCGCTCGGAGAGGTCCTGCCGCGACAGCCAGGAGAACAGGCCGAGGTTGTCGTTGAAGTTGACCAGGCCCTTCAGGTAGAGCGCGTAGTCGTAGGCGGGGCTGGCCGGATGCAGCTTGAGGAAGCGGTCCAGCGTGGCGATGGCCTGTGCCTTTTCACCGCCCTTGTACTGCGCGTAGGCCTTGTCCAGCTGGGCCTGCTGCGCCAGCGGCGTGCCGGCGGCACGGCCTTCGAGCTTTTCCAGCAGCGGTACGGCCTTGTCATAGGCGCCGCCGTTGAGTTCGTCACGCGCTTCCGAATAGATCTTGTCGGTGCTCCAGCCGGCGGTCTTGTCGTCCGTCGTGGTGGAGCAGCCCGCCAGCAGGCCGGCGGCCAGCAGTGCGGACACGAAGGGAACGGACATACGCGGCATGGATGCGGCTTTCTGACTGGAAAAAGGAGTCGTCGTCATGGGCTGGCTGAGCGCCTGGGGGGCGATGGCCGGGCAAGCTGGCTGGCCCCGGCGCGCATCGTTCCAGCGGAAACGGGCCATTGTACCGATGCAGCAGGCGGCGGGCAGGTAGCGGACAGGCAGGTGCCGGACAGGTCCTGGCCGCATGGGCAGAGCTTGCCGTCCAGGCCTGCCGGCGGCGACAGTATCCCAGCGACGTGGCCCTGGCCGGGGCCTGACAGGCATGGATGCCGGGCAGGACTCAGCGAGCCTGCCGGCGAGGTAGAGATGCCGTGACCATGGCCTTCAAACGGATTCTCAGACCGCCAGCCGTGCCTCCGAGGCGACGAGACGGTCGAGTTCGGCGCAGACGTCGGCCATGCGGCCGGAAATCACCAGCCGGGCGGGGTCGTCACGGTGGACGCGGCGCAGCACGCGCAGAAGAGGCCGCCCCAGCGAGGCGGGCTGGCGCGGATCGGTGCTCGCAGGCGGGCAGTGCAGACCACCCTGGGCTTCTTCTGCATGGAATCGGTCCGCATTGGCCGCATGCTTGGGGTAAGCGGGTGCGCAGCTCGGGATGGCTGCCGTCCTCTGCCCCGATGGGCCCTCCTGGCGGGAGATCCGGGACGGAATGATCGGCATCGTCATTCGAGTCGATCGTCTTGCCTTGCCGGAGCGGCGGAAGGCCAGCGCAGAAGATGCGGAACTGGCTTCGCCTTGCTGCGGTGCAGGGCAGTGCTCGACACCTGCGGCGAAAGCCTGGCCGCCGGGGCTTACTGCCTGAGGCTGGGAGGCGGCCAAAGGCGGGACGGGAAGGTATGCCGGGGCGAACGACGTGGCGGGGGCTGAGGGCGGCGAGGGCGGCGCGCTCTTGGCTCGACCAGGGCTGGCCAGGAACTGGGTCAGCGCCTTGACGGGCTGGGACAGCGAAGAGAAGGCAATCAGGGCAATTCCCATGTGAAAACTCCATCGTGGCTCATGCCTTGCAGGGTGCTGTTGCGATCTGCGATGGCGGCAGGGAGGTTTCGGCTCGCCCGGCAGGCGGCCTTCGGCCCCGTCGCATGCTTCGATCTGCCAGCCCCATGCTTTGGCACGAAGGGTTGAACACAGGCAGGATTGCCATTGGGCGACTCGCCGCAGGGTTGGCCTGTAGGGTCTGCGGGCGCGGTGGTGTACGCGCAGCTCCCTTGCCCAGGCCAGACGCCCGCCACCTGCGGCGCGCCGTGCGCCATCACATCAGCATGGTGTTTCGGATGAGTCCGACCGCGAGGCCTTCGATTTCGAAGGGCTCACCGGGCTGGACGGTGATGACGGGGTAGTCAGGATTCTCTGGCAGCAGTTCGATGCCGCTGCCGGTGCGGCGCAGCCGCTTGACGGTGACTTCGTCGCCCAGTCGGGCCACGATGATCTGTCCGTTGCGGGCTTCGCGCGTGGCCTGCACGGCCAGCAGGTCGCCATCCATGATGCCGGCGTCGCGCATGGACATGCCGCGGACCTTGAGCAGGTAGTCGGGCTTGTGCTGGAACAGGCTGCCTTCCACGCTGTAGGTCTGGTCCACATGTTCCTGGGCGAGAATCGGCGAGCCCGCAGCCACGCGGCCCACCAGGGGCAGCACGAGTTGCGAGAGCCCGGGAATGGGCAGGTGGAACTGCGTGCCGCGCGCTGCGTTGATGGAGCGCACGGTGTCGCCGCGCAGGCGAATGCCGCGCGAGGTGCCGCTGACCAGTTCGATCACGCCCTTGCGGGCCAGGGCCTGCAGATGTTCTTCGGCCGCGTTGGCCGACTTGAAGCCGAGCTGTGCTGCGATTTCCGCCCGGGTGGGCGGTGCGCCGGTGCGGGCGATGGCGGTCTGGATGAGATCCAGGATCTGCTGCTGGCGAGCGGTGAGCTTGGGACTGTCGAGCATGGCGAGGTTCCAGTGCGAAGCGGTAAAGGAAAAGACCGGCGGCGGAACTGTTTTTTAATCCAGTAACTGTATTTTTGACCAGTTTTTTGAAGGATGCAAGTGGGCGCACGAAAAATGGTGGTGCTGGGCACCGGGGGCACGATCGCGGGCACGGCGAACGATGCGGCAGACAACATCGGCTACACCGCCGCCCAGGTGGGCGTGCAGCAGCTGCTGGATGCGGTGCCTGGGCTGGCCCAGGCCGCAGGCGGCGTCCTGGTGGCCGAGCAGGTCGCGCAGGTGGACAGCAAGGACATGGATGGCGGCATCTGGCTGCGGCTGGCCGAGCGCTGCCGGGTCCATCTGGCCGACCCCGAGGTGCAGGGCATCGTCATCACCCACGGCACGGACACGCTGGAGGAAACCGCCTGGTTCCTGCGCCTGGTTCTGGATGCCGCCAAGCCCGTGGTGCTGACCTGCGCGATGCGGCCCGCCACCTCGCTCGCGCCTGATGGCCCGCAGAACCTGCTGGACGCCGTGGCGGTGGCGGCCACGCCGGGCGCACGGGGCGTGGTGGCCGTGGCAGCCGGCGTGCTGCATGGCGCCGAGCAGGTGCGCAAGGTGCATCCCTACCGCGTGGACGCCTTCGATTCGGGCGAGGCCGGACCCTTGGGCTGGGTGGAAGAGGGCCGGGTGCGCCTGGCGCGCGAATGGCCGGACGTGCAGGCGCCATACGCCCAGGCGGCAGCGCGTGGCCTGGAGCAGGATCAGCCCTGGCCGCGCGTGGAGCTGGTGGCCAGCCATGCCGGCGCCACGGGCCGTCTGGTGGATCTGCTGGTGGCCGACGGCGTTGATGGGCTGGTGGTCGCTGCCACGGGCAATGGCACGCTGCATCGCGATCTGGAAGCCGCGTTGCTGCGGGCGCAGGCAGCGGGTGTGCAGGTGTGTGTCAGCTCGCGCTGCGCGCTGGGCCGGGTGCTGCCCCGCCCTGGCGATGCGCTGGTGGCCGACGGGCTCGGCCTGGGCGCGGTGAAGGTGCGGGTTTCGTTGCTGCTGGAGCTGCTGGCCGCCCGCCAGGCCTGATGGAGCGCCCGGGATCCATCTGCTTCAGGCCATGAAAAACGCCCCGCATGCGGGGCGTCTTCTTTCGCTGGCCTGCCGCCTTTGTCCAAGGCGGCCAGGGCCGGCTGTCAGCTGGAGAGTGCCTGCAGCGCGCGCTGCGTGATCTCTTCCACCGTGCCGGTGCCGCTGATGGCGCGGTACTTGGGGGCGTTGGCGGGGTCTTCCTTGGCCCAGCTGGAGTAGTAATCGACCAAGGGGCGCGTCTGGGCGCTATAGACCTCCAGGCGCTTCTTGACGGTTTCTTCCTTGTCGTCATCGCGCTGGATCAGGTCTTCGCCGGTCACGTCGTCCTTGCCTTCGACCTTGGGCGGGTTGAACTTGACGTGGTAGGTACGGCCGCTGGCCGGGTGCGAGCGTCGGCCGCTCATGCGTTCGATGATGGCATCGAAGGGCACGTCGATTTCCAGCACGTAGTCCAGCTTCACGCCCGCGGACTTCATCGCTTCGGCCTGCGGGATGGTGCGCGGGAAGCCGTCGAACAGAAAGCCCTGTGCGCAGTCGGGCTGGGCGATGCGTTCCTTCACCAGGTTGATGATGAGATCGTCGCTGACCAGCTGGCCCGCATCCATGACGGCCTTGGCTTGCACACCCAGAGGCGTGCCGGCCTTGACGGCGGCGCGCAGCATGTCTCCGGTGGAGATCTGCGGAATGCCGTATTGCTTGCAGATGAACGCGGCCTGGGTGCCCTTGCCCGCGCCGGGCGCGCCCAAAAGAATCAGCTTCATGGATGTCCTCTCAATGTTGAATTCGGCAGGCAACCGTCCACAGGCGAGCATGCGCCGGGTGGTGCACATATTGCGGGCGAGGATAGCACGCGATAACTGCACCAAACTGACGCGTCATCGACACGACGCCGGACTCTGTTAGTCGCGCAATTTCCGGGGCGGCCACGGGCTGCCTTCAGGCCGTCCGCAGCAGTGCCCGAACCCGCTCCAGGTCGGCCGGCGTGTCCACGCCCGGGCCCGGCACTGCATGGGTGATGTGCACGGCGATGCGGTGGCCGTGCCAGAGCGCGCGCAGCTGCTCCAGTGCCTCCAGCCTTTCGGTGGGCGCGGGCGGCAGCTGCGGGAACTGGCGCAGGAAGCCCGCGTGGTAGCTGTAGATGCCGATGTGCCGCAGCGGCGCATGGCCGGCCGCAGTCGCTTCGGCGGTCTTCCACCAGGCCGTGCCGGCCGCGTGGTCGCGGGCGTGGGGAATCGGCGCGCGGCTGAAATAGTGCGCCAGCCCGCGTCCGTCCAGCACCACCTTGACCACGTTGGGGTTCAGGTAGTCCTCCAGCGTGTCGATGGCGTGCGCGGCCGTGCCCATGCTGGCGTCGCCGCGCGCGGGCAGCAGGGCGGCCACGGCGTCGATCAGGGCCGGGTCGATGAGGGGCTCGTCGCCCTGCACGTTGACCACTATGTCGTCGCCGGCCAGGCACAGCTGTTCGCAGGCTTCGGCCAGTCGGTCGCTACCGCTGGGATGGTCGGCGCGGGTGCGTACGGCCTGCACGCCGTGCCGTTCGCAGGCATCCACGATGCGGAGGTCGTCGGCGGCCACCACGACGCGGCTGGCGCCGCTTTGCGCGGCGCGCTGCGCCACGCGCACCACCATGGGCAGGCCGGCGATGTCGGCCAGGGGCTTGTCAGGCAGGCGCGTGGAGGCCAGGCGCGCAGGGATGAGCACGGTGAACGCGGATGCGGCAGCCGGCATGGCGGACGCAGTGCCGTGGGCTGCGGCGCTCATGCGGCTTCGATTTCTTCGTCGGTCAGCGTGCGGGCTTCGTTCTCTAGCAGCACCGGAATGCCGTCGCGCACCGGGTAGGCCAGGCGGGCACTGCGCGACACCAGTTCCTGGCGTTCCCGATCGAAGGAAAGAGGCCCTTTGGTGACGGGGCAGACCAGCAGTTCGAGCAGTTTGGAGTCCATGGCAATGGGCCCTTGGAGGGCGTTGGATGTGGGTGGTCGGAAGAGCCGGGGCGGGCGGGCCGCGCAGGCTTCAGCCGGAAGCCGCCGATGATAGCGACGCAGCCTGGGCCCGGGCCAGCCGGTCGTCCAGCAGGGCGAAGAAGTCGGCAGGCAGCTGCAGGGCCAGCGGGACGGCGAGGGCCTCCGGGTGGGCTGCCCACAGCTTGACCGCGTCCTTTTCGGTGCAGATCAGCGGCAGATCCTGATCCGGTGCCTGCCGCCAGCCATTGAAATCATGGTGATCCGGCAAGGCTTCCGTACGGGCCAGTTCCAGGCCCTGCGCGCGCAGCATGCTGAAGAAGTCGTGCGGGCGGGCGATGGCCGCGACGGCATGCAGCGGCTGGCCGCGCAGCGTGGCCAGCGGAACGCGGCTGCCGTCGGCACGCAGGGCGTGGTCCGCCAGCCCGCGCCGCAGCGCGAAGGCGGGCGCTGCCGTGCCGGCCGGGCAGGGGCCGGCGTGCAGCACGGCATCCACCGCCCGGGGCCAGGGCTCGCGCAGCGGGCCGGCGGGCAGCAGCCAGCCGTTGCCTATGCCCTCGTCGTTGAACACGCACAATTCGATGTCGCGCGCCAGGGCCAGATGCTGCAGCCCGTCGTCGCAGACGATGACGTCGGTGGCGGGGACGGCCTGCATCAGCGCCTGGACCGCATCGGCGCGCCGGGCCGCGACGAAGACCGGCGCCCCCGTGCTGCGGGCCAGCAGCGCGGGCTCGTCGCCCACTTCGGCGGCGCTGCTGTGCGGCAGCGCGGGACGGCAGTCGCGGGTGCTGCGGCCATAGCCGCGCGAGACGATGCCCGGCTGCCAGCCCCTGGACCGCAGATGGCGCACCACGGCCTGCGTGACCGGGGTCTTGCCCGCGCCGCCCGCGATCACGTTGCCCACGACCACGACCGGCACCGCAGGCCGGTGGCTGGGCAGCAGGCCTGCGGCATAGAGCGATCTGCGCAGCGCGGTCAGCCCGCCGTACAGCCAGGCGAGCGGCAGCAGGCAGCGCGCCAGGAGGCCTCTTTTCGACCAGACCTCGTGCAGCGATGCGGCCATGCGGCGGGCAGGGCGCGAGGCCGCGCTAGCGCGCGGAGCCGCCCGAGGACTGGGTGGCGAAGGTGATCTGCGAGAGGCCCACGCGCCGCGCGGCCTCCATCACGGTCACCACGGACTGGTGGGGCGCGGAGGCGTCGGCGCTGATGATGACGATGCTGTCCTTGCCGGCCGTGGCGGCCGCCTGCAGGGCGCGGGCCACGCCTTCAACGGCCTTGCCCTCCACGCCGGCCTTGTTGACGGCGTAGCGGCCGTCGGCGGATACCGAGACGATGATTTCCCTGGGCCGGTCGCGCTGCTGCTCGGCATCGGCCACGGGCAGGGTCAGCTGCAGTTCGGTGAACTTGCTGTAGGTGGTGGACAGCATCAGGAAGATGAGGATCACCAGCAGCACGTCGATGAACGGGATCAGGTTGATCTCGGGCGCATCCTGGGTGCGGGGGCGGAAGTTCATGGCGGGCAGCCTGGCCTTACTTGCGCAGCCGGTCGATGTGGCGCACGAAGCGCTCGGCCGACAGCTCCAGCGTCAGCAGGTAGGCGTCGACGCGGCTGCGGAAATAGCGCCAGAAGATCAGCGTGGGAATGGCCACGATCAGACCGAAGGCGGTGTTGTAGAGCGCGATCGAGATGCCGTGCGCCAGCTGCGCCGGGTTGCCGCCGCCCATGGCCTGGCCACCGGCCCCGGCTTGCGAGCCGAAGATGTCGATCATGCCGATGACGGTGCCCAGCAGGCCCAGCAGCGGCGCGGCCGAGGCGATGGTCGCCAGCGCGTTCAGGTACTTCTCCAGCCGGTGCGCCACGGCGCGGCCCGTGCCCTCCATGGCGGCGCGCAGGTCGGCCTCGGTGCTCTGCGGATGGCTGTTGAGGGTGCGCAGCCCGCTGGCCAGCACCTCGCCCAGAGCGGAGTTCTGTGCCAGCTGGTTCACCACGTCGGGTGTGGGCAGGCCGCGCGACGATACGGCGATGGCTTCGTCCAGCAATTGAGGGGGAGCGACCCGGGCGGTGCGCAGCGCCGTGAAGCGCTCCAGCACCAGCGCCAGGGCGAGCACGGAGCAGGCTATCAAGGGCCAGATGGGCCAGCCTGCGGCTTGTATGATCGACAGCAAATTCTCTCTCCGCGCAGATGAAATCCGGCCGGCGATTATGGCCCAGCCGCTGCGGGCCCGGCGTGCCCGCCATGGCGTTTCCGGTGCTCGGGCCCCGCTTCCCCTGCCGTGCTGCGGTCACCCACAAAAACTGTGGATAACTTTGTGGGAAACCGCCCCGCGATGCCGCGCCAAGCGGCGCCAGTCCACGGGTTTGACACTTTGATGAAAAAACGCGCAGTGAAAAACAATTGCAAATCAACGACTTGGATCAACCCTCTGGCGCGGCCTCCGATGTGGTATGGCGCGCGCCAGATAGCTGCCGCCGGCCGCATTCTGTGGACTAGTGAAAGTGCCCGACGGGCCGCCAAGCCGCGCCAGGCCTATGTTTGAGCGGCCCGAGGCAGGCGTGGCGCCGCGTATCTGGGAGGTCGGCGCGCTGTGCCGCGCCATTGCTGATGCGCTGGAGGCCCGCTTCAACCCGGTGGCCGTGCGCGGCGAGATCACCGGCTTCTCGCGCGCGGCCAGCGGGCATTGCTACTTCACGCTCAAGGACGCCCAGGGCCAGGTGCGCTGCGCCATGTTCCGCCGCGCCGCCGGGCTGCTGGATTTCTCCCCGCGCGATGGGGAGCTGGTGGAGTTGCGCGGCCGGCTGGGCGTCTATGAGGCCCGGGGCGACCTGCAGCTCATCGTCGAAAGCATGCAGCGCGCGGGGCAGGGCGCGCTGTTCGAGCAGTTCCTGCGCCTGAAGGCCCAGCTCGAGGCCGAGGGCCTGTTCGATGCGGGCCGCAAGCGCGTGCTGCCGCTGATGCCGCGCGGCATCGGCCTGGTCACCTCGCCCGGCGCCGCGGCGCTGCACGATGTGGTGACGGCGCTGCGCCGGCGCGTGCCGCACATCCCGGTGGTGTTGGCGCCGGCGCTGGTACAGGGCGCGCAGGCGCCGGCCTCGATCTGCGCGGCGCTATCGAAACTGTATCGGCATGCCGAGGAGGCACGAGGGCTGCAGCGTGATGACGGCGGGGAAAAGCCCACGCCCATCGACGTGATCCTGCTCGTGCGCGGCGGCGGCTCCATCGAAGACCTCTGGGCCTTCAACGACGAGCAGCTGGCGCGCACCATCGTGCAGAGCCCGGTGCCGCTGGTGAGCGGCGTGGGGCACGAGACCGATTTCACCATCGCCGACTTCTGCGCCGACCTGCGCGCGCCCACGCCCACGGCGGCGGCCGAGCTGGTGTCGCAGCCGCGCGCCGTCTGGCTGGGGGCGCTGGATCTGCTGGCCGGGCGGCTGCAGGACGCCGTGCAGCGGCAGATGGACCTGCGCCACCAGCGCCTGGACATGGCGGGCCAGCGGCTGGGCCGGCCCTCGGGCCTGGTGGGGCGCCAGCAGCTGCAGCTGGCGCGCCAGGCCCAGCGCATGCGGCATGCGGTGCTGCTGAAGCTGCAGCGCATGGCCCAGGAACGCCAGGCGCTGCAGGCCCGCCTGCCGGTGGCCGTGGAGCGCTGGCTGGCGGCCCAGTCCGACCGGCTGGACCGGGCCGCGCTGCGCCTGCAGCTGCTAGACCCGCGGCTGGTGCTGCAGCGCGGCTATGCGCTGCTGACCGATGCCGAGGGCCGGGCGGTGACCCGGCCGGCCCAGGTACGGCCCGGCGATGCGCTGGTGGGCCAACTGGCCGAAGGGGCCATCGATCTCACGGTTTCCCAGCGGCGGCTGCTGTAGGGCGTCTACCTGGCAGCCATCCAGGTCGATCGCCCGGCCTACAGCGGAGGGCGCGTTTTCCTTCCTACAATCGCCGTTCGCCGCACAAGGGGCGGAACCAGGGCCGGCCGCGATGCCGCCCTCAGCTCCCCCCCCAGTTCAACAGTTCAAACAGTTCAATCAACCCACGAAGGACTCACCATGGAACATACCCTGCCGCCGCTGCCCTACGCCATCGACGCCCTGGCTCCCCACTACAGCCAGGAAACGCTGGAATACCACCATGGCAAGCACCACAACGCCTACGTGGTGAACCTGAACAACCTGCAAAAGGGCACGGAATTCGAGAACATGGCTCTCGAAGAGATCGTGAAGAAGTCCAGCGGCGGCATCTACAACAACGCGGCCCAGATCTGGAACCACACCTTCTTCTGGAACTGCATGACCCCCAACGGCGGCGGCGAACCCAGCGGCGCCCTGGCCGATGCCATCAACGCCAAGTGGGGCAGCTACGCCGCCTTCAAGGAAGCCTTCGTCAAGAGCGCCGTGGGCAACTTCGGTTCCGGCTGGACCTGGCTGGTCAAGAAGGCCGACGGCAGCGTGGACATCGTGAACATGGGCGCCGCCGGCACGCCCCTGACCACCGGCGACAAGGCCCTGCTGACCGTGGACGTGTGGGAACACGCCTACTACATCGACTACCGCAACCTGCGCCCCAAGTTCGTCGAGACCTTCCTCGACAAGCTGGTCAACTGGAGGTTCGCCGAAGCCAACTTCGCCTGATCGGCAGGGCGGGCCTGAGCGGCCAAAGCCAAAAGGCCTGGAAGCATCGCGCTTCCAGGCCTTTTTTGCTTCTGGGCAGGGGCTCGGGCTGGGGGCAGCGCGAAAGCGCTCGCCATAACGCCGCAGGGGGCCCCAGTGCCCCCTGCGTTGCATGCATTCATGCTGCCTGACCCATCACCTCAATGGGGCAGGCAGCGGGCTTCAGCGGCCGTAGCCGCCGCCACCGCCGCGGTTGCCGCCACGGCCGCCGCCGCGATTGCCACCACCTCCGCCGTAGCCACCGCCATTGCCGCCGCGGAAGCCGCCACCGCCGCGGCGTCCGCCGCCGGCCATGCTGTCCACGCTGGTGCGCATCGGATCGGGCTGGCCGCCGCCACCGCCGCCGTGGCGCGATGCGCCCAGGTTGACGCCGGCCTGGGTGACCAGGTGGGCGTTCTCGCGGCGGGGTTGGCTGTCGTCGAAGCGCGGTGCGCCGCCACCATTGCCGCCGCCGCCGCCGCTGCGTTGTGCGCTGCGGCCGGGCTG
>CAJYHL010000062.1 GCA_913774625.1 uncultured Acidovorax sp.
GCGCTGCGCGCTCCGTTCAAACATGCTGCGGCAAGTCAGAGCACGAAGTGCGTGTGTCCTTCGGCACACGCACGCACCCGCCGCCCTGCGCTTCTCGGCACGCACAGAAGGGAGTGGGAGACGATCCGGGCCATCGCTGCGCTCGGCCCAGTCCTGGGCGCGCACTGCGCACTGCAGGCGCCGCAGCGCGAAGCGCGCGTGTGCCAGGCCGAGCGAAGCAATGGCCCGTGTGCGGCTCCCCACCCCTGCTGGCTGCGCCTGCGGCGGGGCGATTGCGGGGTGCGCATGGGCGCCTTCGCGCGCATGCCTCGTGCTCTGACTCGCCGCGGCTGTCCGAACGGAGCGCGCAGCGCGCAGTGAGTTCTGCGGCGGCACCCCGCAAGCGCCCCGACGCAGGTCTGCCCTGTAGCGATAGCGTAGGGGTCGCAGACTGGGGGTCGCCTTTTCTTTGCTTACTTTCTTTTGGCGAAGCAAAAGAAAGTGAGTGCGCCGCCGGGTGCACACCCCGGCCCCGGGAAACAACGCCCCAGCAAGCGCCCAAGAAAGCCCCAGCAGCAAAGCAAAAACTAAAGCTGGAACCCCACAGCCCTCACCACCCCTTCCGCCACATCCTTCACCCACGAAGGCCTCCTCGCCCGGTACCTCCCCGCCCGCGCGATCTCCGCCGCGCACCAGTCCGACAGCCACCGCACCTCCGCCGGCGAATAGAACGCCGCCATGGCCTCGTAGTTGAGGAACAGGCTGCGCGCATCCAGGTTCAGCGACCCGCACATCGCCAGGTCGTCGTCGATCAGCACCGCCTTGGCATGCACCATGTGCGGCGCCAGCCAGACCTGCGCGCCGGCCGCGACCAGCTCGCGCAGGGCGCGTTCGCGGGCCCAGTCGGCCAGGCGGTGGTTGGATCGGGCGGGCACCAGCAGCGTCACCTGCACGCCGCGCCGGCAGGCCAGGCACCAGGCTTCCAGCAGCGCGTCGTCGGGCACGAAGTACGGCGTGAAGGCCACGATGCGCCGACGGGCGTGGTAGGCGCCGGCCAGCAGCAGCGCATGCACGGTGTCGTCGGCATGGTCGGGGCCGCTGGGCAGCCATTGGGCCAGGGGGCCCTGCTGCGGCTCGGCCACGGGCGTGCGGGGCAGCACGGTGCGCGCGGCACGGCCGCTGGCGGCGCGCCAGTCGGCGGCGAACTGCAGGGCGGCCTGCACGGCCAGCGGGCCCTGGGCCTCGTAGCTCAGGTCGATCCAGGCGGGCTCGCCGGGGCGGTCCAGAAAATATTCGCAGGCCAGGTTGCGGCCGCCGCTCCAGAGCCGCTCGCCGTCGGCCACCACCAGCTTGCGGTGGTTGCGCAGGTTGGTGCGGCCGCGCAGCGGGTTGTGCAGCACGGGCATGAAGCGCTGCACCTGCACGCCGCCGCGCCGCAGGCCACGCAGCAGGCGATGCGGCATGTGCAGGCTGCCCACCGCATCGACCAGCAGGCGCACCGCCACGCCGCGCTGCACGGCGCGCAGCAGGCCCTGGGCCACGCGCTGGCCGACTTCGTCGTTGCCGAAGACGAAAGTGCAGACGTCCAGGCTGCGCTCGGCGCCTTCGATGGTGTGCATCAGCCCGCGCAGGGCGGCCGGGCCGTCGGCGTGCATCTCGACCGCATGGTTGCGCGCCGCGGGCGCCAGCTCCATGCAGGCCAGCAGCTCCAGCGCCCAGGCGGGGCCGCCGGCCGCTGCGGCGCATGCCACGGCCGAACGCGCCTGGCGCACCGGCCGGGCGAACTTGCGGGTGCCGAACAGCAGGAAGAGCGGCACGGCGAAGTACGGAAACGCGATGATGGACAGCACCCAGCCCATGGCCGCCGAGGGATGGCGCCGCTGGTGCCCGATGCGGGTGGCCATCACGTAGATCAGCAGCCCCACGGCCACGAACACCGCATGGCTCAGGCCCGAGAGCACCGCCACACGGATCATGACGCTGCGCCGCCTCCGCCGTCCGCTCGCTGCAGCAGCTGAGGCTGGGGTGCGGACGGCTCCGCCACCGCTGGCTTCAGGGGCAGCCGCAGGACGACGCTGAGCCCGCCCAGGCGCTCCGAGCTGCCCAGCTCCACCACCGCGCCGTGCATGCGCGCGATGGTCTGCACGATAGACAGGCCCAGCCCGCTGCCCGCGATGGGCCGGCCCTGCGCGTCGGACTGCGCGGCGCGATGGAAGCGCCCCAGCACCTGGGCGCGGTCGGCGGGGTCGATGCCGGGGCCGCTGTCTTCCACGGCCAGCACCATGGCGTCGCGGCCAGGCGCCAGCGCCACGCTCACGTCCACCGTGCCGCCGGCCGGCGTGTACTTGATGGCGTTGTCGATCAGGTTGCGCAGCAGGATGCGCAGCGCATCCACATGGCCGGGCACCGTGCCGGCATCGGCCCGGCCCAGCCCCAGGTCGATGCCGCTGGACTGGGCATGCGGCGCCGCGTCCACCACGGCCTGCCGGGCCAGATCGGCCAGCGGCACCGGGGTGGGCGGAGAGCCGGCCGTCAGCTTGGCTTCCTGACGCGCCAGGGCCAGCAGCTGTTCGACCAGCGCGGTGGCGCGGTCTATGCCGGCGGCCAGGCGGCCCACGGCGCGCTCGCGCGTGGCTTCGTCCGGCGCGCGCTGCAGGCCCTGGACCTGCAGCTTGAGCGCGGCCAGCGGCGAGCGCAGCTCGTGCGCCGCATCGGCCACGAAATGCTGCTGCGCCTCGAACGCGCGCTGCACGCGGCCCAGCAGCAGGTTCAGCTCATCGACCAGCGGGCGCACCTCGGCGGGCAGCGCGGCGCCATCGACGGGCGAGAGGTCGCCCGCCTGCCGGCGCGCCACCTGTCGGCGCACCCGCTCGACCGGCGCCAGCGAGCCGCTGACCGCCCACCAGACGGCCAGCGCCAGCAGCGGCGCCAGCAGCGCGATGGGCGCCGCCGTGCGCAGCGCCAGCGCGCGCGCCATGGCGCGGCGCGCGGCCATGTCCTGCGCCACCTGGATGACCTGGGTCTGCGTCTGCACCGACAGCACGCGGTAGGTGGTGCCATTGGCCTGCACATTGGAAAAGCCCAGCACGGCGCGCTGGGGCAGAGCGGCGCCCACGGCCGATTCATACACGCGCAGCCCGGTGGAGGACCACACCTGCACCACGAATTCGCGGTTCTCCGGCTCGCCCGGCAGCGGCGGCGGATCGCCGGAGGGCAAGGCGGGCAGGCCCGGCCGCAGGGCCTGGGCCGTCTGCCGCATGTGGTAGTCGAACAGCACGTCGGCCTCGTCCAGCGCGGCGCGGTAGGCCAGGCCGATCTGCGCCACGGCCGCGAAGGCGATCGCCGCCAGCAGGAACCAGAGCAGCCGGGCGCGCAGCGACGGCGCCTGCGGGGCCGCCGCGCCACTGCCGGAGGGCAGCGGCGGAATCTTTTCATCAATGCCGGGAGAATCCGCTGCCGTCATGCCTTGGGCACCATGTAGCCCACGCCGCGCACGTTCAGCACCAGCTCGGCGCCCAGCTTCTTGCGCAGGCCGTGGATATAGACCTCCACCGCATTGCTGCTGATCTCCTCGTTCCAGCCGTAGAGCTTTTCTTCGAGCTGCTGGCGCGAGAGCACGGCGCCGGGCCGCGCCAGCAGCGCCTCCAGCACCGCCCATTCACGCGCCGACAGCACCACGGGCTGGCCCTGCACGCTGACCTCGCGGGTCGCGGGGTGGATCACCACGCCCTGGTGCTCGTAGGCGGGCTCGGCGCGCCCGGCCGCGCGGCGCGTGAGCGCGCGGATGCGGGCCAGCAGCTCGTCCATGTCGTAGGGCTTGAGCAGGTAGTCGTCGGCGCCGGCGTCCAGCCCCTGCACGCGCTCGGCCACGGCATCGCGGGCGGTGGCGATCAGCACCGGCGTGCGGTCCTTGCGCGAACGCAGGTCGCGCAGCACGGCCAGGCCGTCGCGGCGCGGCAGCCCCAGGTCCAGCAGCACGATGTCGTAGGCCTGGGTGCGCAGGGCCGAATCGGCCGTGGCGCCGTCGCGGGCCCAATCGACCGCGTAGTGCTCGGCACGCAGCAGATCGTGGACGGCCTCGCCGATCATGGTGTCGTCTTCAACCAGCAGCAGACGCATGCGGCAACTCCGGTGGAATCAAAGACAGCGCCGCCGGGCCAGGCCGGCGGCGGTCAGTCGGTCGGGCGGCGGCGGCGGCGGTGATGATGATCGGCGGCGGCATACCGCCAAGCATAGCGGCAGGCCGTGGCGGCCCGGCGCCTGCGCAGGAATGCCGCCGCTGCGCTCCCGGGCGGGCCGCCAACCGCCAACCGCCAACCGCCAACCGCCAACCGCCAGCTTTCAGCCCAGCTGCACCGGAACGAAGATGCGGTTGCCGTCGCGCTCGATCAGCAGCGCCACCGACTTGCCCGCCTTGGCGACCGCCTCGCGCACCTGGTCCACGCTCTTGGCCGGCGTGCCATTGATGGCCAGCAGCACGTCGCCCGGCTCCACGCCGGCCAGCGCCGCCGGGCCGCGCACCTGCTCGATCACCAGGCCCGACTTGATGCCCGAGTCACGCTGCTCCTGCGGCTGCAGCGGGCGCAGCGCCAGCCCCAGCTGGCCCTTGCCCACGGCCTGGCTGCCATCGGCCACCTGGGAGGCCTTCTTGTCGTTGATGTCGCCCAGCGTGGCGACGATCTCTTCCTTCTTGCCGTGGCGCCAGACCTCCATGGTCGCCTTGCTTCCCGGCGCCGCCTGGCCCACGAAGGCCGGCAGGTCGCCCGAACCCACGATGGGCTGCCCGTCGATGCTCAGGATCACGTCGCCCGACTTCAGGCCCGCCTTGTCGGCCGGCCCGCCGGGCTCCACACCCGCCACCAGCGCGCCTTCGGGCTTGGGCAGCTGGAACGAGTCGGCGAAGGCCTGGTTGACCTCCTGCACCGACACACCCAGCCGCGCGTGGCTGGCCTTGCCGGTGGCCATGATCTGGTCCTTCACGCGCTCGGCCACCTCGATCGGGATGGCGAACGACACGCCCTGGTAGCCGCCCGAGCGGCTGTAGATCTGCGAATTGATGCCCACCACCTGGCCGCGCGTGTTGAACAGCGGGCCGCCGGAGTTGCCCGGGTTCACCGCCACGTCGGTCTGGATGAAGGGCACGAAGCTGTCGTCCGGCAGCGCCCGGCCCTTGGCGCTCACCACGCCGGCCGTCACGCTGTTCTCGAAGCCGAAGGGCGAGCCGATGGCCAGAACCCATTCGCCCACGGCCAGGTTCTTGGTGCTGCCCATCTGCACCACGGGCAGGTCCTTGGCGTTGATCTTCAGCACGGCGATATCGGTCTTGGGGTCGGAGCCCAGCACCTTGGCGCGGAACTCGCGCCGGTCGGTCAGCTTCACCGTCACGGTGCTGGCGCCCTTGACCACGTGGGCATTGGTCAGGATCACGCCGTCCGGGCTCACGATGAAGCCCGAGCCCTCGCCGCGCATGGGCACGTTGCGCTGCTGCGGCATGCCGGGGCCGCCGGCGCCGGGCATGCCGAAGCGCTTGAAGAACTGGAAGAAGGGATCGTCCGGGTCCATGCCCTGCATGCCGCGCTGCTGCGCCGCCGCGGCGCCGGAATCGTCGCCGTCGCCGCTGCCGTCGTCGGACGTCTTGGTGGTGCCCACCACGCTGATGTTCACCACCGCCGCGCCGTTGCGCGCCGTGATCTGCGCGAAGTCGGGCATGGCCACGCCGCCGCCGCTGATGGGCGCCAGCGGCACCGCCGCAGCGGCAGCGACCGGCGGCTGCTCGGCATGGCCCGGCCGCATGTTGGTGACCAGACCGGCACCGGTGGCGCCGATGGCACCTGCAGCGACCAGCGCCAGCGTCAGGCGGCGAGGAGTGGAGAGGATGGAATTCATGGCAGACCTTTCGGTGGGTTGTTGCATGGCCGGGAGTGTGCAAAAGGAGACTTAGACAAGGCTTAGGGCGCAGCGGAGACAAGCCGCCTCCTGACATCGATCAGGGAATTCCCTGACCGGGACCGGGCACAGGTGACACGGTCTCGGTAGCCGTACACAATGGCTCTGCAAAAATCCATAGCCAAAACAGTGCGGCGCGGCCGGCCCAAGGCCTACTCAGTCAGCACCATCGAGGGAGGACAGCCTGGTGACAGCAGAAGCAGGTCAGGACGGCGACAGCGGCGGCAGGGATACGGACGCGCCCTCAGGTCTTTTCTATGCGCATTCCTTAGAAGGCAGGCCGCCAGCGCACTGGCAGACGTTGCCAGGCCACCTGCATGCCGTGGGCCGCATGGCGGGCGAATCCGCCGCCGTGTTCGATGCGAAGGCCCTGGGCCAGGTCATCGGATGGCTGCACGACCTGGGCAAATACACCCTGCCCTTCCAGGCACGGCTGCGCGGCAGCCCACTGCGCGTGGACCATTCCACCTGGGGCGCACGCATCGCCCAGGAACGCCTGGGCACCATGGGCCAGCTGCTGGCCTACGGCATCGCAGGACACCATGCGGGCCTGGCCAACGGACAGGGCGAAGGGGAGCGCACGGCCCTGGCCGACCGGCTGGCGGCGCAAGACCTGCCCGCGCTGGATGCGGCATGGGAAAAGGACATCGCCCTGCCAAGCCAGCTGGGCATGCCCGCGGGCTTCCAGCACTACGGCCAGACCCGGCAGCAGGCCAGGGACCGGCTGCCCTTCCAGCTGGCGTTTCTGTCGCGCATGCTGTTTTCCTGCCTGGTGGATGCCGACTTCATCGACACCGAACGCTTCTACCTGCAGGCAGAAGACGGTCCCGACCATCGCAGCGCCGGCCCCGCCCATCCGCCGCTGGCCGCGCTGCGCGAACAGCTCGATGCCTATCTGGGCCAATTCAAGGCCGACAGCGACGTGAACCGGCTGCGCGCCGACATCCTGAGGCAGGTCCGCCAGCATGCCGATGACGCGCCCGGCCTGTTTTCCCTGACCGTGCCCACGGGCGGCGGCAAGACCCTGGCATCGCTGGCCTTCGCTCTGGACCACGCCATCCGCCACGGGCTGCGGCGCGTGATCTTCGTGATTCCGTTCACCAGCATCGTCGAGCAGAACGCCGCAGTGTTCCGCAAGGCCCTGGGCCCGCTGGGCGATGCCGCCGTGCTGGAGCACCACAGCGCCTTCACCGAACGCCAGCCGCCGCGCGACGACCCGGAAAAGTACCAGTCGGCCCAGAAGCTGCGCCTGGCCATGGAGAACTGGGACGCGCCCATCATCGTCACCACGGCCGTGCAGTTCTTCGAAAGCCTGTTCGCCGCCCGGCCCTCGCAATGCCGCAAGCTGCACCACATCGCCGGCAGCGTCGTTGTGCTGGACGAGGCGCAGACCATGCCGCTGAAGCTGCTCAAGCCCTGCGTCGCCGCCATCGACGAACTGGCGCGCAACTACCGCGCCAGCGTGGTGCTCTGCACCGCCACCCAGCCCGCACTGGAGGCGCCCGCGTTCGATGGCGGGCTGTCGGGCGTGCGCGAGCTGGCGCCCCAGCCCACGCGGCTCTTCCAGCAGCTGGAACGGGTGCGCGTGCGCCACGCCGGCACGCTGGACGATGCGGCACTGGCCGGGCACATGCGCGAGCGCGAACAGGTGCTGTGCATCGTCAACAACCGCCGCCATGCGCGGGCCGTGTACGAGGCCATGGCCGACCTGCCCGCCGCGCGGCACCTGACCACGCTGATGTGCGCGAAGCACCGCAGCGAAGTGCTGAGCGAGATCCGGCAGATGCTCAAGGCGGGCCAGCCCTGCCGTGTCGTCAGCACCAGCCTGATCGAAGCCGGCGTCGATGTCGATTTCCCCGCCGTGCTGCGCGCCGAAGCCGGCCTGGACTCCATCGCCCAGGCCGCTGGCCGCTGCAACCGCGAAGGCCGCAGAAGCCCCGACGCCAGCGAAGTGCTGGTGTTCGCCAATGCCAACGAAGACTGGGCGCCGCCCCCGGAATTGCAGCAGTACGCCCAGGCCGCGCGCGAGGTGCTGCGCCAGCACCCGGGCGACCCGCTGTCGCCCGAAGCCATCGCCCGCTATTTCGCGCTGCTCTACTGGCAAAAGGGCAGCGACCAGCTCGACGTGCCGGACCTCCTGGGCCTGCTCAAGGCCAGCCGCCCGGACAGCCTGCCGCTGGAAACCCTGGCGACGAAGTTCCGCATGATCGACAGCGTGCAGATGCCGGTGATCGTGCCGTACGACGGCACCGCCCGGGAAACGCTGGAGCAGCTCCGGTTCGCCGAAGGCAGCGTGGGCCTGGCGCGCAAGCTGCAGCCGTATCTGGTACAGCTGCCGCGGCAAGGGTTCGATGCGCTCTACAAGGCAGGGGCCATCGCTCCGGTACGGCCGGACAAGTGGGGAGAGCAGTTCATGGCGCTAACAAATCTGGATATCTACAACGCAAGGTATGGCTTGTCCTGGGACCATCCATCCTTCTTAAAAACTAGCAGCACAATCATCTAAGCATCTCAATCACTTCTTAGGAACTAGAAAATGAGATATGCTTCGCTCCGTCACAACAGCAGGAGCTTGGCATGGACGATCCATCAAAAGAGCCCAAATCGGACTTCAAGCTGAAGCTCGAGTTGGAGCTTAGGCGTCGCAATGTACTGCTGCCGTGGCTTGTCGTTTGCATGGCGTTGATCGGCTCATCCGCTTTCTGGCGAATAGTCGAGCGACTTCTTGTAGGCGTGGGTTGAAACCTAAGCAGTGCATTGAGTGCTGGCAAGCATGGACACCCTGAGGGCACTGCTCTCAGGGTGCCTATTTGGAGGGAACTCAATGGCGTTTGGAATACGGTTACTAATCCAAGGAGAGCGTGCCTGCTTCACGCGTCCTGAAATGAAAGTGGAGCGTGTCTCGTACGACGCGCTGACCCCTTCCGCCGCGCGCGGCATCCTGGATGCGATCCACTGGAAGCCCGCCATCCGCTGGTCCATAGACCGCATTCACGTGCTCAAGCCCATCCGCTTCGAGTCCATCCGGCGCAACGAAGTGGGCGGAAAGATCTCGCCGGCCAGCGTCACCAAGGCCATGAAGGCCGGCACGCCCGGCGGGCTGGCGAACTACGTCGATGAAGACCGGCAGCAGCGCGCCGCGACCATACTGCGCGACGTGGCCTATGTGATCGAGGCGCATTTCGAACTGACGGCCAAGGCCGGCCCCGACGACTCGGTGGGCAAGCATCTGGACATCTTCAACCGCCGCGCGCGCAAAGGGCAGTGCTTCCAGCAGCCCTGCCTGGGCGTGCGCGAATTTCCGGCCAGCTTCGTCCTGCTGGAAGAAGGCGAACCCACCCCGGCACCGCATGAAAGCCTGCTGGAGCCGCGCGACCTGGGCTGGACGCTGCACGACATCGACTTCGACCGAGGCATGGCGCCGCGTTTCTTCCGCGCGCAGATGGTGGGGGGCGTGATCGAGGTGCCGCCCTGGCATAGCGAAGAGGTGAAGTCATGATCCTGCAGGCCCTGGCCACCTATTACAGCCGGCTTCAAGCCACTGGCGAAAGCGACATTGCACAGCCAGGGTATTCGCAAGAGAACATCTCCTATGAAATCGTTCTGGCACCGGATGGTTCGGTGGTAGCCGTGAACGACATCAGGAGCACGGCAGGGAAAAAGCCACGTCCCAAAGTCGTCGCCGTACCGGCATCCTTCAAACGCCCAGGCATCGGCTCAAAGTCTTTTTTCCTGTGGGACAAAAGCAGCTATGTGCTGGGTTTTGGAGAGGCAAAGGCTGCTCAGGACCATGCGGCATTCAGGGAACTGCACCTTTCCACCATGCCCAGCCTGGACGATCCAGGACTTATTGCGCTTCAATCATTCATCAAGGCGTGGCAACCTGAATCCCTGTCATCGCATGCGCTCTTTGCGCCCCATGCAGAAGGTTTGGTGGGCGCGAACATAGTGTTCCGACTGGATGGAGAGTTGCGCTTCATGCATCAGCGCCCAGCTGCAGAAGAAGCGCGCGAACGGTTACTCGGTGAGGCGGGCAAAGCAAGCGCATCGGCTGAGTGTCTGGTAACAGGCAAACCGTCAAGAATCGCTACCGTGCATCCTGCCATCAAAGGCGTCCACGATGCGCAAAGCGCTGGCGCCTCTATCGTTTCGTTCAACCAGGATGCCTTCAAGTCCTACGGCAAGGAGCAGGGAGAGAATGCTCCTATTTCCGAGCAGGCCGCATTCGCTTACACCACCGTGCTCAACCACTTGCTGCGGCGTAGCGAGCACAATCGTCAATGCATCCAGATCGGCGATGCCAGCGTGGTTTTCTGGGCCGAAGCCGACGATGCCGAAGAAGCCCAGACCGCAGAGTGGACGTTCGAATCATTGCTCAATACGCCCCCGGATGATTCGCAGGAGGCGGCTCGCGTGCGAAATGTGCTCGAACACGTCGCTAGAGGCCGTCCACTGAATGAACTGGACCCAAAGCTCCAGGACGGTACGCGCATGTTCATTCTCGGACTGGCGTCCAACATATCGCGCATTTCCATCCGCTTCTGGGAAACCGGCACGCTGGGCGTTTTCGCCCGGCGGCTGGCCCAGCATGCAGAGGACTTCAGCCTGGAACCCCTGCCCTGGAAGACTGCCCCGGCCGCGCGCCGCGTCGTGCTGGCGACGGTGCCCCACCGCGAAGGCGCCATGCCCAAGATGGACGACGCCTTCAACAACCTGGTGGGCGAATTCATGCGCTCCGTGCTGAGCGGCCAGCCCTACCCGCGCAGCCTGCTGGCCAACACCCTCATGCGCATCCGCTCCGACGGCAACCTCTCGGGCCTGCGCGCGGCCATCTGCAAAGGCATCCTGGCCCGGGAAAGTCGGCTGGGCATCAACGTTCATATCCACAAGGAGGAGGTTCCCGTGAGTCTCGACAAGCAATCCACCAACCCGGGCTACCGGCTGGGCCGCCTCTTCGCGGTGCTGGAGGCGGTGCAGCGCAGCGCCCTGGGCGGCCAGGTCAACGCCACCATCCGCGACCGCTACTACGGCGCCGCGTCGGCAACGCCCGCCTCCGTTTTCCCGGTGCTGCTGCGCAACACGCAGAACCACCTGGGCAAGCTGCGCAAGGACAAGCCCGGCCTGGCCGTGAACCTGGAAAAGGACATCCGCGAGATCGTCGATGGCCTGCCGGAGCACTTCGCCCGCAGCCTGCGCATCGAAGACCAGGGCCGCTTCGCCATCGGCTACTACCACCAGTCCCAAAGCCGCTTCTTGAAGGGCGAAGACAACACCGCCAACGATTCCAACCCAGACACCACCGAGGGAGACCCCGCATGACCGCCATCGCCCACCGCTACGAGTTCGTCTACCTATTCGACATCACCAACGGCAACCCCAACGGCGACCCGGACGCGGGCAACCTGCCGCGCCTGGACCCGGAAACCAACCGCGGGCTGGTGACCGACGTGTGCCTGAAGCGCAAGATCCGCAACTTCGTGACCCTGGACAAGGACGACACGCCCGGCCACGCCATCTACATGCAGGAAAAGGCCGTGCTGAACCAGCAGCACCAGAAAGCCTGGGAAGCGCTGGGCATCCCGCCCGATGCCAAGGAGCAGTACAAGAAGCTGCCCAAGGAAGAAGCCAAGGCACGCGAGATCACCGCGTGGATGTGCGCCAACTTCTTCGACGTGCGCACCTTCGGCGCCGTGATGACCACGGGCGTGAATGCCGGCCAGGTGCGCGGCCCCGTGCAGATGGCTTTCGCCACCTCCATCGACCCGGTGGTGCCGCTGGAAATCTCCATCACCCGCATGGCCGTCACCACCGAGAAAGAAGCCGAGGCCCAGAGCGGCGACAACCGCACCATGGGCCGCAAGCACATCATTCCCTATGGCCTCTACCGCGCGCACGGCTTCGTCTCCGCCAAGCTGGCCGAGCGCACCGGCTTTTCCGACGCCGACCTGGAGCTGTTCTGGCGCGCCCTCCTCAACATGTTCGAGCACGACCGCTCCGCCGCGCGCGGCGAGATGGCGGCGCGCAAGCTCATCGTCTTCGAGCACGAAAGCGCCATGGGCAACGCCCCGGCGCATGTGCTGTTCGATGCGGTCAAGATCACTCCCGCCCAGCCCGATGCCGACGCCGCCCCCCGGCGTTTCGCCGATTACCGGGTGGAGGTGGACCATGCCGCCGTGCCCCAGGGCGTCACGGTGCGCGAGCTGATCTGAGATAACGGCAACGGCAACGGCAACAGCAACAGCGGCGCGGCAGCGATGGAATCGGACGAATACATCCCGCTGTCCGCCCTGCAGCACTACCTGTACTGCCCGCGCCAGTGCGCGCTGATCCATGTCGAGCAGCTGTGGGCGGAAAGCCGCCACACCGCGGAAGGCCGGGTGCTGCACGAACTGGCCGACAAGCCGCGCGGCGAGCGCCGCCGGCGCGTGCGCACCGCCACCGCCCTGCCCCTGGCGCATGCCGGGCTGCGCATCAGCGGCATCGCCGACGTGGTGGAGTTCCATGAAGGGCCGGATGGCGAGCAGGCCTTCCCCGTCGAATACAAGCGCGGCCGGCCCAAGGCCCACCGGGCCGACGAGGTGCAGCTGTGCGCCCAGGCCCTGTGCCTCGAAGACATGCTGGACCAGGCCGTGCCGCAGGGCGCGCTGTTCTACGGCGCCACCCGCCGCCGCGCCGACGTGGCCTTCGATGCCGAACTGCGCCGCCTGACGCGGGACACCATCGTCGCCACCCGCGCCATGCTGGAAGCGGGCATCACCCCCACGGCCGAATACAGCCCCAGGCGCTGCGATGCCTGTTCGCTCATCGACCTGTGCAGCCCCAGGCTGCTGCAGCGCCGCACCAGCGTCAACGCCTGGCTGGCGCGCCAGCTGAAGGCCGAGCGCAGCGGCGGCAACGACGACGACCAAGAAAACGGTGGAGAGAGCCCAGCATGCGGCGGCAACTGAACACGCTCTACGTCACCACCGAAGGCGCCTGGCTGCACAAGGACGGCGCCAACATCGTGATGGAGGTGGAACAGCAGGTGCGCGCCCGCCTGCCCGTCCACATGCTGGAGAGCCTGGTCTGCTTCGGCCGCGTGCTGGTGTCGCCGCCGCTGCTGGGCTACTGCGCGGAGCAAGGCATCACCACCTGCTTTCTGACACCGAACGGCAAGTTCCTGGCCCGAGTGGAAGGCCCCATCTCCGGCAACGTGCTGCTGCGCCGGCAGCAGTACCGCGCCAGCGACGACCCGGCCCGGTGTTCGGCCATCGTCTGCAACCTGCTGCAGGGCAAGCTGCACAACCAGCGCGCCGTGCTGGGGCGGGCGCTGCGCGACCACGGCGTCAAGCTCACGGGCGAACACGAAGCCGCGCTGCAGCACGCCCACACCCGGCTGGACCGCATCGCGCGGCAGCTGTCACCCGATCAGCCGGTGGACCTGCTGCGCGGCTACGAAGGCGAAGCGGCGCAGTCGTATTTCGGCGTCTTCGACCATCTGGTGCGCGTGCAGGAGCCGGCCATGCGCTTCACCGGCCGCAGCCGCAGGCCGCCGCTGGATGCCGTCAACGCGCTGCTGTCATTTCTGTACACCCTGGTCACGCACGACTGCCGCTCCGCGCTGGAAAGCGTGGGGCTGGACCCCGCCGTGGGCTTCCTGCACCGCGACCGCCCCGGCCGGCCCAGTCTGGCGCTGGATCTGCTGGAAGAGTTCCGCCCCCTGATGGCCGACCGCCTGGCCCTGTCGCTCATCAACCTGCGGCAGATCGGCGAACGCGACTTCCAGACCCTGGACACCGGCGCCGTGCTGCTGCGCGAAGAGTCGCGCAAGACCGTGCTCACGGCGTATCAGGAACGCAAGCGCGAAGAACTGCGGCACGTCTTCCTGGAAGAAAAAGCGCCCATCGGCCTGTTCCCCTTCATCCAGGCCCAGTTGCTGGCCCGGCACCTGCGCGGCGACCTGGATGCCTATCCGCCCTTCCTCTGGAAGTAGAGCGGCGGCGGTAGGCTCAAAGAGACAGACGGAAGACAGGGAAACAAAAGCAAAAGGAAGAAAGGCGAGCAGCCATGATGGTCCTGGTGAGCTACGACGTCCGATCGCAGGACAAGGCCGGCGCCCGCCGCCTGCGCCACATCGCCAAGGCCTGCCTGGACTTCGGCCAGCGGGTACAGTTCTCCGTGTTCGAAATCGAGGTCGATACCGCCCAATGGGTCGCATTGAAAGCCCGCCTGACCCAGATCATCGACCCCAGCCAGGACAGCCTGCGCTTTTACTACCTGGGCCAGCACTGGCAAAGCAAGGTCGAACACATAGGCGCCAAGCCGGTGCTGGACCTCAACGGGCCGTTGGTTCTCTGAACTTGCTTCTTCTTCAGACAGGGCCTGCGCGCGCCCCTCTGCACGGGCCCCTCGTTTCACAACACACCGCCTTCCCCCCGCCCGCGAACCCCAAGCGACCGACCTCTTCCAGGGCCGGTTCGCAACGCCGCAGCTTATTGATTTTTCAAGCGTTTTGGACAGCCTGCGGCCGGTGGAGCCGGGCCGTCAATGGCAACGCCACCGGTTCGCAGATTGGCGGTGATTTGGCAAGGGTAGGCAAGCAGTTATAAAGATGCCGTCGCGCCCCGCGTGGGCGCGTGGGTTGAAACCAGCGCAACCCGCTGTGCGTGATGTGCCAGGAGCGTCGCGCCCCGCGTGGGCGCGTGGGTTGAAACTGGATGATGGAGGCAGCGTTGAGTGGAGGTTGAAAGTCGCGCCCCGCGTGGGCGCGTGGGTTGAAACGTGGACGATACCGCGCTGGCTACCGCCAAGGCCGGTCGCGCCCCGCGTGGGCGCGTGGGTTGAAACACGCTGGATGGCTTCCATGGCCTCTCGCCCATCAGGTCGCGCCCCGCGTGGGCGCGTGGGTTGAAACGAGCAGGGCAGGGACCAGGCCCTGCAGGCCATTACGTCGCGCCCCGCGTGGGCGCGTGGGTTGAAACTCGTCGCCCTTCACGCGGTCTTCGGGCACCACCCGTCGCGCCCCGCGTGGGCGCGTGGGTTGAAACATCGTCAACTGCGACAGATCGCTTGGGGAATGTCAAGTCGCGCCCCGCGTGGGCGCGTGGGTTGAAACGGGGCGCAGGCCATCATCACGACGCTGCTGCGCATGTCGCGCCCCGCGTGGGCGCGTGGGTTGAAACGACCAGGATATTGAGAAGTCTGGCGACCCCATGAGGTCGCGCCCCGCGTGGGCGCGTGGGTTGAAACACGTGTGGACGGCCTACAGCCCGCAGCGGGCCTGGGTCGCGCCCCGCGTGGGCGCGTGGGTTGAAACGATCAGGACCGGGACTTTGTTGCCGATGACCGGCGGTCGCGCCCCGCGTGGGCGCGTGGGTTGAAACCAGCACGGGCATGACGGGGCGGGTGGTGCCGGCCGTCGCGCCCCGCGTGGGCGCGTGGGTTGAAACGATCAGGTAGCCCTCGAACTGAATCGCCCCGGCTTTCGTGGAGGCCAGTTGGTGTGAGTCAGACCGACATGGCCTGACCTGCGATTTGCCGATGGTAGTTCGCCTCGGCTTGGGCCGGCGGGATGTAGCCGATGGGCTCCATC
>CAJYHL010000063.1 GCA_913774625.1 uncultured Acidovorax sp.
CGCGCTCCCTACCAGGCGTTCCAGCAGTTCATGCAGGCATTGCGCAGCAGCAGGGCGCTACTATTCACTGAAACGAAAAATTAATTAATCTCAAACAGTGGTGTTGCACTTCAGGTTTGAGACCGCCCTTTCCGCCGCTTAATGGCTGAGCAAAAAAACACTAATATATAACCCAAATTTTATTAGCCCAATCCAAAGCGGCAAATGGCGAACAGGCAAGCTAGACGAGAAACTAGCGGGTTTCATTCACAGCCAGGCTCTCAACATCAAGTCACAAGAAATCTTATACAGCACATGAAAAACAAAAAAACAAGAAAACACATCCAGTACTGTAATTTATTAACCATCCTTATTGCCTGCATATCATTAGGGGGTTGCGGCAATGATCGCTTGCCCGCATCTGTGACTGGCTACAACCACATGAATGACTGGAGCATCGAGAGATTTACAGTCGATGGCGCAAGTGGACCCAACCTTGCGCCCGAGGAGGGGGGGGGAGGAAGTTCATGTTGTGCGTCCATTCCAAGACATTGGCATCCGGGAATGAAGGTCAAGATCCAATGGACCTATGACACCACGCAAAATGGCCCACAGCCCCCTCCTCCACAAGAATCGATCGTTGATCTACCCCAATACTCAAGTCAAGGCGGGGATATTCAAGTGCATTTTTATCCAGACCATAAGGTAAAGGTGGTAATTTCTGAATATAGCATTGGACACCCTCTTTACCCCATGAGCGAAGAAGATAAACGCCCCTGGGAAACCCGAAAAGACCTACTTCAAGACAGCAAAGAAGGGAAACTTCCAAAGTGAATTACAAAGAAATTCAGCCCGCCTTGAACCCAGAAATAGGAAAACCAGAAGTACAGAGCGCCCCTTGAGCGTCAAAGAGCAGATGCAGAGAGCAAAAGCCATGTGCGCAGCAAAAGCGGATCCCAGAGCAGAAATCAATGGATCACAAATCAAATGCACCGGCACAATATTTATCGGAAGTTTTTTTGACGACACAGAAAACAATGAAGAAAAAGATTTTAATGAATCCTCCCACCATCAGAAAAACAGCAATATAGCTCACCCTTACCATGCATACCACAAAAAACAACAAATAACCACACAACAGGATACTATTCCTAATATATCCCAGGTGTAGAAACCCCATTTCCAGAGATCGGAGACGCGGGGGGAAGGCTTGGGACAGTTATCGCGGGAACAGCCTATGGAACTTACGCCAGATTAGCCACGTCATAACCGGATTCATCCAACCGTATTCAGTGGCAGAGCAAATCAAAGAATCCAAGCAAGGACCAAAATGCTCAAAATATCAATAGATCGCAGAAAACTTGGTGGCATCTTTCTATTACTCTCCACTACCAACATCGCCGCCTGCCGACCAAATCAAGAAAAAAACCACGAAGCCCAAAAAATCACGGATCCAAACAAAGAAGAAGAAATTCTCCATTTCAATGTCAATCTCTACAGCTATTTAGATAGGCCTATATTTGACGTCTATCTCAATGGAAAATTCATAGGCGATGCGGCAGGGCAACCGCATCGAGGGAATGGAGGAATCATTACAGGAGTGCCTGTTCCGCTTGGCCCCCAAGTCATCACTTGGCGCCTTGACGGCCCGAAAGGGACGCCTGGCAACGGAGACACCATCCACGCAGCCAACGCACCAATATTGCGACGCCCTGATCCTAAACTCACCTATCTCGGAGTTCACATCTACCCCGATAGCACTGTAGAACTGATTCCAGAAGAGTTCTGGCCAGAAAAAACAGAAAAAGGCAAAGAGATCAATAAGAAATGGGAGATTGAGCATGGCGGATGAACGACTTAGGAATGCATCCTCAGCCACACGTGACGTTCAGATTAACTCACCGACTGCCGCGCAAGACTGTTCTGACGTTGTACATATCTCTATCTTTTTTGATGGCACCGGCAATAACAAAGACCGGGATGAGCAAAACAGAAATGGAGCAATCCCACACGCATTTGGCGATCCGCACGCTTATTTGCCGACAACAATAATTCAGCACATTCCATTTACACATCAGGCGTGACAACCCCATTCAATACCCCCCAAACCTCATGGATCGCGCAAATTAATTAAACCAAGACCAATGCCAAATCATCCTCAGTCTTTTGCCCCGCCACAAGGCCACTCTGATTTGCGATTTCAAAACCCATTCAAACTGAAATTCGAAAAATCAAAACACCCAAACACCAAGGCAGCCATATGCCAGCCCAAAAAACGGCAATCAACCAGGTCGATTTCTGTCGCCGCAGAGTAATTATTTCCGCACTGGCACTCCCCCCAATAAGCATTGCGGCCTGTCAACCAACCGAAAACCAACCCAACGGATTAGAAAAAAAATCCATAGCCAAAGAAAAAGAAAAAGAAAAAGAAAAAGAAAAAGAAAAAGAAAAAGAATCATTCACCTACCTTGATGTCTCTCTTTTTAATTACCTTGATAGATCAATATTTGATGTCTATCTAAACGGCATTGACATAGGTGTTGCCAAAGCTTTCGGCGGAGGGGGCTTAATGACCGGCGTAAAGGTGCCAATCGGCCCACAATCTATAAGTTGGCGCCTTGACGGCCCCAAAGGGACGCCCGGCAACGGAGACACCATCCACGCAGCCAATACCCCAGTTTTGCGGCCCCCTCCGTCCACACATCACTACCTTGGCATCCACATCTATCCCGACAACAGCGTTGATTTGATCGCCGAGCAATTCTGGCCTGAGCCAACCAAGCGAGGATTAGCACTCAGGGACGAGTGGAGAATAAAAAATGGAGAATAATCATCTGGGCGAAGCCGCTGACAAGAACCCGACCACCGGCCCAGGCCATGAGGGCACGGGCCTGTCCATCATCGCCGCCCAGGATGCGATCGACATGCAGGCCCAGGGAGACATCCTGCAGATCCAGGCGAAGGAGTAATTGAGCCTGCAAAGCGCCAACGCCGCCATCGAGATGGCCGCTGCGCGCAAGATCCGCATCGCCACAGCACAGGGGGCGGCCATCGTCATCGAAGGGGGGAACATCACCTTCGAGACGCCGGGGTTCATTACCTATCGATCGGCCATGCGGACGCTGCAAGGGCCTACCCAGGGTGGGTTGGCTCTGCCGCAGTTTCCGCAGAGTGTTTGCATTGAGTGCATGCTCCAGGCCTTGGCAAAGGGCCAAGCGTTGGCCTCCATGAATGGCTGAAAGACCAATGCCCTCACGCCCTCTGATCGACAATCTGAGTGCAGAAACGCTAGCGGCAACGCTGAGTTGGTTCGAGCAGCGCCACGAGGCTGGCCTATCGTGCTGGGCATTGCTGGACCGCGCGTTTCTGACCGAACCATCGTGGCGCCGACTGTGCAGCAACTGCAAGCTTGCGTCCCTGTATGCAGGGCGGTTCAACAACGCTGATGCCATTGCACCTCGCTTGCTGGCTATTCCGGCAGACTACCCTGCCGTTGAACTGCGAACATGGCTCGACTCCTGGATTCAGTTTTGCCAAGGCCTACCCATGGTGAGCTACCTGAGCGCCAGCCCAAGCCTTGACATTCAAGCTTGGCTATTAGCGAGGGCACAAGTCCAAAGCCCCGAAGAACGATTGATGCTTCGCCTGGCCGACACGCGCTGTCTGCCGCAGATCTTGACCACGCTGGATGCCTACCAACGGAGTGCCTTGCTTCAAGAGATTGGCGATTGGCGTTACTACGACCGGTATGGTCAATGGCAGAGCCTTTTGCCTGCCACAGAACTCACCGATCCAAGGCCCTCTGACATCTCTGCATTTTCACCACTGATATTGACCGATTTCCAGAAGCGGCACCTGCTGGCCCAGGCGCTGCCCGACACGGTTTTCTCTTACTTGGCCGGCAAGCCCGAAATTTTTGGCTTGCTGAGTGGCAAGCCATCAGGCATTTACGACTGTATTGCCCAAGCACTAACGGCTACGGAAGATAATGGCTCGACCAGCGTCACTCATGAGCAATTGCAAGGAGTCTTGCAAGCTTTGGTCAACCAAAAGCTGCAGATCCGGGAGGCTCGTGACCTACAGGAAGCAACCGCATGATCACGAATGTGCGCAGCGCCCTGCGCTCCAGGCGGGGTCATATCGCCATACTGCTCAGCGCCGGGCTCACAATCATAGGCGGCAAGCCCGCTGCCCGTGAGTCTGATAGGGTAGGTTTGAGCTTATACGGACTCAACTACACTGATGTGCCCATCGGTGATCTCTACGTCAACGGAACCTGGGGAGGCAATGTGAGCCCCTATGCCGCTGGTTTGAGTACAGCGGGTAGCATCGGGCTGCCGGGCCGCTGGCACCCCGGCATCAAGGTGACCATTCAGTGGAGCGACGATCGCCTTTATGCCATCGACAAGAAGGCGCTGATGACCGCTGAAGTGGAAATACCCGAGTATGGAAAGCTCTCCGGCGGATTTCTGCTGGTCGCCTTCCTGCCAGGACGGAAAGTCAAAGCATATGCTTCAGGCCTTGGGCCAGGGCACGTAAATGCCCCTGATGGCCTACAAAACCCCGGTGAATACTGCCAAAGACAACCTGGCTGCCTGGAATGGTACCGTGGCGATGCCCCGCCACGGGAAGGACATTACTGATGCGAAAAGACACTGCACCACTGTGTCCCGATAATCTTCGGACATTGCCTAACCATCAGACAACCCGAGGTGACATGCCCTTGTCACGGCGGCGCCTCAGTACTGCCTTGATACTTGGTGCAGGCCTGTTAGTCACCAGCTGCAAGCCAGCAGCCAGTGAACCCGAGAGAGTAGGTTTGAGCTTATATGGCCTCAACTACACCGATGTACCCATCGGTGATTTCTACGTCAATGGAACCTGGGGAGGCAATGTGAGCCCCTATGCCGCTGGTTTGAGTACAGCGGGCAGCATCGGGCTCCCGGGTCGCTGGCACCCCGGCATCAAGGTGACTATTCAGTGGAGCGACGATCGCCTTTATGCCATCGACAAGAAGGCGCTGATGACCGCTGAAGTGGAAATACCCGAGTATGGAAAGCTCTACGGCGGATTTCTGCTGGTCGCCTTTCTGCCAGGGCGGCAGGTTAAGGCCTATGCTTCAGCCAGCGCTCCGGTATTTCACGATGCGCCAGGAGTCAACTCAAGTCCCTACGGACTGAAAAACCCAGGAAGATACTGCAATGAACAGCCCGGCTGCCCAGAGTGGTATGACAGTGGCGCCCCCCCGCGTGAAGGACATTACTGATGCGAACCTCCTTTGCACCACCGTGCCCCATTAATCCACTAGACCTAAACAGCACCCAGCAGGCTAACCGCATGGCCTGCGATTTGGCGGGTGCGGGCGATTCTTGCGTTGTCGATTTAAAGTTGGGCTTTTTCTTTGATGGCACTATAATCACCATGATCGGATTACCTCACTGCGCCGTTCGCAGATTTCTCCGTTTCTTTTTTTACTGCCTATCGCATTTGCACTGCAAGGCTGCGGCAAAGAGGAAATGGTAGCCGTCTCGGTGACGGGATACAACCACATCAAGAATGAATCTATTCTGGGTTTCTCCGTCAATGGCGCAAGTGGCCCCAATTTATCACCTTATGGTGGAGGCAGCAAATTTAACTGCTGCGTCAACCTTCCAGTTCATTGGAAGCCGGGCCTTAAAGCCACTGTGACTTGGGAGTATGGCTCGGGCCCCAATCACACGCCGCCACCGCCTCAATCCGCCACCGTGGACATTCCGGAGTACACCCCTGAAGACATGGGCACACTGCAAGTTCACTTTTACCCGAATCACAAAATCAAAGTTGTTTCGACCATGTACGGACTGGGGCACCCGTGGCATCCCTTGCCCAAAGAAGACTGGGCACCGTGGGAGCTCGATGAAGCGGTGGTCCGGAACTGGGAATGGTACGTCGAGAAGAAGCAAATCAAAAGACCTTCCGGCAAACAATGACCGATATGGCATTTGATAATTATGATTGACTTCCACCACCAAACCGAACATATTCTTCATCGATTTACATGCCTATGCCTGCTTCTATTCCTGGGGGGCTTATCATTAGTCAGCTGCAGCAAAGAGGAAATGGTAGCCGTTTCGATTACGGGCTACAACCATATCGAAACCGAATCCATCCTGGGTTTTTCTGTTAACGGTGCAAGCGGCCCCAATCTAGCACCATATAGCGGTGGCGGTGGATTTAACTGCTGCGTCAGCCTTCCACTTCATTGGAAGCCAGGTCTAAAGGCCACCGTGCACTGGGAGTATGGCTCAGGCCCCAATCACACGCCGCCGCCGCCGCAGGCTGCCACCGTTGATATTCCAAAGTACACTCCCGATGACATGGGTACGTTGCAGGTTCATTTTTACCCCAATCACAAAATCAAGGCCGTTTCAACGCAGTATCAATTAGGAGCGGAAAATTATCCGTTACCTAAAGAGGACTGGGCACCCTGGACCCTGAATGAAGCATGGGTCCGTAACGAAAAATGGGCGAAAGAGCAAAAGAAAATTCAAAAAGACAGAAGCCAATGAATACACCTCAACCAGCCCAACTTCCCCCGTAATTTTTGAAAAGAAAAGGATTTCACTCTCTTGATGTAAATGCATCCTTCAGTCTTGGTCGAAATTTGCCGCAAACAGTCAGTTAAAACCAGAACCATGGACATCTCCAAAATTCTATTTACCGCCCTCCTATCAAGCCTGCTTGCACTTACCTCCGCATGCAGTGAAGAAAATATCCCTGCAAATGTTGTTGGCTACAACCATACGGACAAAGACATTGGACACTTCACAGCAGGTGGCACAGGCGGCGGTTTTCTACATGCCCACCGCGGGGGAGGAAGTTTTTCATGCTGCATCGGAATCCCCAAACATTGGAACCCCACTTATAAAGTCACCATTGGCTGGACCGATGACTACGATGAAAATTATCAAGAACGCTTAATACAGGTGCCTAAGTATGAAAAATCGGGAAATCTCGACGTGCATTTTCTTAAAAATGGAGATGTTAAAGTTTTTGTAACATCACTCGCCCTCTGGCATGCTGAATATCCACTCAAAGGACCTGAAGCCAAGCTTGACTAGTGATTTTTTCAGCTTAGTCAACCATCGTGCGATATGCATCGCATTCAGGAACAATGAATGACGAGAATTCCACCGTATTTGGATACTGTAGATAAGCGGTTCGCATGTGCCATCCGCTCAGCGCAACGTGAGGCGAAGTTTCGCGCTTTTCCAGCGACCACCCCACGCCACCGAGTCATCACTATGTGGAATGGCCCTTTGCAAACAGCTCAGCGCTCACCCTGCAGGGTGGTAAGATCCCGCCTCGCTGAACCACGCAAACCGACGCACCGGTGTGGTTCACGGTCAGAAAAGTCCTTGCAAACCAAGGACTTGCAGTGCGGGTGTAGTTCAATGGTAGAACGGCAGCTTCCCAAGCTTCATACGAGGGTTCGATTCCCTTCACCCGCTCCAGCTTCCATGCTGGCTTATCGCGGCTCCTCCCCCTCCCCTTCTTTCCGGCCCTGCTTCACCCCGGTGCCACCCCCAACTGCTGCAAAGGCAGCAACTCGCGCCGGCTCTCGAAGCGGCGTAGCTCTCCCGTGACCGGGTCCGTGAATTCCAGCGAGCGCGCCAGCAGCTGCAGCGGGCGCGAATAGTCGCCGGGCGGAGGGTCGTTGACCACGGGATAGAAGGCGTCGCCCCAGAGCGGCAGGCCCAGCGCGGCCATGTGTACGCGCAGTTGGTGGCGCTTGCCGGTGACGGGCGAAAGGTGGTAGCGGGCCCAGCCGCCAGCCTGCTCGATTACGTCCATGTGCGTGCAGGTGTTGGGATCGCCGGCCACTTCGTGCATGCGGAAGAACTGCGGGCTTTCCTCCACCCGGCTGATGTGGGTGCGCGGAAAGGCCAGGTCGGGGCGCCAGGGCGCAATGGCTTCGTAGGTCTTGCCGACGGCACGGTCGCGGAAAAGCCCCTGGTAGGCGCCGCGCGTGGCGCGCTGCACGGAAAACAGCACCAGGCCCGCCGTGGCCCTGTCGATCCGGTGGACCGGCGACAGCTCGGGCAGGCCCAGCTTGCGCTTGAGGCGCACCAAAAGCGTGTGATGCAGGTAGGGGCCGGTAGGCACGACGGGCAGGAAGTGGGGCTTGTCGGCCACCACCAGGTGTTCGTCCTGGAACAGCACGGCTTCCTCGAAGGGAATGGCCGCCTCGTCCGCCAGCTCGCGGTAGTAGTAGAGCCGCAGACCGGGAACGAAGGGCCGCTCAGGCGTGGCCGGCTGCGCCAGTTCGTCGATCACCTCTCCCGCCCGCATGCGGGCCTGCCACTCGGCCCGCGTCACGGCCGGAAGGCGCTCGGCAAGGAAGTCGAGCAGCGTGCCGGAACCTTGCGAGGGCAGCGCCACGCAGCTGGGGCTGACGCCGTCGCGCATGGGCAAGACCTTGGGATCCTGTCGGTTGTACATGCGGCGGGATTGTAGGCTTCCCCCAAGCCGACCACTATGAAAGGCATAGCATGCAGACGAGCTGGCACGCGCGCTGCAGCACAGCGCCCAGCTTCGCCCAGCCTTTGGCCGGGTGTGTAGGACAAGGGCGGCAAACGGCTGCCGGCAGCGCCATGGGCATGGCCTACGCAATAGCATCCTCCGCAAGCTCTCTGTACCCTGTCTTGCAGCCCGGAGGCTTGCGGCGCTCCGGTCACTCGCTCTGCTCCTGCAGGACGGATTCGCCCCAAGGCTCGGGCATCGCTCTCGGACATCTACATCTGCCTCTATGCCCACTGCATCCGACCTCCCATCCGGCGGCCCCGCGCCCCACTCCCCCCTGCCCCCGAATAAACGGCCCGGGCATCTGATGCGGTGGCTGCTCGGCGCGCTGGGCCTGCTGGCGGCGCTGCTCATCGCGGCGCTGGTTGCGCTCACGCACTGGGACTGGAACCGCTACCGTCCCTGGATCAATGCCAGGGTGAGCGAAGCCACAGGCCGCCATTTCGTGATCGGGGGCGACATTTCCGTGAAGTGGCATTGGCCGCAGCCGCTGGGCGAAGGGTGGCGGCGCTGGGTTCCCGGCGTGACGGTGCAGGCGCAGCAGCTGAGCATGGACAATCCGCCGGGCTTCGCCGTCGCAGAAGAACCTGCGCGCGGCGACAAGGAGCTGCCCGCCCTGCCGCGCAAGCCCGCTGCGGCGCCGCCGCCGAAGCAGGCGATGGCCGCATCGGCCCGCACCGAACCAGCCAGCACCGCATCGGCTGCTGCCAGCGCAGCCAGCAGCCCGGCATCGGGCACGCAGGCCAGCACGGCGACAGAGGATGCCGTCGCAAATGCGGATGCGAACCGCGCCCTCGCCATGGAGACCGCCCGCGCAGCGACCGCCGAAGCGCCGGCCCGCGGCACGCAGACCATGGGCACGCTGGGCAGTGCGAGCGCCACGCTGCGCCTCTGGCCGTTGCTGGCCCGCAAGGTGGTGCTCGACACGGTGGTGCTCACCGCGCCCGACGTGGTGCTGGCGCGCAAGGCCGACGGCAGCAACAACTGGACCTTCCAGCCGCAGCGCAAGAGCGATGACGAGCCGTCCAGCGGAAAGCCCTGGGATCTGAGCGTGGGCCAGCTGATCATCCGCGGCGGCTGGCTGGGCTATGTGGACGGCAAGAAGGATCTGGCACTGCGCGCGCGCATCGACAGCATCGATTCCGCCGCTGCCGAGAAAGCCGCGGCAAAGCCAGGCCCCTATGGCGTGCGCCTGGCCCTGCGGGGCCGCTATGCCAAGGCGCGCATCGAGGCGCAGGGCGAGGCCGGCTCGGTGCTTTCGCTGCGCAAGCAGGTGGTCAACTACCCGCTGAAGTTCCGTGCCCGCGCGGGCAGCGTGCAGGCCGAAGCCGAGGGCATCCTGGCCAACCCGGCCGACCTGTCCGGGCTGGACTTCCAGGTGGCGCTCAAGGGCGCCAGCATGGCAGACCTGTACGAACTGACCGGGCTGGTGCTGCCCAACACACCGCCCTTCCAGACCCGGGGCCACCTGGTGGGCAGCCTCGCGCCCCGCAGCGCCACCTGGCAGTATCAGGACTTCAAGGGCACGGTGGGCGAAAGCGATTTGCAGGGCAGCCTGACCTACACCTCGGCCGACCCCCGGCCCCAGCTCAAGGGCACGATGACGTCGCGCCAGCTGCGGCTGGCCGACCTGGGCCCCGTGGTGGGTGCGCCGACCGGAGAAGGCCGCCCGGAAGAAGGCACATCGCGGCGTCCCGGCAAGGTCCTGCCCGACGCGGCGTTCGCCACCGACCGCTGGAACGCGATGGATCTGGACCTCACGTTCACCGGCCAGCGCATCGTGCGCACCGACAGCCTGCCCATCGAAGACTTGAGCGTGCATGCGAAGCTGCAGGACGGGCAGCTCGCGCTGGCGCCTTTGCGCTTCGGCGTGGCGCAGGGCAAGATCGATTCGCGCGTTGAAATGGATGCCCGCGACGGCCCGCTGAAGACGCAGCTGCACGGCTCGGTCGAAGGGCTGCGCCTGTCGGCCCTGTTTCCGAAGGTGGAGCTGATGCAAAAGAGTTTCGGACGGCTCGATGGCGGCGTGGCGCTGTCGGCCACCGGCAACTCTGTCGCGCGCATGCTGGGCAGCAGTTCGGGCGAAGCCCGCGTCTATATCCGCGACGGCACGTTCAGCAAGCAGCTGCTGGACCTGGCGGCGCTGAACCTGGGCAGCGTGGTGGTGTCCAAGCTTTTCGGCGACAACCAGGAAGTCAGGCTGCGCTGTGCGGTCGCCGACTTCGCCGTGCGCGACGGCGTGGCTTACACCCGGAACTTCAAGCTGAACACCGACGATGCCGTGGTCGATGCCACCGGCACCATCGACCTGCGCAACGAACGGCTCGATTTGCGCATCAAGCCCGAGTCGCTGGAGTGGAAGTTCCTGTCGCTGCGCACGCCGCTCTATGTGCGCGGCAGCTTCGACAAGCCCCAGGTGGGCGTGGAGCCCGGCCCGCTGCTGCTGCGCGCGGGTGCGGCCGTGGCCGCTGCGGCCGTGGCGCCCGTGGCCCTGGCGCTGCTGCCCATCACAGTGCCGGCGGCGCAGGACGACGAGCGCTGCTCCGACATGCTGGCCCGTGCCGGCGACGCGGTGAAAGCGGGCAAGGCCGGCGCCCAGGACGCGAAGAAGAACAAGCGCTGATCCGGCCCGGCGCCCTGCGAACCGTGCGCGCAGGCCCTCAATGAAAGTCGCGGCTGCCGTCCAGCGCCTGCGCCATGCGGCCCAGCAGCGGCGTCAGGTCCCGGAAGCGCTGCGCCACCAAGTGCCGCACGGGCTGGCCGCCGCCTTCGGGCACCACGCTCTGCCACTGGCCCTGCACCGCCAGCAGGCGCGAGCGCAGCAGCGGCGCCCGCCAGCGCTCCACCAGCGCGGGCCAGACGATGACGTTCACGGTGCCGGTCTCGTCTTCCAGCGTGACGAACATCGTGCCCTTGGCCGAGCCCGGCCGCTGCCGCACGGTGACGATGCCGCACGCCCGCACCGTGCGTCCGTGCGGCGCGGCCTGCAGCTGCAGCGCGCTCCAGAGGCGCCAGCGCTCCAGGCGCGGGCGCAGCAGCGCCAGCGGGTGGCGGCGCAGCGTGAGGCCGGTGGCGGCGTAGTCGAAGAGGATCTCCTCCCCTTCGGGCGCCTCGGGCAGGTCGAGCGTCGCCTCCTGCACCGGCGCATCGCGCAAAAGCGGCGGCGCGCGCAGCTGGGCCGCAGCATCCCAGGCCTGCTGGCGGCGGTGGCCCGAAAGCGACCGCAGCGCGTCGGCAGCTGCCAGGGCCTGCAGCTGCGGGCGGTCCAGCCGGGCGGCGATGGCCATGTCCTCCACCGAGGCAAAGCCGCCCTGCGCGGCGCTGCGCGCCGCCACCAGCCGGGCAGCGGCAGCGGCCTCCAACCCGGCCACCAGCCGCAGGCCCAGGCGCACGGCCGGCTGCGGAAGGGCCACGCCGCGCACGGGTGCGGAAGGTGCCTGCAGCGTGCTGTCCCAGTCGCTGTGCGAGGCATCGATGGGCAGCACCTGCACGCCGTGGCGGCGCGCGTCCTGCACCAGCTGCGAGGGGCTGTAGAAGCCCATGGGCTGCGAATTGAGCAGAGCGCACAGGAAGGCCGCCGGCTCGTGCCGCTTGAGCCAGCTGCTGGCATAGGCCAGCAGCGCGAAGCTGTAGGCATGGCTTTCCGGAAAGCCGTATTCGCCGAAGCCCAGGATCTGCTGGAAGATGCGGTCGGCAAATTCCTGCGGGTAGCCTCGTACCAGCATCCCTTCTTTCAGCTGGCCCTCGAATCGATGCACGCCGCCCTTGCGCCGCCAGGCCGCCATGGAGCGGCGCAGGTCGTCCGCCTCGCCCGCCGTGAAGCCGCCCGCCAGCATGGCGATCTGCATCACCTGTTCCTGGAAGATGGGCACGCCCAGCGTGCGGCCCAGGGCATCGGAGAGCTGGGGGAACTCGATGGGCAGCGGCTCCGTGTGGCCCGCAGCCCGCCACTGGCGTTCGCGCTCGCGCGCATGCAGGTAGGGGTGGACCATGCCGCCCTGCACCGGCCCGGGCCGCACGATGGCGACCTCGACCACCAGGTCGTAGAGCTTGCGCGGCTTCAGGCGCGGCAGCATGCTCATCTGCGCCCGGCTTTCGATCTGGAACACGCCCACCGTGTCGGCCCGGCAGATCATGTCGTAGGTGGCCGCATCTTCCTGCGGGATCTCGGCCAGGCCCCAGCGCTCGCCGCGCAGTTCGGCGCGCAGGTCGAGCGCCCGGCGCAGCGCGCTCAGCATGCCCAGGGCCAGCACATCCACCTTCAAGAGGCCCATGGCGTCCAGGTCGTCCTTGTCCCACTGGATGATGGAGCGCTGCTGCATGCTGGCCGGCTCCACCGGCACCAGCCGCGTGAGCGGCCCCTGCGTCAGCACGAAGCCGCCCACATGCTGGCTCAGGTGGCGCGGAAAGCCCTGCAGCTCGCGCGCCAGCTGGAGCCAGTAGGCGGCGGTGTGCGCGGGCAGCGGCGTGCCGCAGGCGGCGGCCAGCTCCTGCAGCCGGTCTTCGGCCACGTCGTCGTCGAACCAGTGGTGGTCCTTGGCGAAGGCGTCGATCAGCGCGGGCGCGACGCCCAGCGCCCGGCCCATGTCGCGCAGCGCGCTGCGGGTGCGGTAGCTGATGACCACGGCGGCGATCGCGGCGCGGTCGCGTCCGTACTTGCCGTAGATGTATTGGATGACCTCCTCGCGCCGGTCGTGCTCGAAGTCCACGTCGATGTCGGGCGGCTCGCTGCGCTCCTTGCTGATGAAGCGCTCGAACAGCAGGTGGGACTGCGACGGGTCCACCGCCGTGATGCCGAGGTAGTAGCACACGGCCGAATTGGCGGCCGAGCCGCGCCCCTGGCACAGGATGCCCTGGCTGCGCGCGAAGCGCACGATGTCATGCACCGTGAGGAAGTACATCTCGTAGCCACGGTCGGCGATCAGGTCCAATTCCTTGTGGATCTGCGCCTCGATGGGCGGCGGAATGCCTTCGGGGTGGCGCCCGCGCACGCCCTCCCAGGTCAGCCAGGCCAGGGTCTGCTGGGCCGTCATGCCGGGCAGCACCGTCTCCAGCGGGTAGCGGTAGCGGATCTGGCGCAGATCGAAACTGCAGCGTGCCGCCACCTCCAGCGTGGCGGCCAGCAGGCCGGGCGGATAGATGCTCGACAGGCGCACGCGCGGGCGCAGGTAGCGTTCGGCGTTGGCCTGCAGCGCCCAGCCGCATTCGGCCACCGGCCGGCCCAGGCGCACGGCGGTGATCGCATCCTGCAGCGGCTTGCGGCTGCGGCTGTGCATGTGGACGTCGCCCGCCGCAACCAGCGGCAGAGACAAGGCAGCGCCCACCCGGCCCAGGCTCTGCAGCCAGAGGCCGTCGTCCAGCGACAGGTGCAGTTCCACCGCCAGCCAGGTGCAAGCGGCGCTGCCGGGCGGCAGGCATTGCAGGGCGGAGGCCACGGCGAGGTTCAGCGCGGCCTCGTCGCCGGCATCGGGAAAGCGGCTGCGGTCGGGCGCCAGCAGCAGCTCGCAGCCCTGCAGCAGCGCGAAGGGCGAATGGGCATCGACGCGGTAGCCGCCCTTGGGCGCGCCGTGGCGCGCGGCCGTGATGAACTGGCACAGGTTGCCCCAGCCCTCCACGTCGCGCGCCAGCGCCACCAGCCGCAGCGGCCCCCAGGCGAACTCAGCCCCCACGATGAGCGGCAGGCCGGCCTGCAGCGCCGCCATATGGGCCCGCACCACGCCGGCCACCGAGCACTCGTCGGTCAGCGCCAGCGCCGCATAGCCGCGCTCGGCGGCGCGCTCCACCAGCTCGGCCGGGTGCGACGCGCCGCGCTGGAAGCTGAAGTTGGAGAGGCAGTGGAGTTCCGCGTAGTCGGGCAGCTGGGGCACGGCCGCATTGTGGACCGGCGCGGCGATTCCGCGCCCGGAACGTGTTGGCGATCTCAGTCCAGCACGCGCTGCGGCACCGGCGCGTAGCCGTGGTTGAGCGGGCCGTGGCCCCGGCCGGTATGCACATCGGCCCCGGCCGCGATGGCGCCCAGGATGTAGCTGCGCGCCGCCTGCACCGCTGGCACCAGCGGCAGGCCCAGCGCCAGATGCGATGCGATGGCCGACGACAGCGTGCAGCCCGTGCCGTGGCCGTTGTGGGTGGCGATGCGGGCGGACTGCAGGCGCTCGCGCCGGCCGTCGGCACAGGCCAGCACATCGACCACCCAGTCGCCGGGCAGGTGGCCGCCCTTGAGCAGCGCGGCCCGGGCGCCCAGGGCCAGCAGCGCGTCGGCGGCGGCGTCCAGCGCCTCCACGCCCTCGACGGGATGGCCCAGCAGCCAGCCGGCCTCGTCCAGGTTGGGGGTGATGACCTCGGCCAGCGGGAACAGCTGCTGCACCATCGCGCCCACGGTTTCGGTGGCGATCAGCCGGTGGCCGCTGGTGGCGACCATCACCGGATCGAGCACCACGTTGCGCAGGCCGTGGGAGCGGATGGCCTCGGCCACCACCCCCACCACCTCGGGTGAATGCAGCATGCCGATCTTCACGGCATCGACGCCGATGTCCTCGACCACGGCATCGATCTGCGACTTCAGCATCTCCGGCGGAATGCCGTGGATGCCGCGCACGCCCTGCGTGTTCTGCGCGGTGATGGCGGTGATCGCCGTCATGCCGTAGCACCCCAGGGCGGCGAAGGTCTTCAGGTCGGCCTGGATGCCCGCGCCGCCGCCGCTGTCGGAGCCGGCGATGGAGAGCACGCGCGCATAGCGCCGGCCGGCGGCAGGACGGGGCTGGCCGTTGTTGTTGTTCTGAGTCATGCCAAAAATTATGCGGCATGCGGCCGCTGCGGCGCCCCATGCGGCAGCGGATGGCGCCACCGTGGCAGGCCCTGCGGCAGATCAACCGACAGGGTTATGTCAATGTGCTGTAATCCTGCGTACGGACGAAACAGGGGTGTCCCGCCGACGCGGAATGCGCGGCGCGCGACTGAGAAATACCCTCGGGCCCGCCGCCATGGCAGCCCCGCTACCCGATCCAGGTCATGCTGGCGTGGGGAGTTTCAACATCGGAGTCGCCCCCGTTTTGTCTGCCCCTGCAACGGCCCGACCTGAACGACGACGATGTCCGCCCCCCTCCTCCGAAACGCATCCGCTTCCATCACCGTGCTGGGCGCCGGCCTCATGGGCCGGCTGCTGGCCGTGGCGCTGGCCCGGCAGGGCCACCGCGTGGCCCTGCACGACGCGGGCGGCCCGGGCGCCGAAGGCTCGGCCGCACGCGTGGCCGCCGCCATGCTGGCGCCGCTGGCCGAATCCGCCGTGACCGAGCCCGGCGTGGTCCGCATGGGCCAGCATGCGCTCTCGCGCTGGCCCGAGCTGCTGTCCGGGCTGGCCGAGCCCGTCTTCTTCCAGCAGAACGGCACGCTGATCCTCTGGCACCGTCAGGATGCGGCCGACGCAGCCCGCCTGCGCGCCACGCTGGAGCGCAACCAGGCCGCCCAGCCCGACCTGCCCGCCATGCAGGCCCTGGACAGCGCCGGCGTGGCCGCGCTGGAGCCCGCCGTGGCCCACAGCTTCGCGCAAGGGCTCTACCTGCCCGGCGAAGGCCAGCTGGACAACCGCCAGCTGCTGGCCGCGCTGGAAGCCACCCTGCAGCAGCTGCAGGTGGAAATGCACTGGCACAGCCCGCGCGCGCCGCACGATTTCACGCCCGGCGCGCCGGGCCAGCCCGACTGGGTGATCGACTGCCGGGGCCTGGGCGCCCGCACGCAGTGGCCGGCGCTGCGCGGCGTGCGCGGCGAGGTGGTGCGCCTGCATGCGCCCGAGGTCACGCTGCAGCGGCCCACGCGCATCGTCCACCCGCGCTACCCGATCTACATCGCACCCAAGGAAGACCACTTGTTCGTGATCGGTGCCACCGAGATCGAATCCGACGACCTCTCCCCCGCCAGCGTGCGCTCCACCCTGGAACTGCTGAGCGCGGCCTATGCCGTCCACAGCGGCTTCGCCGAGGCGCGCATCGTCGAGACCGCCACTCAGTGCCGCCCCACCCTGCCCGACAACCTGCCCGCCGTGCGCGTGACGGCGCCGGGAGTGCTGGAAGTCAACGGCCTCTACCGCCACGGTTTCATGATCTCGCCCGCCCTGCTCGACGTGGCGCTGCAGGTGCTGGAAACCGGAGAATCCCCGCTGGCAGCACGCTTCGATCTCTCGCTGCAGCTGCACGCACAACCCGACTGCGTACCCGCCTGACTGACTGAACACCGCCCCCATGAACGTCTTCATCAACCAGCAGCCCGCAGCGCTGCCCGCCACCGCCACCGTGGCCGACGCAGTCGCCCATGCCGGCGCGCGTCCCCCCTTCGCCGTGGCCGTGAACCTGCAATTCGTGCCCAACACCCGCTATGCCGCCCATGCGCTCCAGGACGGCGACCGGGTGGAGATCATCGCGCCCGTGACCGGGGGCTGAGCCCCGCCGCCCACCACGCTCCTTCATCGCTTCACCGCCCCCATGCCATCCCCAACCACTCCCGAGACCGCATCGGCCGATACGCTGGTTCTCTACGGCCAGACCTTCCAGAGCCGCCTGCTGCTGGGCACTGCCCGTTACCCTTCGCCCGCCGTGCTGGAAGCGGCCGTGCGCCGTGCCAGGCCGGCCATGGTCACCGCATCGCTGCGCCGCCAGGGCAGCAACGCCGCCGAAACCGGCAGCAGCTTCTGGGAGCTGCTGCGCCGGCTCGAGGTGCCCGTGCTGCCCAACACCGCCGGCTGCCACAGCATGCAGGAGGCCATCACCACCGCCCAGATGGCGCGCGAGGTGTTCGGCACGCCCTGGATCAAGCTCGAACTCATCGGCGACGACTACACGCTGCAGCCCGACACGCTCAACCTGGTGGCCGCCGCAGAGCACCTGATCCGCGACGGCTTCCAGGTGCTGCCCTATTGCACCGAAGACCTGGTGCTGTGCCAGCGCCTGGTGGACGTGGGCTGCCAGGCCGTCATGCCCTGGGCCGCGCCCATCGGCACCGGCCGCGGCCCCGTCAACCCCTATGCGCTGCAGCTGCTTCGCGAGCGGCTCGACGTGCCCATGCTGGTCGATGCCGGCCTGGGCCTGCCATCGCACGCCTGCCAGGTCATGGAATGGGGCTACGACGGCGTGCTGCTGAACACCGCCGTGGCCCTGGCCACCGACCCGGTCGCCATGGCCGGCGCCTTCGCCGACGCCGTGGGCGCAGGCCGCGCCGCCCGCCTGGCCGGCGCCATGGCGGCGCAGGACGCAGCCCAGCCCAGCACGCCGGTGCTGGGCACCCCTTTCTGGCACCACGACCATGGCTGATCCGCACACTCAGGCTTGCAGCCACGATATTGAGGCCATGGCCCAGGCCATCGTCCGCCACCATGGCGCCGCCTACGACGCCTTTCCGCCGCAGCCGGCCCCCCTGGCGGCCGAAGGCAGCGATCCGGTCCACCGCGCCGCGCTGCAGGCCTGCAGCCAGCTGGGCTTCATCGCCCACGACGCCGAAACGCTGGCCCGCGCCTGGGCCGCGCAGACCCGCCGGCTGGGCGTATTCGACGCCGCACGCTGGCCCGGCGAGCCGGCCGACTTCGGCCTGCAGCCCCGCCCGCACGCGGCACCGTTCGCGGAATGCCCCCAGGACCTGGGCCTCTACGCGGTGCTGCCCGATGCCGAATGGGTGGGCCGCATGGCCCGCGCAGGCGTACCCACCGTGCAGCTGCGCTACAAGTCCGAGGACGCGGCCGCCATCCGCCGCGAGGTACAGGCCGCCGTGCAGGCCGTGCGCGGCACGCCGGCGCTGCTCTTCATCAACGACCACTGGCAGGAGGCCGTGGCCGCCGGTGCCTACGGCGTGCATCTGGGCCAGGAAGACCTGGACGCGCTGCAGCCCGCGCAGCTGCAGGCCATCCGCGATGCCGGCCTGCGCCTGGGCGTCAGCACCCACGGCTATGCCGAGATGGTGCGCGCCGATGCAGCCAGCCCCAGCTATGTGGCGATGGGCGCCGTGTTCCCCACCACCCTCAAGAAGATGGCCACCGTGCCCCAGGGCGTGGCGCGCCTGGCAGCCTACGCGCGGCTGATGCGCGGCTATCCGCAGGTGGCCATCGGCGGCATCGGGCTGCCGCAGTTCCCCGAAGTGCTGGCGACCGGCGTGAGCTCCATCGCCGTGGTGCGCGCTCTGGTGGCGGCCGCCGATCCGGAAGCCGCCGCCGCGCAGCTGATGGGCGCCATGTCGCAAGCGCGCACCGACAGGAGCTGACGCGTGGCCCCGGCCCTCCTGCGAACGACGGCGACAGGCGAGGACAAGACAAGAAAGAGACAAGGCAAGGGGCCCTCGCGGGCCCCTTGCCTTGTCGGGGGTCGCCGGCCTCGGGCGGCCGGCCCATGTCAGTCCGTCTTGCGCAGAGGCTTGTTCTTGGGATCCAGTTCCAGCTCCAGGTCGAAGGGGTCATCCATCGGTGCAGGCCGGGCCTTCGGGGCAGCGGGCGCCTTGGCCGCGGCCGGCATGAATTCGGACAGGTCCAGATCCAGCCCGAGGTCCTGGGCGGGCGGCACAGGCGCCGGCGCCGCAGGCCGGGCCTCCAGCGACAGGCCCTGGGCCAGCGAATCGAAATGGATGTCCGGCAGCGCCTGCATGCCGATGGCCGACAGCGAGAACGGGTCCATGTCGTCCGAAGCCGCCGTGGCTCCCGCCGCCGCGGCCGGCACGGCGGCATCCACGGAGGGAGCGGCGCCCTGCGGCGTGGTGCGGGTGCGCGGCGGCGGCAGGCCGCGCTGGGCAGCGGGCGTGGTCTGGGCGATGGCCAGCAGCAGCAGCAGGTCTTCGTAGGCGGCCAGATCGAAGCGCTCGGGACAGGCGCCGTCCTCGGTGCGCACCACGCAGGTCTGGATCAGGCCGACGACCTCGTCGGTGGACCAGATGGCTTCGATATGGGCCAGGGTTTCCGGGTATTCCGCCAGCGTGCGTCCAGCCCGGTGGAAAGCGGAGAAGGCCGGCACATGGACGTTGAAGAGCGACTGGAAGCGGGCGCTGAGCTGGTTGAAGGCATCGGCACGGCTGAGCGTGTGAAAGAGGCGCAGCAGTTCGAGATATGCCGTGGGCGAGGAATCGCCATGCGTGGCGATGTAGCTTTCCAGAACGCCGATGGCCTGGTCATGCTCGCCGACGGAAACGAAGAACTCGGCCTGCTGCTGCACGTCGAACAGCTCTTCGGGATGGACCTCGCCGAAATGATGCACGGGCCGGGGTGCGGCCGCCGGAGCGGCAGGGGCTGCGGCGGCAGGCGCGGCCACAGGAGCCGGCTGCGCCGAGGGCTCGACGCGGGAACGGACCGCCATGACGGGAGCGGCGGCTGCGGCAGGGGTGGCGGAGCGGGGTTGCGCGGCCACGGAATCCGCACCTTCCGCACCAGGCGCCGCGGCTCCACCGCTGCCGGCATAGCCGCTGGCCTGCACCGAGTGGTCCCAGGCACTGAGCGCGGCGCGGCGCGAACGGCTCCAGAGCCAATAGGCCAGGGCCAGCGCGGCTGCCAGCAAGGCGATCAGGCAATAGACGATGAACGCCGGGAAGCTTTCGGACTCGACCGTCTGCAGCCGCTGGCGCAGATCGGCCGCAGCGGCCCGCTCGCTATTCACCTGGGAGCGCTGCGCGGCGGCGGCAGCCTCCAGCGTCGCAATGCGGCCTTCGGCCTTCTGCACCTCCTCGGGCGGGGTGTTCAGGGCCTTCCACAGCGCGGCCGCTTCGGCCCGCTGCGCATCGGTGGTGGCGGCAGCCGGTTCGGGCAGTTCCGGCGCGGTGCGCAGCGCGACGGGGGCATCGAGCCAGGCATCGAGCGGCTCCATCACCAGACGCGAGCGCTCCGCCGCCGCTGCGGCAGGCGCTGCTGCTGCGGCGGCGCCGCGCGGCGATGCGGACGTGCGCTGCTGCTCGGCGCGTGCGGCGGCCCGGGTGGCGCGCGGCGCTGCAGCTTCGCGGCGTGAGGAGCCTGAAGCGCCCCCCGCCCCAGCCCGCCCGGCTCGCGAAGCGCCGGCGCCGTTGGCCAGGGAAGCCGTGGCAGAGCCCACCGGCGAGAGCCGGGACAGATCGAAAGGCATGCTGCCTGCGGCGGCGGTGGTGGCAGCAGCGGCCGTTTCGGGCAGTTCCGCCAGAAAGGTGTACTGCCGCGTGATCTGGCCGGCGCAGCCACCCGTGAGGGTCACGGTGAGCACCGGCTCATCGGCAGGGACGAAGGCGCGCACGCGCACCTGCGAGGCGCCGGGACTCTGCACAGGCGTGATCTGCACCTTCGAGTCGGACACGGGCGTGGAACCTGAAACCAGCTTGGCGCTGATGCATGACGAGGCCACATCGCTGCCCGGATCGGGGGTGACATTGAAAGTCAGATCCACCGGGTTGCCCAGGACCACCGTACCCCGGCTGCTTCCCAAGGAAAGGGCCGCAGCGCTGGAAGCCACTGCAGCCAAGCCGACACCAATGATTGCGTTACTTATTTTCACAGTGGTTTCTTTTTTTCTCTCGCCATTCTGGCACATGGGACCCTCCCGGAAGGGGGTCGCCATAATGCGCCCCCATGATCAATCCAATCAGTTCAATCGGTATCGTAGGCACTGGCGCAATGGGTCAAGGCATCGCTCAGATCGCTGCCCAGGCCGGGCTGCAGGTGCTGCTGTTCGACAACCGCCTGCAGGCTGCAGACCATGCCAGGCAGGCCATCCGCCAGCAATGGCAGAAGCTGGCGGACAAGGGCCGCATAACGAGCGACCAGGCCGGCCAATGGCTGGAACGTTTGGTCACGGTGGAAACCCTGGAGGGTTTCAAAGGTTGCGAGCTGGTGGTGGAAGCCATCGTTGAACAACTGGACGCCAAACGTGATTTATTTCTTCAATTGGAAACCATTGTTGCAGCAGATGCGATCTTGGCAAGCAATACCTCGTCGCTTTCCATCACCGCACTCGCCGCGCCCTTAAGCAGGCCCGAACGTTTCGCGGGCTTCCACTTCTTCAATCCTGTGCCGTTGATGAAGGTGGTGGAGGTGGTCGGCGGCCTGAAAACCGCGCCTGCCACCTGTGAGCGCCTGTCGGATCTGGCCCGGCGGATGGGCCATGCCCCGGTGGCAGCGCAGGACACGCCGGGCTTCATCGTGAACCACGCCGGCCGCGGCTTCGGCACCGAGGCGCTGCGCATCGTGGGCGAAGGTGTGGCTGATTTCGCAACAGTGGACCGCATCCTGCGCGACCAGGTGGGCTTCCGGCTCGGCCCCTTCGAGCTGATGGACCTGACCGCCCTCGACGTCTCGCACCCGGTGATGGAGTCCATCTACCGCCAATATTACGAAGAGCCGCGCTTTCGCCCGAGTGTGATCACCGCGCAACGCCTGGCGGGCGGAATGCTGGGCAGGAAGACGGGCGAAGGCTTCTACCGCTATGCGGACGGCGCCGCCCAGGTGCCCGGCGAACAGCCCGTGCCCCAGGTGGCCGAGATACCGCCGGTGTGGGTGTCGCCACGCGCATCGCGGCGTGCCGAGCTCTACCAGTTGCTCAAGGACCTGGGCGCGCGCATCGAGACCGGCGCCTCGCCCTCGGCCGCCGCCATCACCCTGGTCGCACCGCTGGGCTTCGACGTGACCACGGTGGCCGTGGTGGAGCGGCTGGACCCGGCCCGCACCATCGGCATCGACATGCTGATCGACGACGCAGCGACGAAGCGCCGCGTGCTGGCCACCAACCCGGCCACGCGCCGCGACATCCGCGATGCGGCGCACGCGCTCTTCGCCCGCGACGGCAAGGCGGTGAGCGTGATCCGCGACAGCGGCGGCTTCGTCACCCAGCGCGTGGTGGCCACCATCGTCAACATCGCCAGCGACATCTGCCAGCAGGGCATCTGCACCCCCAAGGACCTGGAGACCGCCGTCACCCTGGGCCTCGGGTATCCGCTCGGGCCGCTGGCCATGGGCGACCGCTGGGGCCCCACCAACATCCTGGAAGTGCTGTTCAACATGCAGACCGTCTATGGCGACACGCGCTACCGGCCCAGCCCCTGGCTGCGCCGCCGGGGCGCCATCGGCCTGAGCCTGACGCACGTCGAAGAAGACTGACTGAAACCCGAACCCCGCCCCATGCCCGCAGAACTCATCAGCACCAGCCAGGGCCAGACCCTGATCCTCACCCTGCGCAACCCCGAGGCGCGCAACGCCTTCGATGCATCGATCTATGCCGCCGGCATCGAGGCGCTGAGCGTGGCCGAGCGCACCGACGACGTGCGCAGCGTGGTCATCACGGGCGCGGACGGCACCTTCAGCGCCGGCGGCAACCTGCAGCGGCTGCAGGCGCGCCGCCAGGAAGGCGCCGAGGCCCAGGCGCAGGGCGTGGAAGGCCTGCACAGCTGGATCGAGACCATCCGCACCTACCCCAAGCCGGTGATCGCGGCCGTCGAGGGCGCTGCGGCCGGCGCCGGCTTCTCGCTGGCGCTGGCCTGCGACTTCATCGTGGCGGCGCGCGATGCTGCCTTCGTCATGTCGTACGCCCGCATCGGCCTCTCGCCCGACGGCGGCGCTTCGTGGAGCCTGGCGCGCGCCCTGCCCCGCCAGCTGGCAGCCGAATGGCTGATGTGCGGCGACAAGCTGCAGGCCGAGCGCCTGCACGCGCTGGGCCTTGTCAACCGGCTGGCCGAACCGGGCCGCGCGCTGCACGAGGCGCTGTCGGTGGCCGCCACGCTGAACGAGCGCGCGCCCAACGCGCTGGCCAGCGTCAAGGAGCTGCTGAACGACGCGACCCAGCAGCCCCTGGATGCGCAGCTGGCCGCCGAGCGCGACCACTTCGTGCGCAACCTGCAGCATGCGAACGCGGGCGAAGGCATCGCCGCCTTCCTCGAAAAGCGCGCGCCGCGCTATCAATGACCTCGCGTGAGGCGCCTGCTCCGCCGGCGCCTCACGCCGTTTTCTAGCCGCGCTCGCCACCCTCGCCTGCCGCCCATGCCCCGGGCCGGCAGGCGCAGCCGCGCCCGCAGCGGCAGCTTGACACGCAGGCGACAAAACCCGGCGTAAACGCCCGGTCCCGCACGCGACAATGGTCCGCATCCCAGTCACGCAAACGACAGAACATGGACGACCCCATTCTTACCATCGAAGAACGAGAGGCGATCAACACAGGTCGCTGGTTTTCATCCTTATCCCCATCGCTACGGCACGACATTCTTCGATGCGCCTACGTCAAACGCTTCAAGGACGGCGGTCTGATCGCCGCACGCGGCGACCCGCCCGAGGAGTGGATCGCCTGCGCCAAGGGAGCCGTGCGCGTCAGCTCCACCTCCATCTCGGGCAAGCAGATCACGCTGACCTATGTGGAGCCGGGCATCTGGTTCGGCGACGTGGCGATCTTCGACGGCGACCGGCGCACGCACGATGCCTATGCCCATGGCGACACCACCATACTGTGCGTGGCCAAGGCCGACTTCCGCAAGATCCTGGGGCTGCACACCGAGCTCTACGAAGCCATGCTGCGCCTGCATGCAAGGCGCATCCGCCAGCTCTTCGGCCTGGTGGAAGACCTCAACACCCTGCCGCTGCGCTCGCGCCTGGCCAAGCAGCTGCTGCACCTGGTGCGCAGCTACGGCATTCCCAGCCTCTCGCATGGCGACGAGATCCGCATCGGCCTGCAGCTGGCGCAGGAAGAGCTGGCGCAGCTGCTGGGCGCCTCGCGCCAGCGCGTGAACCAGGAGCTCAAGTCCATGGAGCGCGAGGACATCATCCGCATCGAGCCGGGCGGCCTGGTGGTGCGCGACCGCGATGCGCTGCTGCGCATCGCCGACTCCGACAGCTGAGCTGAACCGAACCGATCCGAGCCGTCCCTTCCCAGCCGCAACGCCCGATCCGATCCATGAGCAACTTCGACCATTTCGTCGGCACCCGCCCCGTCTCCGACCAGCACGCATTCGACGTGCAGGCGCTCACCGCCTGGCTCGCGGCGCACCTGGAAGGCTTCGCCGGCCCGCTGACGGTGGAGATGTTCAAGGGCGGGCAGTCCAACCCCACCTACAAGCTCGTCACGCCCACGCAGAGCTACGTGATGCGCGCCAAGCCCGGGCCGGTCGCCAAGCTGCTGCCCTCGGCCCATGCCATCGAGCGCGAATTCGCCGTGATGAGCGGCCTCGCGGGCACCGATGTGCCGGTGCCGCGCATGCTGGCGCTGTGCGAGGACGAGGCGGTGATCGGCCGCGCCTTCTACGTGATGGAGTTCATGCAGGGCCGTGTGCTCTGGGACCAGTCCCTGCCCGGCATGCAGCCGGCCGAGCGCGCCGCGATCTACGACGAGATGAACCGCGTCATCGCCGCGCTGCACACCGTGCCCTTCGCCGAGCGGGGCCTGGCCGGCTACGGCAAGCCGGGCAACTATTTCGAGCGGCAGATCGGGCGCTGGAGCCGGCAGTACCAGGCCTCCATCACCCAGCCCATCGCCGAGATGGACCGGCTGATGGAATGGCTGCCCGCCCACATGCCCGAAAGCGCGCGCGACGAGCGGCGCGTGTCCATCGTGCATGGCGACTTCCGCCTGGACAACCTCATGTTCCACCCCACCGAGCCGCGCGTGATCGCCGTGCTGGACTGGGAGCTCTCCACCCTGGGCCATCCGCTGGCCGACTTCAGCTACCACTGCATGGCCTGGCACATCCCGCCGGGCATGTTCCGCGGCATCGGCGGGCTGGACCTGGAACCGCTGGGCATTCCCAGCGAGGACGAATACATCCGCCGCTACTGCCAGCGCACGACCCAGGCCACGCCCGAAGAGCTGCGCGAAGGCTGGAACTTCTACATGGCCTACAACCTGTTCCGCCTCGCCGCCATCCTGCAGGGCATCGCCAAGCGGGTGGAAGACGGCACGGCTTCCAGCGCCCAGGCACGCGCCTCGGGCGAAGGCGCCCGGCCGCTGGCCGAGATGGCCTGGCGCTTCGCTCAGCAGCAGCAGCACTGAACACCACGCAAGAAGCCGAGCCGGATCCCCACCCGCCCTGCTCCCCGCACCCGATTTCACACGGAGACCCCATGGACTTTGACTATTCCCCCAAGACCCGGGACCTGCAGGCGCGGCTGCTCGGCTTCATGGACGAGCACATCTATCCGGCAGAAGCCGCCTATGCGGCCGAACTCGCGGCCAATACCGCCGCGGGCCGGCGCTGGTCCGCGCTCAAGACCATCGAAGACCTGAAGCCCAAGGCCCGCGCCGCTGGCTTGTGGAACCTCTTCCTGCCGGTGGACAGCGCCGCCGCATCGGGCTACGAAGGAGCGGGCCTCACCAACCAGGAATACGCGCCGCTGGCCGAGATCATGGGCCGCGTGCCCTGGGCCAGCGAGGTGTTCAACTGCTCCGCGCCCGACACCGGCAACATGGAGACCATCGCCCGCTACGGCAGCGAGGAGAACAAGGCCCGCTGGCTCAGGCCGCTGCTGGAAGGCCAGATCCGCTCGGCCTTCGCCATGACCGAGCCCGAGGTCGCCTCCAGCGACGCCACCAACATCGAGACGCGCATCGAACGCCAGGGCGACGAATACGTGATCAACGGCCGTAAGTGGTGGATCTCCGGCGCGGCCGACCCGCGCTGCGCCGTCTTCATCACCATGGGCAAGACCGACCCCGAAGCCGCCAAGCACTCGCAGCAGAGCATGGTGCTGGTGCCCGCCGACACGCCCGGCATCACCGTGCTGCGGCCGCTGAACGTGTTCGGCTACGACGACGCGCCCCACGGCCACGTCGAGATGACCTTCGAGAACGTCCGCGTCCCGGCATCGAACATCCTGCTGGGTGAAGGCCGCGGCTTCGAGATCGCCCAGGGGCGCCTGGGCCCCGGCCGCATCCACCACTGCATGCGCCTGATCGGCCTGGCAGAACGGGCGCTCGAACTCATGTGCCGCCGCGCCTCGTCCCGCGTGGCCTTCGGCAAGACCGTGGCGCAGCAGACCGTGACGCAGGAACGCATCGCCGAAGCCCGCTGCAAGATCGACATGGCGCGCCTGCTCACCCTGAAGGCCGCCTGGCTGATGGACGTGGCCGGCAACAAGGTGGCCCGCACCGAGATCGCCATGATCAAGGTGGTGGCGCCCAGCATGGCCTGCCAGGTGATCGACTGGGCCATGCAGGTGCATGGCGGCGGCGGCATGAGCGACGACTTCCCGCTGGCCTATGCCTACGCCAACGCGCGCACGCTGCGCTTCGCCGACGGACCCGACGAAGTCCACCGCAACGCCATCGCCAAGTGGGAGCTGGGCAAGTACGGGAGCTACGGCCGCGATGCCGGCGTACCCGTCACGCGCGGCAGCTGAAGCGGCGGCGCATTGCAGCGGGACACGCCGGCGACCCGCTGCACCGAGCCTGCTTCGCGGGCTCGGAACGTGTTGACGATCTCAGCGCGCCTTCGCAGCCGCCACGGCCTTGGCGATGAGGTCCAGCGTGCGGTCATCCGTGCGGGCCACGTTCAGCCTCACGAAGGAAGCCAGGGCCGGCAGATAGGTGAAGGCCTCGGCATTGGCGATCAGCTCACCCTCCGCCAGCAGGGAGGCCAGGACGGCCTTCGCCTTCACCCCCTCGCCCAGATCCACCCATAGATACATCCCGTCGCCGTCGGCGGCTACCTGCCAGCCCCGCGCAAGGACTTTCGCCGCGAGCGCCTTGCCGGCCCTGGACAGCTGCCGCTGCAGGCGCTCGCAATGCGAGTCGTAGCCGCCCTGCGTCAGCAGGTGATGCACCAGCTGATCGGTCAGCGCCGGCGCCTGGATGGACGAGACGGAACGCATCAGCAGAATGCGCTCCAGCCGCTGGCTGTTGGCCGCTACAAAGCCCGCGCGCAACCCCGGCCCCAGCGTCTTGGAAAAGCTGCCGACATGGACCACGCGCTCGAACTGGTCCAGCGCCGCCAGGCGGGCGACCGAGCCGAGCCGGCTCCTGGGCAGCAGATCGCCGTAGGTGTCGTCGTCCAGGATCCATAGGTCGTACTGCTCGGCGAGCTTCAGCAACTGATGCGCCCGGCGCATGGACAGGCAGGTCGAAGTCGGGTTCTGCAGGATGGAGCTGCAGAAGAACGCCACGGGACGGTGCTTCTCGCACAGCTCCACGAATTGCTCCAGATCGGGCCCATCCTCCAGGCGGCGCACGTAAAGCAGCTGCAGGCCGCTGGCCATCAACCGCTGGATGTGGATGAAAGGCGCCGGGTCCTCGATCAGCACCGTCTGGCCCGGCGCCAGGAAAGACCAGATCGCCAGATGCAGAGCCTCGCTGCCGCCGGCGGTGGTCACGATCTGCTCGGGCGAGGCATCGATGCCCGCCATGCGCAGCCTCTCGCTCAGCACCGACCGCAGGGCCAGCCCGCCCTGGCTGTCCGAATACTCGAACAGGTCGTTGCGTGGATGGGTCGCCAACGCCTGCAAGGCCGCTGAGACGGCCTTCGGATCCATCCAGTCGGCAGGCAGGGTGCCGCTGGCCGAGCTGCCGGGAAACCGGTCGGCTCCCAGCAGCCGCTCCCAGTAAGTGGTGGCTGGCTTGGACCAGGCCTGCACGGACACCGCCTTGCCCACCTGCCGCGCCCCCGGCGCCACGTAGAAGCCGGAGCCGCGCCGTGCCTGCAGGTAGCCCGCAGCCGTCAGCTTGTCGTAGGCCCGCAGCACGGTCTCGTTGCTGATGCCCATGCTGGCCGCCATGGCGCGTACCGAGGGCAGGCGCTCACCGACCTCCAGCGTCATCTGCTCTATGCGCTTCTTGATGTCTTCGAAGATCTGATCGATGAGCGGGCTGCCGTTGCGGGGAGCCGGGGCGTTCTCCCGCAGGTGCGCGGGTTTCGGGGAGCGGGTGTCTGGCATGGGCGGGTTGTGCGGAGCGAACGGTGCGGTCTGCGATGGCCCAGCATAACAGAGCCGTTCAGCATACGGAATTGATGGCAACAGTTTGCACACAACCGATGGGGCCTGCATGCCTGCCTGGCAGTCAGCGCCGATGCACCCGGGGGGTGCGGGACCGATTACGCATGCACCATCTCCATACGCCCACGCACCGGGCATGTGCAGGCCATGGAGGCCCGATTGGTACATACCCCCATGACCTGATGGGTCCGGCATGCAAGAATCCAACTGTACAAAACACTTTTAAGAGCAAGCATTCTTGAAAAACTCAGTTGGCTATCTTCCGTATGCAACAGGAAGATTCATGCAAGCAGATGCAATGAAAAGCATATGGAACGCTAATTGCATTTGCTGACAGGGCTTTCGCAATTCCGCACCACTTGAGGACCCCGCCATGATCCGCAAACCCACCATGAGCCACCGTTCGCCATCCTTCCGCTACTCCACCCTCTGCGCCGCAGTGGCCTTGGCGCTGCCAGTCGCCGTGCAGGCCCAGCAGGGGCCGGTAGCCGCCGGCACCAGCAAGACAGCGGCAGCCGCCAGCGCGCATTACTCGATTCCCGCAGGTCCACTGTCGGCAACACTGAAGGCCATCGGCAGCATCAGCGGCAAGCGGATCCAGTTCGACGAGGCGGACGTCAAGGGCCTGAACGCGCCCGCCATCCAGGACGCTCCCAATGAAGTGGCCGCAGTGCAGGCCGCGGTCGCCGGCAGCGGCCTGACCATGGCGAGCAACCCGGACGGATCCCTGCGGGTGTTCGTGCAGCAGCTGGCCGCCGTGGCGGTCACGGCCCAGCGGGACGAGGCGGAAACCGGCTTCCGCGCATCCAGCTCGCCCACCGCCACCCGCGGCGGCGCCGACCTGCTGGACGTGCCGCAGTCGGTCACGGTGCTGACGGCCAAGGTGTTCGAGACGCAGCAGGCACCCACGGTGGAGGACGCGCTGCGCAACGTGGCCGGCGTGATCACCCGTCCCGGCGCGCAGGGCGCCAGCAGCTTCACCATCCGCGGCTTCGACACCAGCAACAGCACGCTGGCCAACGGGCTGAGCGATCCCAACTCGCTGAAGACGAACATCGCCGGCGTCGAACGCGTGGAAGTGCTCAAGGGCCCGCAGGCGCTGCTGGCCGGCGCCTACGGCCAGGGCGGCACGCTCAACATCGTCACCAAGAAGCCCACCTCCGAGCCCATCCGCAACGTGACCCTGAGCTACGGCAGCCGCGCCGAGCGCACCGCCACGATCGATCTGGCCGGCCCGCTGAACGAGAGCAAGGAACTCAGCTACCGCGTCATCGGCTCGGCCACTCGCATGCACGACAACCCCGGGCACTACGACGGGCGCACGCAGAACTACGGCATGGCAGCGCTGCGCTGGAAGGACGCCAGGACCGACGTCATCGCTGGCGTCTCCACCGACAAGTCCCATATGCCGCCGAACCTCTACACCATCGCGATCCGCGGCTTCATCGAGCCGACGCCGACCATGCGGGCCGGCAACCCGGACAACGGCGTGGATATCGACTCGCAGTCGGTGTACTACAGCCTGGAGCATTCCTTCACCGACGCGCTGCAGTTCACCAGCCGCATGCAGCGCACCGCCACCACGCAGGACCTGGTGATGTGGACGCCCCAGTTCCCGATCAGCACGGCCGGCCGCATCCTGGGCTTCAGCCCCACCAACCAGCGGATGGACCTGACCACGCTCAGCGGCGACCACTACCTGAGCTACAAGTTCAAGACCGGCCCGGTGGATCAGCGCGCGGTGATGGGCTTCAACCACAGCCACGGCGACAACCGGTCCACGGAGTACTCGGCCAGCCAGGTGGCCGTGCCCCTGTTCCAGCCCACGCAGTACCCCTTCCCGTCCATCGTCCGCAACAACAGCACCCTGTTCTCCAACTATTCCACCGAGACCGATCAGCGCGGCATCTATGCGCAGGACACGCTGAAGTGGGAGAAGTGGACCCTGGTGGGAGGCGTGCGGCGTTCGACCTTCGACAGCGGCCCGACCACCATCATCTACAACGCCCCGAAGCCTCCCCCGCAAAGGACGGACAAGACGACCATTTCCAAAACCACGGTCAACGCCGGCCTGATCTACAACCTGGACTGGAACACCTCGCTCTACGGCAGCTACGGCGAAGGATTCTCCCCGCTCTACGCCGACCGGCCGATCTGCAGCACGGGCTCGCGCGACGTGCCCCCCACCATGTCCAAGAGCAAGGAAGTGGGCGTCAAGAGCAACGTGGACGACCGCTTCTCCTGGTCGGCAGCCGTGTTCCAGATCGACCAGATCAACACGCTGCGGCGCAATGTGGCGCGCAACTGCTATGACCTGCTGGACGGCCAGCGCTCGCGCGGGCTGGAACTGGAGGCCTCCGGCAAGCCCATGCCCGGCCTCAACCTGATCTTCAACTACACCTACCTGAAGCAGCAGAACATGTCCGACCCGACGCAGCTGCCCAGCGCCGCCCCCCGGACGCAGGTCAGCGCGTGGAGCACCTACGACTTCCAGTCCGAACCCCTGCGCAACCTGAGCGTGGCCCTGGGCATCAGCGCCTGGACCGATGCCCGCCTGGGTACCCGCCCCACCGATCCGACCTCCCCCGGCGGCGCGCGCATCGATGCCGGCATCGCCTACGCCCAGCCCGAATGGTCGGTGCGCCTGGGCGTGAAGAACCTGGCCAACCGCACGCTCTACGGCTATTCCACCTCGTCGATGTACGTGCCCATCTACGACAAGCGGACCTTCATGGTGACCTACCAGCGCAAGCTCTGAGCACCAGGCCCGTTCCTGCTCTTAGCACCAGGCCCGTCCCTCAGCACCAAGACCTTCTTCCATGAACACTCACGGCACTCGCCCCCGACTGCGGGACCTGATCCTGCCCTACTGGACATCGCGCGACAGCTGGCGCGGCTGGATCCTTCTGGCCATCAAGGTGGTGCTGATGTTCACCAGCGTGTACCTGGCGGTGTGGTCCAACAAGCTCTCCGGGCAGGTCGTGGATGCCATGGTGAAGCGCGAATGGGACGGCCTGCTGCCGGTGCTGGCCCTGGCGTGGACCGCCGGCATGCTGACCATGCTGGTGTCCATGGTGGTGTCGTTCACCGTGCTGGAATTCCTCCAGTACGAGTGGCGCACCTCCATGACGCGGTGGTTCCTTCACGAATGGACCCGCCACCGCACGTACTACGCGATCGAGCGCGACGGCTGCGTGGACAACGCCGACCAGCGGATCTCCCAGGACATCGCGCGCTTCGTGGAGCTGACGCTGTTCCTGCTGCTCAACCCCATCCATGTGGTGGTGTCGGCGGTGTCGTTCACCTTCGTGCTCTGGAAGCTTTCAGGAACGCTCAGCTTCACGTTCCAGGGCATCGACTTCGCCATCCCGGGCTACATGGTCTATCTGGTCTATGCCTACTCGGCCGGCGCCCTGCTGGTCTCGCACCTGGCGGGCCGGCCGCTCATCAAGCTATTCAACGTGCGGCAGACGGTAGAGGCGAACTTCCGCTACCAGGGCATGCAGCTGCGCGAGAACGCAGAGCAGATCGCCTTCTACGACGGCGGCGACCAGGAACGGCGGCGCATGGAGCAGTCCTTCGAGGCCGTGCGGGAGAACTGGCGCGCCATCATCTTCCGCACCGTCAAGATGGTGCTGGCGCGGGAAACCTATCTGCACACCGGCTCCCTGCTGCCCACGGCCGCCGCTCTGCCGCGCTACCTGTCGGGCGCCATCTCCATGGGCGACGTCACGCGCATCAGCGGGGCCTTCGTGCAGGTCAGCAGCAGCCTGACCTTCTTCACCCAGGCCTACGCCAACTTCACCGAATGGTGGGCGCTGGGCAACCGGCTGCGCGACCTGCTGGGCGCGGTCGAAGCCGTGCGCGCACAGCCCACCGAGATCCACATCGACCGCACGGGCGGCACGGACATCGCGGTCCAGGGCCTGGCGCTGCGCAAGCCCGGGGGCGAGCCACTGGCCAACATTCCCCCGCTACGGCTGCAGCAGGGCGAGCGCTGGCTGCTGCGCGGCACCTCGGGGGCGGGCAAGAGCACGCTGCTGCGTGCCGTCGCCGGCATCTGGCCCTACGGCGAAGGCGAGATCAGGCACCCCGGTGCCGGACGGCTCATGTTCCTGCCGCAGCGCAGCTACATCCCGCAGGGCACGCTCAAGGCCGCCCTGTGCTATCCCGGCCAGCCCGGCGACTTCGACGACGAGCGGGTGCGCCAGGTGCTGCGCGAGGTGCGTCTGCCCGAGCTGGCCGACCGGCTGCACGACACCGACCGCTGGCAGCAGAAGCTCTCGGGCGGAGAGCAGCAGCGGCTGGCCATCGGCCGGGCCCTGCTGCAGCGCCCCGACTACCTCTTCCTCGACGAGGCCACCAGCGCGCTCGACCCGGACACGGAGCAGGCCCTCTACCAGGCGCTGCTCGAAGCACTGCCCCACGGCACCCTGGTCAGTGTGGCCCACCGCGAATCGCTGGCCGGCTACCACGACCACGTGCTGGACCTCACCTCGCTGCGCGGCAGCGCCGCCGCGCCCTCCCCGGCCACGGCCTGAACGCCTTCATCCCCTTCATCCGGTCTTTTTCAGGAGCATTCCATGACCTCAGCCGTCGTCAAAGTCACTGACGCGAATTTCGAAGAACAAGTGTTGCAAGCCCAGGGCACCGTGCTGGTGGACTGGTGGGCCGAGTGGTGCGCCCCCTGCAAGCAGTTGCTGCCCATCGTGGACGACATCGCGGAGGAATACGCCGGCGAAGCCCGCATCTGCAAGATCAACGCCGACGAGAACAAGCAGTTCTCCCAGCGCTTCAACGTGCGCGGCCTGCCCACCATGATCCTGTTCGTGGACGGCCAGGAGAAGGCCCGCCTGGTGGGCCTGGTCTCCAAGACCCGCATCGCCCAGGCGCTCGACGATTGCCTGGAGGCCTGAAGGACATGGCCATGCTTGCCTACCACGGCGATCCGGCGCTGCAGCAGCGGACCATCGACCGGCTGCACGCGCTGCAGCAGACCAATCAATGGGTCCACCGGCCCATCCACTGGAACGGCCAGGCGGGCAGCCTGGTCGGCAGCCTGCTGCAAAGCGAGGACCTGGACCGCTGGGAGGCCGAACTGGGCCTGCCCAAGTGGCTGGCCCTGGTGATCGACGCGATGATCGCCTGGAATCCGAAGGACGGATTGCCCTGGGGCATCCGCCTGCTGCAGGGCATTCAGCCGGGCATGTCCATGGACACCACGGGCAGCCGCTGCCTGCTGGAACTGCTCGCGGGCCAACGCCACGGCCTCAAGGGCCTGAAGGCGGCCGCTGCGCTCTCCGAGGCCATGGAAGCGGTCGTCGCCCTGCACCGCGCCCGGCTCGCGGGCGAGGAGGTCTCCAATGCGCAATGGCGCCAGGCCCGCCGCATGGCCGTGGCGCAGACCAACGCGCAGGCCCCGGGCTCGCTGGAAGCCTCGCTGGGCTCCTGCATCGAATCCGCCGCCTGGGATCCCACCTCGTCCCGCACCGCGGTGTCCGACACGCTGCGCGGCTGGATGCATCTGCACATCGCGGCGGCCATGTCCGCCTATCCCTGGAACGCGGCGGACGACGATCAGATGCGCATCATGCTCGGCGCGCTGCACGCGGAGGCCAAGGCCCAGCGCCCGCCGGAGGAGGCGGGCCAGATCAACGTCTTCGCCCTGCTCGAGGAAAAGCACCCTGAATGGGCCCGCCGGGCCTCCGACTTCGGCCGCTACCGCAACAGCCAGTACGAAGAGCACTGGCAGCACGCCACGCGCGCCATCGAGGAGCTGCTGTGCGCACCGGTTCCCTCCGGCACCGAGCCGGCGCTGATCCCGCGCGCGCACTTCTTCGCCAACCCGAGCCGCGCGGCGCTCAGCATCAGTCCGGACGGCCAGTGGCTGGCCTGGCTGGCCGGCGGCCAGGGCGTGATGAACATCTGGGCCGCGCCGGCGGACCGCCCCGACCAGGCCCGGCAGATCACCGGCGACCAGCGCCGCGGCATACAGAGCTTCAGCTGGACCTACCTGCCCGGGACACTGCTCTTCTCGCAGGACCGCGACGGCGACGAGAACTGGCAGCTCTTCAGTGCCGACCTGCAGGAGGGCAGCGTGCGCCCCCTGACACCTTCCTCGCCCGGCGTACGCACCGGCGTGCAGAGCGTCAGCCGCCGCCGGCGCGAGGAGATCGTGATCGTCTCCAACGCGCGCGATGCGCGCTTCTTCGACCTGCACCTGCTGAACCTGCGCACCGGCGAACAGCTGTGCCTGGAGACCAACCCCGGCTTCTCCGGCTTCCTGCTGGACGACCGGTACGAGGTGAAGCTCGCGCTGCGCAACACGCCCGACGGCGGCAGCGAATGCCTGCGGCGCGATGCGGCGGGCGAATGGCAGCCCTGGCTGCAGTTCTCGGCCGAAGATGCGCGCAGCTCGCGCCCCTCGCACTTCGACGCCGAAGGCCGCACGCTCTACTTCTACGACAGCCGCGGCCGCGACACCGCCGCGCTGTGCGCGATCGACTGGGCAAGCGGCAGCGTGACGCAGCTGGCCGACCATCCGCTGGCCGACATCGGCGGCATGCTGACCGCGCCCGACACCTACCGCCCCCTGGCCTACGGCGTGACCTACGAGCGCTTCGAGCTGTACGTGCTGGATGCGGCCATCCGCGCCGACATCGACTACCTCGACGGCAAGGCCGCCGGAGGCGAATGGCGCCTGGCAGCGCGCACGGAGGACGACCAGCGCTGGATCGTCAGCATGTCCTCGGACACGCGCGCGCCCTCGCTCTGGCTCTACGACCGCCCGGAGCGCACGCTGCGGCACCTGCTGGACGTGCGGCCCGAGCTGGCGAACGCGCCCCTGGCGCGCATGCAGCCGGTGGTGATCCAGGCCCGCGACGGGCTCAAGCTGGTGTCCTATCTCACCCTGCCCCCGCACAAGGATGCCGGAGGGCTGCGCGCCACGGAGCCGCTGCCCCTGGTGCTGCAGGTACACGGCGGCCCCTGGTCGCGCGACGGCTTCGGCTACAACCCCTCGCACCAGTGGCTGGCCAACCGCGGCTACGCGGTGCTCAGCGTCAACTTCCGGGGCTCGACGGGCTTCGGCAAGCGCTTCGTCAACGCGGCCGACGGCGAGTGGGGGCGCAAGATGGACGAGGACCTGGAGGACGCAGTGGCCTGGGCCATCAAGCGCGGCATCGCCGACCCGAAGCGCCTGGGCATTTTCGGCGGCAGCTACGGCGGCTACGCGGTGCTGTCCGCGCTCACCCGCTACCCCGAGCGCTATGCCTGCGGCATCGACGTGGTGGGCCCGTCCAACCTGGAAACGCTGCTGGCGTCGATCCCGCCCTACTGGGAAGCCGACCGCGTGCGCCAGTACCGGGCGCTGGGCGATCCGCGCACCGAGGCCGGCCGCGCCCAGCTGCACGACCGCTCGCCCCTGCACCGCGCGGCGCAGATCCGCACGCCGCTGCTGATCGCCCAGGGCGCCAACGACCCGCGCGTGAAGCAGGCCGAGGCCGAGCAGATGGTGCAGGCGCTGCGGGACAACGGCATCGCGGTGAGCTATGCCCTCTATGCCGACGAGGGCCACGGCTTCGTGCGTGAAGCCAACCGCATGTCGTTCAACGCGCTGTGCGAGGACTTCCTGGCCCGCCACCTGGGCGGCCGCGCGGAGCCCTGGAACATGGCGGACCATCCCGGCAGCTCGCTCGCGCTGGCGGAACACGCCGCCGGCCTGGTCGCAGCATGATGCCCGCAGCCGCCGCAACAGCCGCAATAGCCGCGCCAGCGGCCGCAGCAGCGCCCTCGGCCGCCCCGCAGGCCGGGGGCGGCCAGCGCAGCCGCCAGCGCGCCTGGGAGGCCGAGTGCATCGCGCGCATCGAGGCGGACTTCAGCCGCTCGGCCGACACCCACCTGATCCCCATGGCGCTGCCCGGCTACCCGGGGATCGACGTGTATTTCAAGGACGAGTCCAGCCACCCCACGGGCAGCCTCAAGCACCGGCTGGCACGCTCGCTCTTCCTCTACGCGCTCTCCAACGGCTGGCTGCGCGAGGGCGCGCCGGTCATCGAGGCTTCCAGCGGCTCGACGGCCGTCTCGGAAGCCTACTTCGCGCGGCTGCTGGGCCTGCCCTTCGTCGCGGTGGTGCCCTCCTCCACCTCGCCCGAGAAGATCGCCGCCATCGAATTCCACGGTGGGTGCTGCCACTTCGTGGACCGCGCCTGCGACCTGCACGCCGCATCGGTGCTGCTGGCCCGCGAAAGCGGCGGCCACTTCATGGACCAGTTCGTCTATGCCGAACGCGCCACCGACTGGCGTGCCAACAACAACATCGCCGAATCCATCTTCCGGCAGATGCAGCTGGAACCGCACCCGGTGCCCGAATGGATCGTCTGCAGCCCCGGCACCGGCGGCACCTCGGCCACCCTGGGGCGCTACGTGCGCTACCGCCGGCACTCCACGCGCATCCTGTGCGCCGACCCGGAGACCTCGGTGTTCTTCGACTACTACCAGGGCGTGCAGCAGGGCTGTCCCGACGCGGACCTGGCCCTCGCCGAGGGCTCACGCATCGAGGGCATAGGCCGCCCGCAGGTGGAGCGCAGCTTCGTCGCCCACTGCGTGGATGCGATGGTCAAGGTGCCCGACGCGCTGTCGCTGGCCGCCATGCGCCACGTCTCCCGCGTGCTGGGGCGGCGCGTGGGCGGCTCCACCGGCACCAACTTCGTCGGCCTGCTGTGCGCGGCCCAGCGGATGGCCGCCGAAGGCCGCCAGGGCTCCATCGTCTCCATCCTCTGCGACAGCGGCGAGCGCTATGCGCGCAGCTACTACGACGCCGCCTGGTACGAGCGCAACCGCATCGACATCGCCGAGGCCGATCGGCAGCTGGCCCGCTTCCTGGACGGCGCCCCCGTGGCCTCCGTGCTGCGCCAGGCCTCGGCCTCCGCCTGACCGGCCACGCCGCCGCAACGCGTCCACAGACATCGCACCGCAAGGCCTGGACACCATGAACAGAAAGCCTCCCAAGAAAGAATTGCGCGACCGCGCGCCGGGCCTGGCGCTGGTCGCGGCCCTGCACGTGGGCCTGGCCTACGTGCTGGTGAGCAGCACCGGCCTCCTGCCCAAGAAGGATCCCGAAAAGGACGCGCTGCTGGTGACGCTGCTGGCCGAGAAGCGCCCGGAACCGCTGGTCCAGGCGCCGCCACCGCCCGCTCCGCCGCCTCCGCCCGCGCCCAAGCCGCCGCCACCGGCCCCCCGGCCGCCGCCGCCCGCCCCGAAGCCGCCGCCGCCGCCACGGCCGGCGCCCGAGCGCCAGCCTGTCGAGGTGGTGCCGCCGGCGCCGCCCGCTCCACCCGCACCCGCGCAGCCGCCCGCTCCCACGCCCTCGCCGCCGGCCCCCGTGGCGGCGCCCGCTCCGGCCGCGCCGCCGGCGCCCGTGCCCGCGCCCGCCCAGCCGGCCACGGCTTCGGTCGAACTGGTCTGCTCCAACTACGCTGCCGTGCGCGAGTCCGTCGGCTATCCCTCTCGCGCGCGCCGCCAGGGCCTGGAGGGCACGGTGGTGGCCGAGTTCAACGTATCGCCCAGCGGCGCGGTGCAGGACCTGCGCATCGCCAGTTCCAGTTCCGACCTGTTCGACGGTCCCGTGCTGGAAGCCATGCGCCAGCTACGCTGCGCCGGCCAGGGCCAGCCCGTGCGGGTGCGCGTGCCTTTCAGCTTCCGGCTGAAGTGACGGCCCGGCAACCGCCCGCGATCCCACGCGCCACGTCCACCGTTCCGCCAACGCCCCCGCCCCTTCCTTTTCGTCCTTCTTCGCCGTCCACCCGTTTCCCGTCCTGATCCCCGGAGAGAGCACCATGTCCCAACGCCCGTTCCACCCCACCTTCCTGCGCGGCCTCCTCGCCGCTCCGCTGCTGGCCCTGTCGCTGCTGGCCGCACCGCCGCAGGCCGCGGCCCAGGCCGCTCCCGCCGCCGGCACGGCAGCCACCCAGCCGGCAGCGGCGGACGGCAGCGACGCAGCCACCGCACGCCCGGCCCTCCCGGCCGCGCAGGCCGCGCCGCGCAAGGCCGGCGAAGAGAACCCTTACGGCTTCAAGGCCATGTGGGAGCACGGCGATCTGGTGTCGCGCGGCACCCTGTTCATCCTGCTCATCATGTCGGCCACCAGCTGGTACGTGATCGTCACCAAGCTGCTCGAGCAGCGCCGCGTCCACGGCCATGCCCAGCTGGTGCAGGCCGACTTCTGGCGCCAGGGCGACCTGCGGGGCGCCACCAAGGCGCTGCCTGACGCCAGCGTGTTCCGCTACGTGGCCGAATCCGGCCTCGTCGCCCAGCAGCAGTACGAAGGCCCGCTCACCCAGCAGGTGGACCGCAACAGCTGGCTGAGCCAGTCGGTGCTGCAGGCCATCGACGCCGTCGGCGACCGGCTGCAGGGCGGGCTGGCGGTGCTGGCCACGGTGGGCTCCACGGCGCCGTTCGTGGGTCTCTTCGGCACCGTCTGGGGCATCTACCACGCGCTCACGGCCATCGGCCTGGCGGGCCAGGCCAGCATCGACAAGGTGGCGGGCCCGGTGGGCGAGGCGCTGATCATGACCGCCATCGGCCTGGCCGCCGCCGTGCCCGCCGTGCTGGGCTACAACTGGCTGGTGCGCCGCAACAAGGTGGCGCTCGACGAGGTGCGCGACTTCGGCACGCAGCTGCACACGGCCCTGCTGGGCGGCAAGCCCGCCATCACGCTGGAGGCCTGACCATGGCGATGAACGTCGGCCAGGACGACGGCGACCCGCTGGTCTCGTCCATCAACACCACGCCGCTGGTGGATGTGATGCTGGTGCTGCTGATCATCTTCCTGATCACCATTCCCGTGGCCACACAGACGGTGCCGGTCGCCCTGCCCAAGGAAACCAACGACCCGCGGCAGGCCAAGGTGGAGGACATCAACCTGTCGGTCACGCGCGACGGCGGCATCTACTGGAACGCGGCGCCCATCAGCCTGGAAACGCTGCAGCAGCGCCTGGCCGCTGCGGCCGGCAGCAAGCCCCAGCCCATGGTGCAGGTCTATGGCGACGCGTCGGCCACCTACCTGCCTGTGGGCCGCATCGTGCGCGCAGCGCAGAACGCCGGCATCGAGAAGCTCGGCTTCGTGACCGAGCCGGTCCACAACCCCTGAACGGAGAACCGCCATGGCATTGCCGAGACGGGGCAGGAAGCAAGACGCCGCGCTGATGATGGAGATCAACACCACGCCGCTCATCGACGTGATGCTGGTGCTGCTCATCATGCTGATCATCACCATACCGATGCAGCTGCACACGGTGGAGCTGGACCTGCCCGTGCCCACCGACAGCCCGCCGCCGCCGCCCAAGGACGTTCGCATCGTGCGCATCGGCATCGGCCCCGGAAGCGCCATCCAGTGGAACGGCGAGGCCATCGATCTCGCCGCGCTGAACGAGCGCCTGGCCGCCGCCGCCACCCAGCCTGATCAGCCCGAACTGCATGTGCGCCCCGACGCGCAGGCCAGCTACGCCACCGTGGTGCATGTGATGGCCTCCATCAAGCAGCATGGCCTGACCAAGGTGGGGCTCACCGGGCAGGAACAGTTCAACTGACCGCCCACCCGACACCGACAGAGACGAGACCGATAGACCATGAAATTCCAACTGCACACCTTCGCCCACCCTGCCCGGCTGCTGGAAACCGACTGCGACTGCCTGGTGGCGGGCATCGGCGGCCAGAAGCCCAAGGGCCTGGCCAAGGCCATCGACCAGGCCACCGGCGGCCTGCTGACACGGCTGCAGGGCGAAGGCGAGATCACCGGCAAGGCCGGCCAGACCCTGATGCTGCAGGCCGTGGCCGGCCTGAAGGCACGCCGCCTGCTGCTGGTGGGCACCGATGCCCCCGCCTCAGGGCCTGCGCCGGAGCCTGCCGCCCTGGCCCGCGCCGCAGCCAGGGCGGTCGCGGCCACCCGCGCCGCGAACGTCGTCTGGGCGCTAGGCGATGGCGACGAAGAGGCCTGGACCCATGCCGTGCTGGAAATGCAGCAGGCCGACTACCGCTTCGACGCCTACCGCACGGGCGAGCAGCCCGCGCCGCCACCCGAGCGCACGCTGACCTTCGCCACCGACGATGCGAAGCGCCACGGCGCCCTGCGGGCACGGCTGGAACAGGCCCAGGCCATCGCCCACGGCATGGCACTGGCGCGCGACCTGGGCAACACTCCGCCCAACATCTGCACCCCCGCCCATCTGGCCGACGCCGCCCAGGCGCTGGGCCGGGACTGGGGCCTGGAGGTGGAGGTCTTCGACCGCGCCGCCATCGAGGCGCTCGGCATGCATTCCTTCCTGGCCGTGGCGCAGGGATCGACGCAGGAGCCGCGCCTGATCGTGCTGCGCTACCAGGGTGACAAAGCCAGGCGCGCGCCCGTGGCGCTGGTCGGCAAGGGCGTGACCTTCGACTCCGGCGGCATCTCGATCAAGCCGGCCGAGGCCATGGACGAGATGAAGTACGACATGTGCGGCGCTGCCAGCGTGCTGGGCACGCTGCGCGCCTGCGCCGAGATGCGGCTCAAGGTCAACCTGGTAGGGGTGATCGTGGCCTGCGAGAACATGCCCGCCGGCAATGCGCTCAAGCCGGGCGATGTCGTGCGCTCGCTGAGCGGCACCACCATCGAGGTGCTGAACACCGATGCCGAAGGCCGCCTGATCCTCTGCGATGCGCTCACCTACGCCCAGCGGCGCTTCGAGCCGGCCGAAACCATCGACATCGCCACGCTGACCGGCGCCTGCGTGATCGCGCTGGGCCATGTGCGCAGCGGCCTCTACGCCAACGACGACGCGCTGGGCCAGGCCCTGCTGGCGGCGGGCGACAAGCTGTCCGACCCGGCCTGGCGCATGCCGCTGGATGCGGCCTACCACGAGTCGCTCAAGTCGCGGGTGGCCGACATCGCCAACATCGGCGGGCGCCCGGGCGGCAGCGTGACGGCGGCGTGCTTCCTGTCGCGCTTCGTGCAGGGCCGCTGGGCGCACCTGGACATCGCCGGCACCGCCTGGAAGAGCGGCGCGGACAAGGGCGGCACCGGCCGGCCCGTGCCCCTGCTGGCGCAGTACCTCATCGACCGCGCCGCATCGTGAGGCCTCCGCCCGACGCCAAGGCCGGCACGCCCCTGGCCCGGCTGCGCGCGCAGCTGCGCACGCACGGGCTGGGCGCCTGCATGGTCCCCTCGGCCGATCCGCACCTGTCCGAATACCTGCCCGGCCACTGGCAGGGGCGGCGCTGGCTCAGCGGCTTCGACGGCTCGGCGGGCACGCTGCTCGTCGGCCTCGAGCAGGCCGAGCTATGGGTGGACAGCCGCTACTGGGAGCAGGCAGAACGGCAGCTGGAAAGCAGCGGCATCGCCATGCGCCGCGCCCTGCCGGGCGAGCCCGGAGCGGCCCTCGAATCGCTGTGCCGCCTGGCAGGCCCGCAGGCGCCGGTGGCGGCCGATGGCGACGTGCTGTCGGTGGCCGCGCTGCGCCAGCTGCAGGCCGTCTGCGAGGCCGGCGGCCATCCGCTGCGCACCGACCTGGACCTGCTGGCCGGCGTATGGGAAGGCCGCCCCGCGCTGCCCGCCGAACCCATCGCCGCCCTGCCTGCCGGCGTGCAGGGGCACGAGCGCGCCGACCGGCTGGCGCTGCTGCGCGCCCGGCTGCAGGCGCTGGGCGCCGATGGGCATTTCATCTCCAGCCTGGACGACATCGCCTGGCTGCTGGGCCTGCGCGGCAGCGACGTGCCCTACAACCCGGTCTTCCTCGCCCACCTGCTGATAGGGCCCGAGGACGCCACCCTGTTCGTGGACGCGGCGCGCATGCCGGCCGACGTGCAGCAGTCGCTGCGGGCGGACGGCATCGCGCTCGCGCCCTACGGCGATGCCAAGCGCGCGCTGGGCGCCATCGCGCCCGGCAGCCGCCTGCTGATCGACCCCAGGCGCGTGACCGCCAGCCACCTGCAGGCCTTGCCCCCGGGCCTGGAGCCGGTGCTGGCCACCAGTCCCTGCGTGCTGATGAAGTCGCGCAAGAGCGCCGAGGAAGCCGCCGCCATCCGCCACACCATGGTGCAGGACGGGCTGGCCCTGGTGGAGTTCTTCGCAGGGCTGGAGCAGCAGCTGCAGCACGGCCCGGCCCCGACCGAACTGGACATCGACGCTGCCATCACCGCGGCCCGCGTCCGCCGGCCGGGATTCAAGGGCGCCAGCTTCGCCACCATCGCAGCGTTCAACGCCAACGGCGCCATGCCGCACTATGTCGCCACCGCCGCGGCGCATGCGCGCATCGAAGGCGACGGCCTGCTGCTGATCGATTCCGGCGGCCAGTACGAGGGCGGCACGACCGACATCACCCGCATGGTCGCCGTCGGCACGCCCAGCCATGCCCAGCGGCGCGACTGCACGCTGGTGCTCAAGGGCCTGATCGCCCTGTCCACCCTGCAGTTCCCGCAGGGCACGCGGGCGCCCATGATCGACGCCGTGGCACGGGCGCCGCTCTGGCGCGAAGGCATCGACTACGGCCACGGCACCGGGCACGGCGTGGGCTGGTTCCTCAACGTACACGAGGGCCCGCAGTCGATCTCGGTGCGCGGCGATGCGGGCGAGGACTCGGCGCTGCAGCCCGGCATGGTCACGTCGGTGGAGCCGGGCATCTACCGCCCGGGGCGCTGGGGCGTGCGCATCGAGAACCTGCTGCTGGCATGCCCCGCCGGCGAAAGCGCCTTCGGCCAGTTCCTGGCCTTCGAGACGCTGACGCTCTGCCCCATCGACCTGGACTGCCTCTGCCTGGACCTGCTCACGCCCGAAGAGCTGCGCTGGCTCAACCGCTACCACGCCACCGTGCGCGAGGCCCTGCTGCCGGGCCTGGCCGAGCCCGCGCAGGCCGGCGCCCGCCAGTGGCTGCTGGACCGCACCCAACCCGTCCTTCTCTGAACACCCAGCCCACCATGTCCGACACGCCCCATACGCCCCATACGCCCCATACGCCCCATACGCCCGACATGCCCGACGGCACCGCGTCCCTCGCATTCGCCGGCCTCGATCCGGACCGCATTCCCGGCCACATCGCCCGGCGCATCGCCGATGCGCGGCAGGCGCTGGCGGCGCTGCTGAGCCTGCCGGCCGTGGACTGGGCCACCCTGGAAAGCGTGCTGGGCGAGGCCACCGACCGCCTGCACCGCGACTGGTCCGTGGTGCAGCACCTCGCTGCCGTGAACGACAGCCCTGCGCTGCGCCAGGCCATCGGCAGCACCCAGCCGCAGGTGGTGGAGTTCTGGACGCAGCTGGGCGCCAGCGCCGAGCTCTATCGGCTCTACGAGCGGCTGGACCCGGCCACGCTCACGCCTGAGCAGGCCCGCGCCCGCACGCTGGCGCTGCGCGGCTTCGTGCTCTCGGGCGCTCGGCTGGACGGCCCGCAGCGCCAGCGCTTCGCCGCCATCCAGGCGCGGCTGGCGGCGCTCAGCCGGCAATTCAGCGAGAACACCCTGGACGCGACCGACGGCTGGCACTACCTGGCCGGCGAGGCCGAGGTGGCCGGCCTGCCCGAAGACACGCGGCAGGCGCTGGCCGAAGCCGCCCGGGCCGACGGCCACGCCGGCCAGTTCAAGCTCAGCCTGAAGATGCCGGTGTACCTGGCCGTCATGCAGTTCGCGCAGGACCGGCAGCTGCGCGCCCGCCTGCACTGGGCCAACGCGACCCGCGCCTCCGACCTTTCCCCGCCCGATCAGGCCGGGCTGGACAACACCCCCGTCATCGGCGAGATCCTGGCGCTGCGCCGGGAATTGGCCGGCCTGCTGGGCTTCGCGAGCTTCGCCGAGCTGTCCCTGGCCACCAAGATGGCGGACAGTCCGTCCCAAGTGCAGGACTTCCTGCACGACCTCGCGGCCCGGGCGCGCCCCGCCGCGCTGCAGGACGTGGCGGCGCTGCGCGCCTTCGCCAGCGACAACCTCGGGATCGACGACCCCCAGCCCTGGGACTGGAGCTTCATCTCCGAACAGCTCAAGCAGGCCCGCTACCGCTTCAGCGCGCAGGAGCTCAAGCCCTACTTCCCGTTCCCGTCCGTGCTGCAGGGCCTCTTCCGGCTGGCAGAAGGCCTGTTCGGCATCGCCATCCACGCCGAGGCCGCAGAGGGCTGGCACCCGTCGGTATCGCACTACCGCATCGAGCAGGACGGCCAGGTGCTGGGGCGCTTCTACCTGGACCCCTTCGTGCGCCCGGGCAAGCGCGGCGGCGCCTGGATGAACGGCATCGTCAACCGCTGGAAGCAGCCGGGCACCCCGGCACGCCTGCCCGTCGCGCTGATCGTCTGCAACTTCGCCGAAGGGGTGGGAGGCCAGCCCGCGCTGATGCAGCACGGCGAAGTGGTCACCCTGTTCCACGAATTCGGCCATGCCCTGCACCACCTGCTGACCCGGGTGGACACGCTGGCGGTTTCCGGCATCCAGGGCGTGGAGTGGGATGCCGTCGAGCTGCCCAGCCAGATGATGGAGAACTTCTGCTGGGAATGGCCGGTGCTGCAGACGCTCGCCATCCACGCGGTGACCGGCGAGCCGCTGCCCGAGGCCCTCTACCGCAAGATGCTGGCGGCGAAGAACTTCCAGGCCGGCCTGCAGACGCTGGCCCAGGTCGAACGTTCGCTGGTGGACATGCAGCTGCACAGCTCGCCCGCGCCGGACGTGGTCGCCACCCTGCAGGCCGTCAACAGCCGGATCGGCGCGCTGCCACAGGCGCCCTACATGCGCTACGTCCACAGCTTCAGCCACCTCTTCGCCGGCGGGTATGCGGCGGGCTACTACAGCTACCAGTGGGCCGAGGTGCTGAGCGCCGACGCCTATGCTGCCTTCGAGGAAGAAGCGCGGACGCCCGGCGTGGCCGAGCGCAGCACGGGCGAACGCTACAGGCGCTCCATCCTGGAGGCGGGCGGCAGCCGCCCGGCGATCGAGTCGTTCCAGGCCTTCCGGGGCCGGGCGCCCTCCATCGACGCCATGCTGCGCCACCGGGGAATGGCCACGGCAGAGGCCTGAGAACGGTTCCGAAGCCCTGCGGCCCGCACCTCTTTTGATAGCAGCCAGCGCAGCACGGCCGCGCGCTGCGGGCCTACCGGCCACCTGGCCGGACGGGGACGGCAGGCGTATCATGCGGCGCACGGGCTTGCTGCCCGCTGCCCGCCCCATCTCACCCGGATGCCGCCATGACCCCCACCGCCCCGCTGCCCACCTTCGACGACGTCGCCGATGCCGCCCGCCGGCTGCAGGGCGTGGCGCACCGCACGCCGGTGCTGCGCTCGAGCACGGCCGACGCGCAGCTGGGCGCGCAGCTCTTCTTCAAGTGCGAGAACCTGCAGCGCATGGGCGCCTTCAAGTTCCGCGGCGCCTACAACGCGCTCGCCCGCTTCGGCGACGCGCAGCGCGAACGCGGCGTGCTGGCGTTTTCGTCGGGCAACCACGCGCAGGCCGTCGCCCTGTCGGCGCGGCTGCTGGACATTCCCGCGCTCATCCTCATGCCCGAGGACGCGCCCGCCGCCAAGATGGCCGCCACGCGCGAATACGGCGCCCAGGTGGTCACCTTCAACCGCTTCACCGACGACCGCGAGGCCATCAGCCGCCGCCTGGCCGAAGAGCGCGGCATGACCCTGGTGCCGCCCTTCGACCACCCCCACGTCATCGCCGGCCAGGGCACGGCGGCGCTGGAGCTGCTGGAAGAAGTGCCCGACCTGGACTACCTCTTCGTCTGCCTGGGCGGCGGCGGCCTGCTGTCGGGCTGCCTGCTGGCCGCGCAGGGGCTGGCGCCCCGCTGCCAGGTGATCGGCGTGGAACCGGCCGCCGGCAACGATGTGCAGCAGTCGCTGCGCGCCGGCCGCATCGTGCGCATCGACACGCCCCGCACCATCGCCGACGGCGCGCAGACGCAGGCGCCGGGCGAGATCACCTTCCCCATCATCCAGCGCCATGTGGCCGACATCGTCACCGCCACCGACGAGCAGCTGGTGGCCGCGCTGCGCTTCTATGCCGAGCGCATGAAGATCGTCGTCGAACCCACCGGCGCGCTGGCCCTGGCCGGCGCCCTGCACGGCGGCGTGGAACTGAGCGGCCGGCGGGTAGGCATCGTCATCAGCGGCGGCAACGTCGATCTGGACCGCTTCGCGCGCTTCCTGGCCGCCTGAAGCCATCCAGCCGCACGGGGCCGCCCCGCAGGCGGCAAAATCGCAGCCACCGGCAGCGCGCCGCGGCCACCCGCCTTCGCGCGCAGGCGCGCCCTTCGCGTCCCTTCCCCGACCTTCCCCCTTCTTCTCCACAAGAGGCCCAGCCCATGAGCAACAACAACGTTCACGTCATCACCCACCCCCTGGTGCAGCACAAGCTGACCCTGATGCGCCGCAAGGACGCCAGCACCAACAGCTTCCGCCGCCTGCTGGGCGAACTGAGCACCCTGATGGCCTACGAGATCACGCGCGACATGCCCCTGTCGGACCTCGAGATCGAAACCCCGCTGGAGACCATGACCGGCCGCGTCATCGACGGCAAGAAGCAGGTGCTGGTGTCCATCCTGCGCGCGGGCAACGGCTTCCTGGACGGCATGCTCAACGTCATTCCAGGCGCGCGCATCGGCCACATCGGCCTCTACCGCGACCCCGACACGCTGCAGCCCGTCGAGTACTACTTCAAGATGCCCTCCGAGATGCAGGAGCGCGACGTGATCGTCGTGGACCCCATGCTCGCCACCGGCAACTCCGCCGCCGCCGCCGTGGAGCGCATCAAGAAGCTGAGCCCGCGCTCCATCAAGTTCGTCTGCCTGCTGGCCGCCCCGGAAGGCGTGGCCACGCTGCAGAAGGCCCACCCCGACGTGCCGATCTACACCGCCGCGATCGACCGCGAGTTGAACGAGCATGGCTACATCCTGCCGGGCCTGGGGGATGCGGGGGACCGGATCTTCGGCACCAAATAAGGGCAGTTGCCGGGCCGCGCAAGGCAGGCGCGGCTGGCACGCATCTTGCCGGTCATGGGGCAGTCCTCCCTACCTACGACGTCCGGCCCCATGCATTCCAACTTGCCCAACCGCCGCCTCTTCACAGGCCGCCTGCTCTGCACTTCGCTCGCCATCTCGGCCACCCTGGGCCTGGCCCCGCTGGCGGCGCTGGCGCAGCAGCCGCCCGCCAAGCTGAAGGTGGCTGCCATCTACACGGTGCCCTACGAACAGCAGTGGGTCAGCCGCATCCACAAGGCGCTGAAGGCGGCCGAGGCGCGCGGCGAGATCGAGTACAAGAGCAGCGAGAACGTGGCCAATGCCGACTACGAGCGCGTGATGCGCGAGTACGCCAACGGCGGCAACCAGCTGATCTTCGGCGAGGTGTTCGGCGTGGAATCCGCCGCCCGCAAGGTGGCCAAGGACTTCCCCAAGACGGCCTTCGTGATGGGCTCCTCGGGCAAGCCCCAGGCGCCGAACTTCAGCGTGTTCGACAACTACATCCAGGAGCCCGCCTACCTGACCGGCATGATCGCGGGCGGCATGACGAAGACGAACAAGATCGGCATGGTCGGCGGCTTCCCCATCCCCGAGGTCAACCGCCTGATGCATGCCTTCATGGCCGGCGCCAAGGAAGTGAACCCGAAGGTGGAGTTCACCGTCACCTTCATCAACAGCTGGTTCGATCCCCCGAAGGCCAAGGAAGCCACCTTCGCCATGATCGACAAGGGCGCGGACGTGCTCTACGCCGAGCGCTTCGGCGTGAGCGATGCGGCCAAGGAAAAAGGCAAGCTCGCCATCGGCAACGTGATCGACACGCAGCCGCAGTACCCCGACACCGTGGTCGCCTCCGCCCTGTGGCACATGGAGCCCAGCGTGGACCGCGCCATCGGCCTGGTGAAGGCCGGCCAATTCACGGCCGAGGATTACGGCCCATATTCGATGATGAAGCACAAGGGCTCGTCCCTCGCGCCCCTGGGCACGTTCGAGAAGAAGGTGCCGGCCGACGTGGTGGCCAAGGTGAAGGCACGCGAGGCCGAGATCCTGGCCGGCAAGTTCACCGTGAAGGTGGACGACAGCCAGCCGAAGTCCACGGCGAAGTAAGGCGGCGCTCCGCGCTCTGCCCTCGTCCATGTCCGCACCGCCGCCGGCCGCCGCGCCGGACACCGTGCTGCGCCTCTCCGGCATCACCAAGCGCTTCGGCAGCCTGGTGGCCAACGACGGCATTTCGCTCACGCTCGCGCGTGGCGAGGTGCTGGCGCTGCTGGGCGAGAACGGGGCGGGCAAGTCCACGCTGATGTCCATCCTGTTCGGGCACTACGTGGCGGACGCCGGCAGCATCGAAGCGTTCGGCCGCGCCCTGCCGCCGGGCCAGCCGCGCGCGGCGCTGGCGGCGGGCATCGGCATGGTGCACCAGCATTTCACGCTGGCCGACAACCTGAGCGTGCTGGACAACGTGCTGCTCGGCAGCGAACCGCTCTGGCAGCCGTTCTCGCGCCGCGGCGCCGCGCGCGCGCGGCTGCTGGAGGTGTCGCGGCGCTTCGGCCTGCCCGTGGTGCCGGATGCGCGCGTGGGTGATCTCTCGGTGGGCGAGCGCCAGCGCGTGGAAATATTGAAGGCGCTCTACCGCGGCGCACGCATCCTGATCCTGGACGAGCCCACGGCCGTGCTCACGCCGCAGGAGAGCGAGGCGCTGTTCGCCACCCTCTCGCAGATGGTGGCCGAGGGGCTGTCCATCATCTTCATCAGCCACAAGCTCGGCGAGGTGCTACGCGTGTCGCACCGCGTGGCCGTGCTGCGCCAGGGCCGGCTGGTGGCCGAAGCGCCCGCCCAGGGCACCACGCAGGCGCAGCTCGCGCAGTGGATGGTGGGGCACGCCGTCGAGCGCGCCGAGCGCCGGCCCGCGCGCCGGGTCGGCGAGGCCGTCTGCACTCTCGACGATGTCCATACCGCCGGCGGGCGCGATGCGCTGCACGGCGTCCACCTTGTGCTCCGCGCGGGCGAGATCACCGCCATCGCGGGCGTGTCGGGCAATGGGCAGGTGGCCCTGGCCGACGTGCTCTGCGGCGTGCGCATCCCCACGCAGGGCAGTGCCACGCTGCAGGGCATGCCGCTGCCGGCGCATCCCCAGCGCCTCGTCGCCCAGGGCGTGGCCCGCATCCCCGAGGACCGCCACGCCGTGGGCGTGGTGGGCGATCTGCCGGTCTGGGAGAACGCCGTCTCCGAACGCCTGGGCAGCCGCTGGTTCTCCCATCCCTGGTTCGCCGCCGGCTGGATCAAGCGCCGCGCCGCGCGCCAGCATGCGCGCCGCGTGGCCGAGACCTTCGACGTGCGCGGCGGCGGGTCCGATGTGCCGGCGCGGTCGCTGTCGGGCGGCAACATGCAGAAGCTGATCCTCGGGCGGGCGCTGCTGTCGCCCGATCCGCAGCATCCGGAGCCTCCGCAGCTCATCGTCGCCCACCAGCCCACCTGGGGCCTGGACATCGGCGCCGTCACCTTCGTGCAGCAGCAGCTCATCGCCGCGCGCGATGCGGGCGCGGCCGTGCTGCTCATCTCCGACGACCTGGACGAAGTGCTGCAGCTGGGCGACCGCGTGGCGGTGATGCACGGCGGGCACCTGACCGAATCCCTGCCGGCCGAAGCCTGGACGCGCGAAGCGATCGGCCTGGCCATGGCCGGCGAACATCCGGCCGGCGAAACCAGGGCAGTCACGCCATGAGACTCGAAAAACGCCACCGCACTTCCGCCGCAGCCTATGTCGCCGCGCCCATCGGCGCCGTGGCCTTCACGCTGCTCGTCTCCGCGCTGCTGGTGCTGTGGGCGGGCGCCCCCGTGGGCCGGACCTATGCGCTGCTGGCGCAGGGCGCGTTCGGCTCGGTCTTCGCGCTCACCGAAACGCTCACGCGCGCCACGCCGCTGATCCTCACGGGTCTGGCCGCGGCCGTGGCCTTCCGCGCGCGCCTGTTCAATATCGGCGCCGAAGGGCAGCTCTATGCCGGCGCCATCGCAGCGGTAGCCGTAGGCGGCATGCATGGCGGCACGGGCCTGGAATGGTCGCCGTGGGTCTTGTTCCCGCTCATGATGCTGGCCGCAGCGCTGGCCGGTGCCGCGCTGCTGCTGGGCCCGGCGCTGATGAAGGCGCGGCTGGGCGTGGACGAGGTGGTGACCACGCTGCTGCTCAACTTCGTGATGCTGCTGCTTGTGTCCGCCCTGCTCGACGGCCCCATGAAGGACCCGCTGGCGCTGGGCTGGCCGCAGAGCGTGGCGCTGCAGGGCGACCTGGAGCTGTCGCGGCTGGTGCCGGGATCGCGCCTGCACACCGGCCTGCTGATAGCCGTGGGCCTGGCGGTGCTGCTGTGGGCGCTGCTGGCGCGCACGGTGCCGGGCTTCGACATCCGGGCCGCGGGCGCCAATCCGCGCGCCGCGGCGTTCGCGGGCGTACCGGTGACGCGCACCGTGGTGCTGGTGGCCCTGCTCTCGGGCGGCTTGGCGGGCCTCGCCGGCGCGATCGAGGTCGCGGGCCGCACGGGCTACGTGACGCTCGACATGTCGCCGGGCTACGGCTATAGCGGCATCGTGATCGCCATGCTGGCCGGGCTGCATCCGCTGGGCGTGGTGGCGGCGGCCGTCTTCGTGGCCGGCGTGCTGGTGGGCGCCGACAGCATGAGCCGCGCCATCGGCGTGCCCACCTATATCGCCGACGTGATCGTCGCCGCCTCGCTGATCGCGGTGCTGGTGGCGGGACTGCTGGCCCAGTACCGCGTAAGATGGAAATGACCGAGCTGCTGGACATCCTCGCCAACCCGGCCTTCTGGATCGCGACGCTGCGCGTGGCCACGCCCCTCATCCTCGGCACGCTGGGCGTGCTGCTGTGCGAGCGCGCGGGCGTGCTCAACCTGGGCATCGAAGGCATCATGGTGGCGGGCGCCTTCACCGGCTGGCTCACCGTGCATGCGGGGCATGGACTATGGACGGGCGTGGCAGTGGCGGCGCTCACGGGCGCGGTGTTCGGGCTGCTGCACGCCTGGCTCACCGTGGGTCTGGCGCTGTCGCAGCATGTCTCGGGACTGGGCATCACGCTGCTGGCCACGGCGCTCAGCTACTACGGCTACCGCGTGGGCTTCCCGAAGGTGAACACGCCTCCCACCGTCGCGCCGTTCGCGCCGATGGAGTGGATAGGCGTGCCGATTCTCTCGGCACAGACACCGCTCACATTGATGGCGCTGCTGCTCGCTCCGCTGCTGGCCTGGGCGCTCTACCGCACGCCGCTGGGCCTGGCGGTGCGCATGGTCGGCGAGAACCCGCAGGCGGCCGAAGGCCAGGGGATTTCCGTGGCGGCCACGCGCACGGGCGCCGTCGTGGCGGGCTCGGCGCTGATGGGCGTGGCCGGCAGCTTCCTCACGCTGTCGGCGTTCAACGCCTTCTTCTTCAACATGGTCAACGGCCGCGGCTGGATCTGCGTGGCGCTGGTGGTATTCGCGTCGTGGCGGCCCGGCAAGGCTCTGCTGGGTGCCCTGCTGTTCGCGTTCTTCGATGCGCTGCAGCTGCGCCTGCAGCAGGCCGGCGACGCATGGCTGCCGTATCAGGTGTACCTGATGCTGCCCTACCTCCTGTCCATCCTGGCGCTGGTGCTGGTGGCCCGCAAAGCCGCCTATCCGCAGGCACTGATGAAGCCGTATCGCAAAGGGGAGCGATAAGCCTCCATAGCTGCCGCTAGCATGGGCGGATGATTCAGCCCTTGAGCGAAGACAAGCCGCCCGCCCCACTCTCCATCGATCCGGCCCTGCTGCGCTCGCCCCGCCTGCGCCTGCGCCAGTGGACGCCCGCAGACCGCGCCCCCTTCGCCGCGCTCAATGCCGACCCGGCGGTGATGGAGCATTTCCCGGCCCCGCTGGACCGTGCCCAGAGCGACGCCATGGCCAACCGCATCGAGGCGCTGATCGAGCAGCAGGGCTGGGGATTCTGGGCAGCCGAATTGCTGGAAGGCCAGGACGGCGCGGGCACGCCAGGTGGAACGTTCATGGGCTTCATCGGCCTGAACCGTCCCACGGCCCCGCTGCCCTTCGCGCCCTGCGTGGAAATCGGCTGGCGGCTCGCCCGGCCCTTCTGGGGCCGCGGCCTGGCCACGGAGGGCGCACGGCTGGCGCTGCGCGCGGGATTCGAGGCGCTGGGGCTTGATGAGATCGTGGCCTTCACGGCGCAGCGTAACCGGCGCTCGCAGGCGGTGATGGCGCGCCTGGGCATGCGCGAGTCGCCCGCGGAGGCGTTCGAGCACCCGTCCGTGCCCGGGGGCCATGCGGTGCGCCCACACGTGCTCTACCGGCTCGCGCGCACGGCGTGGCGCGCGTCCCTGCAAGCGGCCTGAACACCGCCGGGCGCGCAGGATCTCAACCCGCCTGCACAGGCGTGCAGAGCTCCACCAGCACGCCGTCGCCGTCTTCCACATAGGCGATGGTCTGGCCCCAGGGCATGCGCTCTGGCGCGCGCACCTGCCGGGCTCCGGCGGCCACGGCGCGGGCCAGGGCGGCGGGCACGTCGTCCGTGGCCAGGGCGATCTCGAAGCTGGGCGCATCGGCGCTGGCGCGGCGGGGGTTCTTGCCGAGCTGCGCCATGAGCCGGTGCGACGAGAACGCCAGCGTGGTGGCTCCGGTTTCCATCTCGCCATAGTCGCCACCTTCGTGCAGGAAGCGGCGGCGCAGGCCGAAGGCGGCTTCGTAGAAGGCGATGGATCGGGCGACATCCTGGACATAGAGGATGGTGTAGGCGAATTGCATGCGGGAGCTTTCGGAAGGTGGGGGCAAGGGACGGGGCGGAGCGCGGCGCCCCGGCCGGTGGGAACGGGCCCAGAATATGCACGCCATCGTCCGCAGTCCACCGAACGGCTCCGCAGCCCGCTCCAGATTCCCCACTCCATGCTCGACCTGCTGATCCACAACGCCGCCCTGCCCGACGGGCGCCAGAACATGTCCGTCGCCGTCCAGGATGGCCGCATCGCCGAGGTGGCCGAGGGCCTGCAGGCGCCCGCGCACGAAACGGTGGACGCCGGCGGCCTGCTGCTGTCACCGCCCTTCGTCGATGCGCATTTCCACCTCGACTCGGCCCTCAGCTACGGCCAGCCTCGCGTGAACGAGAGCGGCACGCTGCTCGAAGGCATCGCGCTCTGGGGCGAGCTCAAACCCACGCTCACGCACGAGGCCATCGTGGAACGCGCCCTGGCCTACTGCGACTGGGCCGTGGCGCGCGGCCTGCTGGCCATCCGCAGCCATGTGGACACCAGCGACCCGAGCCTTCTCACCGTGGGCGCCCTGCTGGACGTCAAGGCCCGCGTGGCTCCCTACCTGGACCTGCAGCTGGTCGCCTTCCCGCAGGACGGCGTGCTGCGCCGGCCCGGTGCGCTGGACAGCCTGACGCGCGCGCTGGACCTGGGCGTGGAGGTGGTGGGCGGCATTCCGCATTTCGAGCGCACCATGGCGCAGGGCGCCGACAGCGTACGCCTGCTGTGCGAACTGGCGGCCGAGCGCGGCCTGCGCGTGGACATGCATTGCGACGAATCCGACGACCCGCACTCCCGCCACGTCGAAACGCTGGCCGCCGAAACCGTGCGCCTGGGCCTGCAGGGCCGGGTCACCGGCTCGCACCTGACGTCCATGCACAGCATGGACAACTACTACGCCAGCAAGCTGATCCCGCTGATGGCCGAGGCACGGCTGGGCGTGGTCGCCAACCCGCTGATCAACATCACGCTGCAGGGCCGGCACGACAGCTACCCCAAGCGCCGCGGCATGACCCGCGTGCCCGAGCTGATGGCCGCCGGCCTGACCGTCGCCTTCGGCCACGACTGCGTGATGGACCCCTGGTATGCCGGCGGCAGCGCCGACATGCTGGAGGCCGCCCACATGGGCCTGCACGTGGCGCAGATGACCGGACAGCAGGCCATGCGCCAGTGCTTCGATGCGGTGACGGTGAATCCGGCGCGCCTGCTGGGCCTGGAAGGCTACGGCATCGCCCCCGGCTGCCATGCCGACCTGGTGCTGCTGCATGCGCAGGACCCGGTGGAGGCGATCCGCCTGCGCGCCGCGCGCCTGGCCGTGTGGCGGCGCGGGCGCCTGGTGGCCAGCAGCCCGGCGCCGGTGGCGCAGCTGTCGCTGCCGGGCCGGCCGCAGCAGGTCAGCCTGCTGCTCGCCTGACTCCGCCTGTTTGAGGATCAAACAGGCCTGCAGCCGGCGTGACACAAACGCACTTCGCTATCAAAAGCGGAGCAACGCTGATGACTTAGCCCTTGAGGCCGACGAACATTTCCTGCACGTCGTCGTGCGCGTCGATGGCGGCCAGGAAGCTTTCCACCTCTTCCAGCGCCTCCGGGCTCAGGTTGGCCGGATCGACCGGATTCTTGGGCTGGTAGCCCAGCTTGGCCGACAGCACCGTGAAGCCCTGGGCCGGCAGCGCGCGGCTCACCAGGTCCAGGTCGGCAGGCTCGGTGATGAAGAGGGTCGTGCCTTCCTGCTCGCCGGGCTCGAAGTCCTGCGCGCCGGCCTCGATGGCCGCCACCTCGGCATCGGCACCCGCATGGCCCGCCGCGGGTTCGGCCTCGATGAAGCCCACGTGGTTGAAGTCCCACGACACGGAGCCGGACGTGCCCAGCTGGCCCTTGCGGAACAGCACGCGCATTTCGGGCGCGGTGCGGTTCACGTTGTCGGTCAGGCATTCGACCATCACCGGCACCTGGTGCGGCGCGAAGCCTTCGTAGATCACGCGCTGGTAATCGACAGCATCGGCCCCCACGCCGGAGCCCTTCTTCACGGCGCGCTCCAGCGTGTCCTTGGGCATGGAGGCCTTGCGGGCCTGCTCCATGGCCAGGCGCAGGCGCGAATTGCCGGCCGGGTCGGCGCCGCTGCGGGCCGCCACGATGATTTCCTTGACGAGCTTGCCGAACAGCTTGCCCTTGGCATCGGCGACCTGCGCCTTGCCCTTTGCTTTCCATTGCGCACCCATGGTGGCGCCTCCTGCGATTGATGGTGGGGGCCTGCGTGCCGCAGGGCGCCCCGAGCGGCGGGCCGCACGCCGTTCGGTGCAGAGAGCTGAGAACGAGCGAGCGGGCGGCATGCCGGCCTCGACCGGCAGGCACCGTGATGGCCTGCGCGGCTGCAGCGGGCGATTCTAGGCGCGCTGCAGCGCCCGCCCGCCGGCTCCCCGGCGCCGTGGCATCCCCTCGCACTGCGCAACTGTTCAGAAACGGAACAACTGCCACACCCGGCCTGCGCAACTGCGCAGGGCCTGCGGCCGGCCTGAACACCCTGCTGCAGGCGCCGCGCCTCCGATGAGCCGCGCAAGCCCCGGCCTGGGCCCCAAAAACCAAGGGTTGACCCGTAGCGCCGCGGCCTGCATGCGGCACGGCCATCCGCTGGCATGCGATTTGCCCTTGAAAGAGTGCGAGTGCGTCCAACGCGCAGCATCCACCGACCACCATCTCAGGAGACAAGCACCATGAACATGGCAGAAATCGCAAGCCTCGGCATCGCCAACCCCTACAAGAAGCAATATGGCAACTACATCGGCGGCCAGTGGGTTCCGCCGGTGGACGGTCAGTACTTCGAGAACAGCTCGCCCATCAACGGCCAGGTGTTCACCTCGGTGCCGCGTTCCAACGACAAGGACGTGAACGCCGCGCTGGACGCCGCGCACAAGGCCAAGGCGGCCTGGGGCAAGACCTCCACCACCGACCGCGCCAACATCCTGCTGAAGATCGCCGACCGCATGGAAGCCAACCTGCTGACCATCGCGGTGGCCGAAACCATCGACAACGGCAAGCCGCTGCGCGAAACAATGGCAGCCGACATTCCCCTGGCCATCGACCACTTCCGCTACTTCGCCGGCGCCGTGCGCGCGCAGGAAGGCGGCATCAGCGAGATCGACCATGACACCGTGGCCTACCACTTCCACGAGCCCCTGGGCGTCGTCGGCCAGATCATTCCCTGGAACTTCCCCATCCTGATGGCCGTCTGGAAGCTGGCCCCGGCCCTGGCCGCCGGCAACTGCGTGGTGCTGAAACCCGCCGAGCAGACGCCCGCCTCCATCCTGGTGCTGCTGGAAATCATCGGCGACCTGCTGCCTGCCGGCGTCGTGAACGTGGTCAACGGCTTCGGCCTGGAAGCCGGCAAGCCGCTGGCGTCCAGCAACCGCATCGCGAAGATCGCCTTCACGGGCGAGACCACCACCGGCCGGCTGATCATGCAGTACGCCAGCCAGAACATCATCCCGGTCACGCTGGAGCTGGGCGGCAAGAGCCCCAACATCTTCTTCGAGGACGTGCTGGCCGCCGACGACGCCTTCTTCGACAAGGCGCTGGAAGGCTTCACCATGTTCGCGCTGAACCAGGGCGAGGTCTGCACCTGCCCCAGCCGCGTGCTGATCCAGGAATCGATCTACGACCGCTTCATGGAACGCGCCCTGAAGCGCGTGGCCGCGATCACCCAGGGCCATCCGCTCGACAAGAGCACCATGATCGGCGCGCAGGCCTCGCAGGAACAGCTGGAGAAGATCCTCTCGTACCTGGACCTGGGCAAGAAGGAAGGCGCCGAATGCCTGATCGGCGGCGAGCGCAACATGCTGGGCGGCGACCTGGCCGGCGGCTACTACATCAAGCCCACGGTGTTCAAGGGCCACAACAAGATGCGCATCTTCCAGGAAGAGATCTTCGGCCCGGTGGTGTCCGTCACCACCTTCAAGACCGAAGAGGAAGCGCTGGAAATCGCCAACGACACGCTCTATGGCCTGGGCGCCGGCGTGTGGAGCCGCGACGGCGCGCGCGCCTTCCGCATGGGCCGGGGCATCCAGGCCGGCCGCGTGTGGACCAACTGCTACCACGCCTACCCCGCGCACGCGGCCTTCGGCGGCTACAAGCAGTCCGGCATCGGCCGCGAAAACCACAAGATGATGCTCGACCACTACCAGCAGACCAAGAACCTGCTGGTGAGCTACAGCCCCAACAAGCTGGGCTTCTTCTGAGACATGCAGGAGCCCGAGGCGGCGCGGCTCCCGCTGCGCCGCCAGCTCATCGCATGCGCTCAAGCATTGATCTGTGGCAAGGCCCCCAGGCCCCATGCGGCCTTTAATGAAGGAGACAGCAGCCCGGCGCGGGCCGCTGTTTCCCATCATTTCCAAGAGGTCCGACCCATGCTTCCCCAAACCATGAAAGCCGCGGTAGTCCGCGAATTCGGCAAACCGCTGCGCGTCGAAGACGTGCCCACGCCCCGGCCCGCGGACGACCAGATCCTGGTCAAGATCGAGGCCTCCGGCGTCTGCCACACCGACCTGCACGCCGCCGAAGGCGACTGGCCCGTCAAGCCCAATCCGCCGTTCATTCCCGGCCATGAAGGCGTGGGCTTCGTCGCCGCCATCGGCAGGAACGTCAAGCACGTCAAGGAAGGCGACCGCGTGGGCGTGCCCTGGCTGCACTCGGCCTGCGGCTGCTGCACCCATTGCCTGGGCGGCTGGGAAACCCTGTGCGAATCGCAGAGCAACACCGGCTATTCGGTCAACGGCGGCTTCGCCGACTACGCGCTGGCCGACCCCAACTTCGTGGGCCATCTGCCCAAGGAAGTCGGCTTCGTGGACATCGCCCCGGTGCTGTGCGCAGGCGTCACGGTCTACAAAGGCCTGAAGGTGACGGACACCAAGCCCGGCGACTGGGTCGTCATCTCCGGCATCGGCGGCCTGGGCCACATGGCCGTGCAATACGCCCGCGCGATGGGACTGAACGTGGCGGCCGTCGATGTGGAGGACGACAAGCTGGAGCTGGCCCGCAAGCTGGGCGCCAGCGTCACGGTGAACGCCATGACCACCGACCCCGCCGCCTACCTGCAAAAGGAGATCGGCGGCGCCCACGGGGCGCTCGTCACCGCCGTCTCCCCCAAGGCCTTCGAGCAGGCGCTGGGCATGGTGCGGCGCGGCGGCACGGTGTCGCTCAACGGCCTGCCGCCAGGCAACTTCCCGCTGCCCATCTTCGACATGGTGCTGCGCGGCGTGACGGTGCGCGGCTCCATCGTCGGCACGCGGCTGGATCTGCAGGAATCGCTGGACTTCGCCGCACGCGGCCAGGTCAGAGCCACGGTCAGCACGGAAAAGCTGGAAAACATCAACGACGTATTCGCCCGCATGCACAAGGGGCAGATCCAGGGACGTATCGTGCTGGACATGGCGGCCTGACACACGCGCTCCACCCCGCTTCGCCGCCCTTCGCCGGGAATGGGCAGGCGGGGACAGCCTGCAGAAGGGCGTGCGTGGCAAGGCCTCCATCGAAGCACTGGACGACAGGACAGTACAGACCCAGGCCCCATCCGGGGCCGCCACGGAGACACACCATGCAAGACAGCCATCCGCAGGCATCCGCGGCCGCCGAGGCCCAGGCGCCCACGCGCGTGTCCGCCACGCCGGCAGCCATCGCGCTCATCGAGCAGCTGCGCACCCAGCACGGCCCCCTCATGTTCCACCAGTCGGGCGGCTGCTGCGACGGCAGCGCGCCCATGTGCTTCGCCCTGGGCGAGTTCATGCTGGGCGACTCGGACGTGCTGCTGGGCGAAATCGCCGGCACGCCCTTCTACATGAGCAGCTCCCAGTTCGAGTACTGGGAACACACCCACCTGATCATCGACGCCGTGCCGGGCAACGGCGGCATGTTCTCGCTCGAACGCCCCACCGGGCTGCGGTTTCTCACGCGCTCGCGGCTCTATGGCGACGACGAATGGGCAGCCATCGAGGCACTGGGGCCGCCGCCGCGCGCCTGAGGGGCAACGGCCGGGCTTGCGGGGAGCTGGTCCAGCTTGAGGTATCGATAGACGGTGTTGCGCGCCACGCCAAGGGCCCGCGCGGCAGCGGACACATTGCCGCCATGCGCGGCGAGCGCCTCGCGCACGGAGCCCGCCGTGATGCCTTCCGGCAAGGCGGGCGATGGCGATGCCGCAGGGCTGGCCGAGCCCTCCGCCGCGCCGGGGCCGGGGCCGGGCTGCGGCATCGCTGCGGCCCCGCATTCGTCCAGGAAGTCTTCCGGCAGATGGCAGAGCTGCAGCTCGCCCGCGCCTTCGGCCATCAGCGCCGCCGTGCGCAGCACGTTGTTCAGCTGGCGCAGATTGCCCGGCCAGGCATGGGCCCTGAAGAGCGCCATCACCTCGGGCGCCACGCGCGGCGGGCCGCCAGCGCTCCTGCCGTGCGAGCCCTCGGCCTCGTGCTGGGCGCGCAGCAACCGCTCGACGATGACCGCCAGGTCGCTGCGTTCGCGCAGCGCGGGCAGCCGCACCACCAGGCCGTTGAGCCGGTAGTAGAGATCGTCCCGGAAGCGGCCCTCGGCCATCATGGCGCGCAGAGGGCGGTGGGTGGCGCAGATCACCTGCACGTCCACCTCGATCAGCCGCGTGGAGCCCAGCGGCGCCACGCAGCGCTCCTGCAGCACGCGCAGCAGCCGCGCCTGCATCGATAAAGGCATGTCGCCGATCTCGTCCAGAAAGAGCGTGCCGCCGTGGGCCTGCACGATCTTGCCCGGGCTGCCCTTGCGCCGCGCGCCCGTGAAGGCTCCCTCCTCGTAGCCGAACAGCTCGGCCTCCATCAGCGCCTCGGGAATCGACGCGCAGTTCACCGCCACGAAGGGCTTGGCGGAGCGCGGCCCGTCATGGTGGATGGCCTGGGCCAGCAGTTCCTTGCCCGTGCCGGTCTCGCCCAGGATCATGGTGGGCACGTCGCGCCCCAGCAGGCGGCCCACGCGGTCGATCACCTGGGCCAGCTGGGCGTCGCCGCTGTCCAGATAGCGCAGGCTGGAAAGCCGCTGGGCGCCGGCGGGCGGCGCCGAAGGAGCCTGGCGGCCCGGCCGGAGCTGCGCCGCATCGCCTGCAGGGGCCACGGACTGCGCCACCAGGCCGGGCCGTGACGCACGGAACAGCACCATGGCCGACACCCGCACCCCGCCGTGCAGCCACAGCGGCAGGTGCGCCGGCACGGCCGCGCGGGCGTGCTGCAGCAGCGCGCCCATCGGCATGCCGAACAGCGACGAGAAGGTGCGGGCCTGCAAGGCCTGGGGCGACAGGCCCAGCTGGAACTGCGCGCTGCGGTTGGCCGCCAGGAAGCGCCCGTCCGGCGCGAAGGCCGCCATGCCTTCGAGCAAGGTGCCCAGGAACTCCTCGCGCGCATGGAAGCGCAGCAGCACCGCGTCCTCGAACATCTTGCGAAAGAGCTGGTTCTCCACCATGCGGGCCGACATGCGGACCAGCGCCATGGTGTGGGGGCTCTGGCCACGGTGGTCGCCGCTGACGTCCAGCGCACCCATGACCTGGCTCTGCGGATCGAGGATGGGCGCGCAGGAACAGGCCAGGAACTGGTTGACGTGCAGGAAATGCTGCGGCCCGGTGACCTGCAGCGCCTCGCCCATCGCCAGGGCCGTGCCGACGGCATTCGTGCCCTTGCTGCGTTCCGACCAGACCGCGCCGGGCCGGAGCGCCACCCGGGCGGCCCGCCCCATGAATTCGTCGTCGCCCAGCGCGTGCAGCACGATGCCCGATGCATCGGTCAACACCACCATGCTCTGCGTTCCGGCGATCTGGGCCGACAGGGTTTCCATCACTGGCCGGGCATAGGCGCACAGCGCTGCGTTGCGTGCCACGGACCAGGCCAGCGCGCCGGCATCGACCGGGGTGAGATCGGCCTGCTCGTGCGGCCGCAGGCCGAAGGCAGCCGAACGCTGATGGGCGTGGGCGATGAGCTGCGCGCTGTCGCCGGCCGGTTCCAGCCAGTCTCCGGGGCGCGTGGGCAGAGAGGAATGCGGCTGCATGGCGTCTCCTGTGCATGGCCTGACCATTCAGCGGGCCGATGCTTGTTTGCTTTGTCTTTGCTTTCCCCGGAACCTTAGCACCCTTGCTGCCAGGCCCGCCCGGGATACCCCGGCCCGCGCCGCAGGAACTGCGCCCGGCCTCGCCCGGACGGCCTTCCGGGCCGAGGACAAGGGCTGCGGTCAGCCCAGCAGCGCCACGGCCTCCGACAGCGTGCGCCCCACGTCGCTCTGCAGCTTGAGGGCGAAGAGCCCGTCGGCCCGCGTGCGGCCCTGGTTGACGGCCGCGATGGGCTGTTGCGCATCCGCTGCCGCCTGGACGAAGCGGAAGCCCGAATACACCATCAGCGATGAGCCTGCCACCAGCACGCCGGCCGAGCGCTGCAGCGCCTCGCGCGCCGCCGCCACGCGCTCGCGCGGCACGTTCTCGCCGAAGAACACCACGTCGGGCTTGAGCAGGCCCTGGCCGCAGGCCGGGCAGTCCGGCACCACGAAGGTGGAGAAATCCAGCCCGTCCAGATAGGCGTCGCCGTCCGGCGCCGTCTCGGCCTGCAGATGCGCCCAGGCCGGGTTGGCGTCCACCAGGCGCTGCTGCAGTTCGGCCCGGGGCATGCGGGCCTCGCAATGCATGCAGCGCACGGTGTCTATGCGGCCGTGCAGATCGACCGTGCGCCGGCTGCCGGCCGCATCGTGCAGGCCATCGACGTTCTGGGTCAGCAGCATTTCCACATGGCCCAGCGCCTCCAGCCGGGCCAGCGCCCGGTGCGCGGCGCCCGGCTGCGCGTGGCCCATCACGCGCCAGCCGATCAGGCTGCGCGCCCAGTAGCGCTGGCGCGTGGCCTCTTCGCCCATGAAGGCCTGGAAGGTGACGGGCTGCGGGCGCTTCCATTGCCCGTCGGCATCGCGGTAGTCGGGGATGCCGGAGGCCGTGCTGCAGCCCGCCCCGGTCAGCACGAAAAGCCGCGGGTGGGCACGGATGAATTCCGCCAGCCGGGCCGGATCGACCGGGCCGCCATCGGCCTGCATCGCATCGGCGCGCAGCAGCGCGGGGCTTTCAGGCATGGCCGCCCTCCCCTACATCGAAGGCGCGATGCTCTCGGCATAGTCGTAGAGCGCCCCGAGGATTTCCTCGCCGCGCTCGTCGGCCTCGCCGCCCAGGGTGTCCAGCCGCGCGAATAGCTCGTCGAAGGTGAGCGCACCGCCCTGCCCTTCCACCAGGCAGGCCATGCGGTGCTCTTCCCAGCGCTCCAGGTCTTCCTCGGTCAGGGTCTCGGGGAAATTGCGCGCACGGTAGCGCCAGGCCAGCTCTTCCAGGCGTTTGTCGTCGAAGCCCGGCCGCGCCTGGGCCAGCTTCCCGGGCGGCAGGCTGCGCAGGCGCTCCAGGCGGCGCCGGTCCTCGTTGCCGACGAAGCCGCCGTACAGGTCCTGGTCCACGTCGGGCGTGCCCGCCCCTTCCTGCGGGCGGGAGAAGACCTGCGCCCAGACGTCCGTCAGGTCCGGCAGGGCGCGGGCCGCGGCGGCATGCCGGGCGGCCTGTTCCAGATCGATCCCCCAGCGCTCGGCCGTCTCGCGGGTCAGCGTGTTGACGTTGCCGACCACCATGGGCGACTTGTTCAGATGCACCGTCTTCACGGGCAGGCGGGCGACGCCTTCGGGCAGCTCGTCGCTGCGCGTGAACATGCGCAGGCGGATGGTGTCGGCATCCAGGCGCGCCAGCTCGGAGGGGTCGTGCGACAGGTCCCAGGCGATCAGCTCGTTGCGGTTGGTGGGGTGGCTGGCCAACGGCCACATCACGCCCAGGCAGCCGCGCTCGGTGGGGAACATGCCCGATACATGCAGGAACGGGCGCGCCGTCTCGGCCGTGGCGGGCAGGCGCAGCTCGGCCGCCACGCGGTCCTTCTTGTGCAGGCTCAGGGCGAAATCGAACAGCTTGGGCTGGCGCTGGCGGATCAGGCGCGCCAGGGCGATGGTGGCGCGCACGTCGGAGAGCGCGTCGTGCGCGGCCTCGTGGACCAGGCCGTTGGCCTTGGACAGATGCTCCAGCTTGAAGCTCGGCGAGCCGTCTTCCTTGCGCGGCCATTCGATGCCGTCGGGCCGCAGCGCATAGGTCATGCGCACCACGTCCAGCAGGTCCCAGCGGCCGCACTGGTTCTGCCATTCGCGGGCATAGGGATCGATCAGGTTGCGCCAGAACATGAAGCGCGTGATCTCGTCGTCGAAGCGGATGGTGTTGTAGCCCACGCCGATGGTGCCGGGCCGCGCCAGCTCCGCTTCGATGCGGGCGGCGAATTCATGCTCGGGCAGGCCGCGTTCCAGGCAGACCTGCGGGGTGATGCCGGTGATCAGGCAGGACTCGGGATCGGGCAGATAGTCGGGCGCGGGCCGGCAATAGATCATCAGCGGCTCGCCGATCTCGTTGAGCTCGGCATCGGTGCGGATGCCCGCGAACTGGGCCGGGCGGTCGCGCCGGGTGTTGGCACCAAAGGTTTCGTAGTCGTGCCAAAGGAAGGTGTGCATGGATACGCGGCTGCAGAGAACTCGAAGCCGCAAGTATGCCGGGGCCGACGACAATGGCGCACATGCACTCCCCATCGAATCGACCGCTCTCCGCCCTGCCCCGCCGCCTTCTGCCCTGGACCTTGCCGCTGGCCTGCGCCACGCTGGCCCTGCTGGGAGGATGCGCCGCCCCGGTGGCTCCTGGCAGCCGTGCGGCGGGTGCCCCGCCTGCAGCCGTCCCGGCACCAGCGCCGCAGCAGGGCGCAGCCACGCCCCAGCCCGCCCCCGAAGACGCGGCCCAGGTGGCCGAAGAGAAGAGCTTCAAGGCCTGGCTGGATGCCTTCGGGCGCGAAGCGCTGGCCGCCGGCATACGCCCCGCCACCGTGCAGCAGGTGCTGCTCACGGCGCGCCTGCAGCCCCGCGTCATCGAGCTGGACCGCGCCCAGCCCGAATTCACCCGCACGCCCTGGGCCTATCTGGACAGCGCGGTCTCCCCGCAGCGCATCGCCGCCGGCCGCGCCAAGCGGATCGAATACCGCGTGCCGCTGGAGGTAGCCGAGGCGCGCTACGGCGTGCCGGCATCCATCATCACCGCCATCTGGGGCATGGAAAGCAACTACGGCGGCAACTTCGGCAGCTTCCGCGCCGTGGACGCGCTGGCCACCCTGGCCTTCGAGGGCCGGCGCCGCGACTGGGCCCGTTCCGAGCTGCTGGCCGCTCTGCGCATCGTGGACCAGGGCGACATCGCGGCCGACCGCATGGTCGGCTCCTGGGCCGGTGCCATGGGCAACACGCAGTTCCTGCCCTCGGTCTTCCTGGCCCATGCCGTCGATGCGGACGGCGACGGACGGCGCGACATCTGGGGCAGCATCCCGGACGTGGCCGCCTCCACGGCCAACTACCTGGCCAGCGCCGGCTGGCGCCGGGGCGAGCCCTGGGGCGTGGAGGTGCGCCTGCCCGCCGGCTTCGACCACAGCCGGGCCGAACTGAGCGTGCGCCAGCCTGCATCGCAATGGGCAGCCGACGGCGTGCAGTCCATGGACGGCCAGCCCCTGCCCGCCTTCGACGCCGCTTCGGTCATCGAGCCGGCCGGCGCGCGCGGCCCCGCCTTCCTGGTCGGGCCCAACTTCCGCGCCATCCTGCGCTACAACAATTCCATCAACTACGCGCTGGGCGTGGGCCTGCTGGCCCGGCAGATCGAGGGCGCTCCGGGCGTCGCCGCCTCCTGGCCGCGCGACCTGCAGCCGCTCTCGCGCAGCCAGGTGCTGCAGCTGCAGAACGGCCTGAACCAGCGCGGCTTCGCCGCCGGCACAGCCGACGGCGTCTTCGGGCCCTCCACCCGCGCAGGCCTCAGGCAATTCCAGCGCAGCCTGGGGCTGGAAGCGGACGGATATCCCACGACGGAGTTGCTGGAGAGGCTGCAGCAAGGCGCTGCAGCGCAGCCGGCGGCAGCGGCGGCGTCCACAGCGCGTTGAAAGACCAGAGGCGCTTCACCTGCAGCCCGCTTGCAGGGGGGCGCCCGCCAGCTTTCCGGCGGCCCCAGGTGCGCTGAGCACAGCGCAAGCCGAAAAGAAAAAACCCACATGCCGATGGCATGCGGGTTTTCTTTTTGACGTACAGCACCGGCCGGAGCCGGCACTGCTTCGGCGACACCTGTCAGTCCGCCGTGGCCTCTTCGGGCTCGGCAGGCTCGGACTTGGCCGAACGGTCCTTCTTGGGCAAGGGCTGGATGTCCAGCTTCACCTCGGCCGTTTCCGCGCCCTTGTCGTCGGTGCCGGTCTCGATATCGACGGTCAGGCGGCCACCTTCGGTCAGCCGGCCAAACAGCAGTTCGTCGGCCAGCGCGCGGCGGATCATGTCCTGGATCAGGCGCTGCATCGGGCGGGCGCCCATCAGCGGATCGAAGCCCTTCTTGGCCAGGTGCTTGCGCAGCTGGTCGGTGAAGGTGACTTCGACCTTCTTCTCGGACAGCTGGGTTTCCAGCTGCAGCAGGAACTTGTCCACCACCCGCAGGATGACCTGCTCGTCCAGCGCCTTGAAGTTGACGATGGCGTCGAGCCGGTTGCGGAACTCAGGCGTGAACAGACGCTTGATATCGGCCATCTCGTCGCCCGCCACGCGCGGGTTGGTGAAGCCGATGGTCGCCTTGTTCATGGTCTCGGCGCCCGCGTTCGTCGTCATGATGATGATGACGTTGCGGAAGTCGGCCTTGCGCCCGTTGTTGTCCGTCAGCGTGCCGTGGTCCATCACCTGCAGCAGCACGTTGAAGATGTCCGGGTGCGCCTTCTCGATCTCGTCGAGCAGCAGCACCGCGTGCGGCTTCTTCGTGATGGCTTCGGTGAGCAGGCCGCCCTGGTCGAAGCCGACGTAGCCCGGAGGCGCGCCGATCAGGCGGCTGACGGCATGGCGCTCCATGTACTCGGACATGTCGAAGCGGATCAGCTCGATGCCCATGATGTAGGCCAGCTGCTTGGCGGCTTCGGTCTTGCCGACGCCGGTGGGGCCGCTGAAGAGGAAGGAGCCGATCGGCTTGTCGCCCTTGCCCAGGCCCGAGCGCGCCATCTTGACGGCCGAGGCCAGCACTTCCAGCGCCTTGTCCTGGCCGAACACCACGCTCTTCAGGTCGCGCTCGATGGTCTGCAGCTTGCTGCGGTCGTCGTTCGACACGTTCGCGGGCGGGATGCGCGCGATCTTGGCGACGATTTCCTCGATCTCGGCCTTGCCGATGGTCTTCTTGCGCTTGCTGGCCACCAGGATGCGCTGGGCCGCGCCGGCCTCGTCGATCACGTCGATGGCCTTGTCGGGCAGATGGCGGTCGTTGATGTACTTGGCCGACAGCTCGGCGGCGGCCTGCAGCGCGGCAGCGGCGTACTTGACGCTGTGGTGCTCCTCGAAGCGGCTCTTGAGGCCCTTGAGGATGTCCACGGTCTCGGCCACGGTCGGCTCGACCACGTCCACCTTCTGGAAGCGCCGCGACAGGGCCGCGTCCTTCTCGAAGATGCCGCGGTACTCGGTGAAGGTGGTCGCGCCGATGCACTTGAGCTGGCCGCTGGAGAGCGCCGGCTTGAGCAGGTTGGACGCGTCCAGCGTGCCGCCGGAGGCAGCGCCGGCGCCGATCAGCGTGTGGATCTCGTCGATGAACAGGATGGCGTGCGGCTTGTCCTTGAGCGACTTGAGCACGCCCTTCAAGCGCTGCTCGAAGTCGCCGCGGTACTTGGTGCCGGCCAGCAGCGCGCCCATGTCCAGCGAATAGACCACGGCTTCTGCCAGGATCTCGGGCACGTCGTTCTGCGTGATGCGCCAGGCCAGGCCTTCGGCGATCGCGGTCTTGCCCACGCCGGCCTCGCCCACCAGCAGCGGGTTGTTCTTGCGGCGGCGGCAGAGGATCTGGATCGTGCGCTCGACCTCGTAGTGGCGGCCGATCAGCGGATCGATCTTGCCGTCCTTGGCTGCCTGGTTGAGGTTCTGCGTGTACTGCTCCAGCGGCGAGGCCTTTTCGCTGCGCTCGCCGCCACCGCCCTCTTCCGATTCGGAGGGGTTCTCGGACTTGGCGGGCTCGGGCGGCTCGCCCTTCTTGATGCCGTGGGCGATGAAGTTGACCACGTCCAGGCGGGTCACGCCCTGCTGGTGCAGGTAGTAGACGGCGTGCGAGTCCTTCTCGCCGAAGATGGCGACCAGCACGTTGGCGCCGGTCACTTCCTTCTTGCCGTTGCCGGTGGACTGCACGTGCATGATGGCGCGCTGGATCACGCGCTGGAAACCCAGCGTGGGCTGGGTGTCCACCTCGTCGGTGCCGGCCACCTGCGGCGTGTTGTCCTTGATGAAGTTGGCCAGCGATGCACGCAGATCGTCGATATTGGCCGAGCATGCGCGCAGCACCTCGGCTGCGCTGGGGTTATCCAGCAGAGCCAGCAGCAGATGCTCCACGGTGATGAATTCGTGGCGTTGCTGGCGGGCCTCGACAAAGGCCATGTGCAAGCTGACTTCCAGTTCCTGGGCAATCATGTGAACTCCTTTGTGCTTGCGGGTAAAAGATAACTGTAGATCGGGCCGGAAAACCGCTTATTCAACAGGCTCACTCACGCATTGCAGCGGGTGGCCCGCCTTGTGGGCGGCTTCGAGCACCTGCTCGACCTTGGTCGCGGCGACGTCGCGGGAATACACACCGCATACGCCTTTGCCGTCCAGATGGATCTTGAGCATGATCTGGGTGGCGGATTCCCGATCCTTGCCGAAGAATTCCTGCAGCACGACGATCACGAACTCCATCGGGGTGTAGTCGTCGTTCAGCATCAGCACCTGGTACATCTGGGGCGGCTGCGTGCGCTGCGTGCGCCGCTCCAGCACCACCGAGCCCCCGTCGTCCCGGGCGGGTGCGCGGGTCGGGGTCGTCGGTGTCATGGGAGGTGGTTTCGTGGCCATGAATTCATTCTAGCGATGCGGGACCGCCAGAGTGGCTTGAAGAAACTGGTGCCTGGCCCACTTTTTTCAAGCGATCAGCCGGCGTCGTAAACCACCGACACCGTGCCGCTGCCCGCCTGGGCGCTCCAGGCCGCCAGCGCCGCGTCGGACGGGAAGAAGCGGCTGGCCTCGCCCAGCTGCAATTCCGCGGTGGCGGCGCCCTGCTGGGACTTGCAGCACAGGTTCATGCGCACGCGCAGGCCATGCACCAGCGTCTCGCCGTGCTCGGTTTCCTCGCGCTTGGCGGGGAACTCGCGCACCAGGCGCGACACGTCGGGCACCGAATCGCCGACCGACACCTGCAGGTAGCGCCCGTACTTGGCGCGGGCGGCGGCCAGGTCGAACACCTGCTGCACCTTGACGCGCAGCCCGCCGCTGAAATGGTCGAGCTGCAGCCGGCCGTTGATGACCACGAACTCATCGTCCTTGAGTGCGTCGCGGTAGGCGTTGAGCACGCCTTCGTCGGCCGATGCCTCGATGGTGGCGGACTTGTCGTCCAGCTTGAAGAGCGCCAGCTTGCCGCGCGAGCCGTTGATGACGCGCAGATCGCTCACGATGCCCGCCATGACCTGCGATTCGCGGCTGTCGGCCAGTTCCTCGATGGGCGTGCGCACGAAGCGCCGCACTTCCTTTTCGACCTCGTCGAAGAGGTGGCCGGAGAGGTAGTAGCCGATGGCGGTCTTTTCCTGCGTCAGGCGCTCCTTGATGCCCCAGGGCCGCACATCGACCAGATCGGGCTCCTGGGTGCTGGAGCCGTGGGCGTCATCGCCCATCATGTCGAAGAGGCCGCCCTGGTTGATGTTGGCGTGGGTGGCCGCCGCGAACTCGAAGGCGCGGTCCAGCGAGGCCGACAGCGCAGCGCGGTTGAGCTGCAGGGCGTCGAACGCGCCGGCCTTGATGAGCGCATCCACGGTGCGCTTGTTGATGCGGGAGCGGTCCACCCGCACGCAGAAGTCGAACAGGCTCTTGAACGGGCCCACGGTGCCGCCGTGGGCGCCCTCGCCCCGGCCTTCGCGCGCGGCGATGATGGCCTCGATGGCCTGCTGGCCCGTGCCCTTGATGGCGCCCAGGCCGTAGCGGATGACCTTGTCGGTGACCGGCTCGAAGCGGTACATGCCGCGGTTCACGTCCGGCGGCTCGAAGCTCATCCCGAAATTCTTGACCGCGTCCTCGTAGAGCACCTTGAGCTTGTCGGTGTCGTCCATTTCCACCGTCATGTTGGCGCAGAAGAACTCGGCCGTGTAATGCACCTTGAGCCAGCCGGTGTGGTAGGCCAGCAGGGAATAGGCGGCTGCGTGCGACTTGTTGAAGCCGTAGCCCGCGAACTTCTCCATCAGGTCGAAGACCTCGTCGGCCTTGTCCTGGTCGATGCCCTTCTCGGCCGCGCCCTTGCGGAAGATCTCTCGGTGCTCGGCCATCTCCTCGGCCTTCTTCTTGCCCATGGCCCGGCGCAGCATGTCGGCGCCGCCCAGGCTGTAGCCGCCCAGCACCTGGGCAGTCTGCATCACCTGTTCCTGGTACACCATGATCCCGTAGGTTTCGGCCAGCACGGGCTCGACCAGCGGGTGGGGATATTCCACCGGCTCCTTGCCGTGCTTGCGGTTCACGAAGGTGGGGATCAGGTCCATCGGGCCCGGGCGGTAGAGCGCGTTCAGGGCGATCAGGTCTTCCAGCCGGCTGGGGCGCGCCTCTTTCAGCATGCCCTGCATGCCGCGCGATTCGAACTGGAACACAGCTTCGGTCTTGCCGTCGGAGAAGAGCCGGTAGGTGGGCGCGTCGTCGAGCGGGATGTTCTCGAAAGCGAAGTTCTCCTGGCCCTTGTGGCGCTTCATGATGAATTCGCGCGCGATCTCCAGGATGGTCAGCGTGGCCAGGCCCAGAAAGTCGAACTTCACCAGGCCGATGGCCTCCACGTCGTCCTTGTCGTACTGGCTCACGGCCGATTCGCTGCCCGGCTGCTGGTAGAGCGGGCAGAAGTCGGTGAGCTTGCCCGGCGCGATCAGCACGCCCCCGGCATGCATGCCGATGTTGCGGGTCATGCCCTCGAGCTTCTGCGCCATCTCGATGATGGTCTTGACGTCCTCTTCCTTGCGCACGCGCTCGTAGAGCATGGGCTCCAGCTCCAGCGCGTAGTTGTTCTTGTCGCCCTCCTTCTTGACCTCGGGCGGGTAGGCCAGGGTGTAGGACATGCCGGGCTTGCCGGGCACCAGCTTGGAGATGCCGTCGCAGAAGGTGTAGCTCATGTCCATCACCCGGCCCACGTCGCGGATGGCGGCCTTGGCGGCGAGCGTGCCGAAGGTGGCGATCTGGCTCACGGCGTTCTTGCCGTACTTGTCCTTGACGTAGTCGATCACCCGGTCGCGGTTGGACTGGCAGAAGTCGATGTCGAAGTCGGGCATGGACACCCGCTCGGGGTTCAGGAAGCGCTCGAACAGCAGGTTGTACTGCAGCGGGTCCAGGTCGGTGATCTTGAGCGCATAGGCCACCAGCGAGCCGGCCCCGGACCCCCGGCCCGGCCCCACCGGGCAGCCATTCTGCTTGGCCCACTGGATGAAGTCGCCCACGATGAGGAAGTAGCCCGGAAAGCCCATCTTCAGGATGGTGCCCAGCTCGAATTCCAGCCGCTCCACGTAGCGCGGGCGCTGCTTGTCGCGCTCGGCCTCCTTGGGGAAGAGCTGCACCAGCCGCTCTTCCAGCCCTTCGAAGGACGCATAGCGGAAGTACTCGTCGATGGGCATGCCGTTGGGCGTGGGGAAGTCGGGCAGGCGCGGCTTGCCCAGCACCAGGGTCAGGTTGCAGCGCTTGGCGATCTCCACCGTGTTGGCGATGGCCGAAGGCACGTCGGCGAACAGCGCCTCCATCTGGGCGCTGGACTTGAAGTACTGCTCGCGCGTGAACTTGCGCACGCGGCGCTGGTTGGCCAGGATCTCGCCCTCGGCGATGCAGATGCGGGCCTCGTGCGCCTCGTAGTCGTCGGCCGTGGCGAACTGCACCGGGTGGGTCGCCACCACCGGCAGGTTGAGGCGGCCTGCCAGCTGCACGGCGGCCACCACATGGGCCTCGTCGTCCGCTCGGCCGGCGCGCTGGATCTCCAGGTAGAAGCGGTGCGGGAACATGCCGGCCAGCTCCAGCGCCAGGTCGGCGGCGCCGGCCTCGTCGCCGCGCATCAGCGCCTGGCCCACCGGGCCCGCCTGGGCGCCGGCCAGCAGGATCAGGCCGGCGTTCAGCTCCTTGAGCCATTCCCAGGTGCAGACCGGCACGTTCTTGACGATATTGCGCGTCCAGGCCCGGGCCAGCAGTTCCGACAGGTTCAGGTAGCCCTGCTTGTCCTGCACCAGCACCACCATCCGGCCCACGGCGCCGCCGGGCGCGGCCACGTTGATCTCGGCCCCGAGCACGGGCTTGACGCCCTTGCCCCGGGCTTCCTTGTAGAACTTGATGGCTCCGAACAGGTTGTTCAGATCGGTGATGGCCAGGGCGGGCTGGCCGTCCTTGGCAGCCGCCTTGGCGACTTCGTCGATGCGATTGGTGCCGTCAACGACGGAAAATTCGGTGTGCAGGCGCAGATGGACAAACATCCCGGCATTGTAGGAAGTGCCGCCTGCCCGCCAGGGACGGGCCGGCATTTCCCCGCTCGACCGCCAAGCTACGCATTGATCTGCGCCCAGAGCTTGTCCAGCCGCTTCACGCTGACCGGCTGGGGCGTGCGCAGCTCCTGCGCGAAGAAGCTCACGCGCAGTTCCTCCAGCAGCCAGCGCAGCTCCTGCATGCGCGCATCGACCTGGCCCTTGCGCTCGGCCACCAGGCGCCAGTAGCGCTGCTCCTGCGGGCGCAGCTCGGCCAGGCGGGAGGCGTCGCGGGCCGGGTCGGCGCGGTATTTGTCCAGCCGCAGCGTGATGGCCTTGAGGTAGCGCGGGAAGTGCGCCAACTGGGCCCAGGGCGCGGCGGCGATGAATTGCTTGGGCATCAGGCGCTGCAGCTGCTGCTGGGCGTCCTGCGTGGCTTCGGGCGCGTTCTTGGTGTCCTTGATCTTGCGCACTGCGGCGGCGTACTCCACCAGGATGGTGCCCGCCAGGCGCGCCACCTCGTTGGCGATCAGCGTCAGGCGGCCGCGGCCCTCGTCCACGCGGCGCCTGAAGTCAGCCTCGTTGGTGGGCAGCGGGTCCTGGAGGAAGGCGCGGTCCAGCGCGATGTCGAGGATCTGCGTGCGCAGCTCTTCCTGCGTGCCCAGCGGCATGTAGGCCACGGCCATCTTCTGCAGGTCGGGAATGTTCTTTTCCAGGTATTTGAGCGCGTCCTTGATCTGCAGCGCGAAGAGGCGCCGCAGGCCGGCGCGGTGCCTGGCTGCCGCCACCTCCGGCTCGTCGAACACCTCGATGCTGACGGCGTCGCCGCCGTCGATGAGCGCCGGAAAGCCGATCAGCGTCTGGCCGCCCTTGCGGATCTCCATCAGCTCGGGCAGCTCGCCGAAGGTCCAGGCCGTGTAGCGCTGGCCCGCGGGCATGGCCGGGGTGGCCGGTGCCGCGGCGGATGCCTGGCCGCCCGCGCCACGCTTCGCTTCGTTTTTGATAGCTACCTGCGGAGTTTTTTCCTGGGCCAGAGGCGTTTTTTGCTCCACCCCCTGGCCCAGCTTCAACCCCGCCAGCGCCTGGAAGGCGCCGCGCGCCTTGGCGCCCCATTCGGCCTTGAGGGCCCCCAGGTTGCGGCCCTGGCCCAGCTGGCGGCCGTGCTCGTCGACCACGCGGAAGTTCATGAACAGGTGGGGCTGGAGCATGTCGAGCTTGAAGTCGGCACGCTTCACATCCAGCGAGGTCTCGTCACGCACCTGCTTGAGCAGCGCATCGGTCAGGCTGCCGTGGCCGAAGCGCTCGGGCGCGCTGAACAGCTCGGCGATGCGCGCAGCGCTCTCAGGCAGCGGCACGAAGCGGCTGCGCGGGCGCTGGGGCAGGCTTTTCAGCAGGGCCTGGATCTTGGCCTGCAGCATGCCGGGCACCAGCCATTCGCAACGCTCCTCGCTGACCTGGTTGAGCACGAAGAGCGGCACGGTGACGGTGATGCCGTCGCGCGCGTCGCCCGGCTCGTGCAGGTAGCTGGCGGCGCAGTCCACACCGCCCAGCCGCACGGTCTTCGGGAAGGCGTTGCTGGTGATGCCGGCGGCCTCGTGGCGCATCAGCTCCTCGCGCGTGAGCTTGAGCAGGTCCGGGTTCTGGCGCGAGGCCTCGCGGTACCAGGCCTCGAAGCCCGCGCCGGTGCAGAGGTCAGCCGGCAGCTGCTGGTCGTAGAAGGCGTAGATCAGCTCTTCGTCCACCAGCACGTCCTGGCGGCGCGACTTGTGCTCCAGCTCCTCCACCTTGGCGATGAGCTTCTGGTTGGCCGCCAGGAACGGCAGGCGCGTCTCCCACTGCCCGCCCACCAGCGCCTCGCGGATGAAGATCTCGCGCGCGGCATGCGGATCGACCTTGCCGAAGTTCACGCGGCGGTTGCTGTAGATGACGATGCCGTAGAGCGTGGCCCGCTCCAGCGCCGACACCTGCGCGGCCTTCTTCTCCCAGTGCGGATCCAGCAGCTGCTTCTTGAGCAGGTGGCCGCCGATCTGCTCGATCCATTGCGGCTCGATGGCGGCGATGCCGCGGCCGAAGAGCCGCGTGGTCTCGACCAGCTCGGCCGCGACGATCCAGCGGCCCGGCTTCTTGTTCAGGTGCGCGCCCGGATGCTTGTAGAACTTGATGCCGCGTGCGCCCAGGTACCAGTCTTCCTCGTCGGACCTGACGCCGATGTTGCCCAGCAGGCCGGACAGCATGGACAGGTGGATCTGCTCGTAGCCGGCGGGCTGGGTGTTGATCTTCCAGCGGTGCTCGGTCACCACCGTCAGCAGCTGGGTGTGGATGTCGCGCCACTCGCGCAGCCGGCGGATGCTGATGAAGTTCTGCCGCAAGAGCGCTTCGTACTGGCGGTTGCTGAGCTTGTGGGTGGGCTGGGCTGCCGCCGCAGTGGCCGCCGCCGCATCGGCGGGCTCGTGCGCCGCCGTCAGGCGCTGGGCCACGGGCAGGCTGGCCTGGGCGCGCGTGCCCTGGCGGGCGGCCTTCTGGGCCGCATCCTTCTGCGCCCGGGCCGAGGGCAGGCTGGGCGCGCCGCCGCGCGCCTCGTTGATCCACTTCCACAGCTTGAGATAGCCGCTGAACTCGCTCTTCTCGTCGTCGAACTTGGCGTGCGCCTGGTCGGCCTGCTGCTGCGCCTCCAGCGGCCGGTCGCGCACGTCCTGCACCGACAGGGCCGAGGCGATGACCAGCACCTCGTCCAGCGCCTGGCGCTCGCGCGCCTCCAGGATCATGCGGCCCACGCGCGGGTCCAGCGGCAGGCGCGACAGCTCCACGCCCATGGGCGTGAGCTCGTTGGCATCGTCCACCGCGCCCAGCTCGCCCAGCAGCTGGTAGCCGTCGGCGATGGCCCGGCCCGAAGGCGCCTCGATGAACGGGAACTGCGCCACGTCGCCCAGGTGCAGCGACTTCATGCGCAGGATGACGCCGGCCAGCGACGAACGCAGGATTTCCGGGTCGGTGAAGCGCGGGCGGCTGTTGAAGTCCGCCTCGTCGTAGAGCCGGATGCAGATGCCGTTGGCCACGCGCCCGCAGCGGCCGGCGCGCTGGTTGGCCGCCGCCTGGCTCACCGGCTCGATCAGCAGCTGCTCCACCTTGCTACGGAAGCTGTAGCGCTTGACCCGCGCCGTGCCTGCGTCGATGACGTAGCGCACGCCCGGCACGGTGAGCGAGGTCTCGGCCACGTTGGTGGCCAGCACGATGCGCCGGCCGGTGTGGCCGTCGAAGATGCGGTCCTGCTCGGCCTGCGACAGGCGGGCGAAGAGCGGCAGCACCTCGGCGTTGCGCATCACCGGCTGGTGCGCCAGGTGCTTGCGCAGGTGGTCGGCGGCCTCGCGGATCTCGCGCTCGCCGGGCAGGAAGACCAGGATGTCGCCCGAGGCGTTGCCCGCCCAGAGTTCGTCCACGCCGTCGGCGATGGCCTCGTTCAGGCCGTAGTCGCGGCTGTCCTCGAAGGGACGGTAGCGCTGCTCCACCGGAAAGGTGCGCCCTGAGACGTAGATCACGGGAGCCGGCCCCCTGGCCGATTCGAAGTGCTTGGCGAAGCGGTCCGCGTCGATGGTGGCCGAGGTGACGACGATCTTCAGGTCCGGCCGTCGCGGCAGGATCTGGCGCAGGTAGCCCAGCAGGAAGTCGATGTTCAGGCTGCGCTCGTGCGCCTCGTCGATGATCAGGGTGTCGTAGGCCTTGAGCAGCGGGTCGGTCTGCGTCTCGGCCAGCAGGATGCCGTCGGTCATCAGCTTGACCGAGGCATCCTTCGACAGCCGGTCCTGGAAGCGGACCTTGAAGCCCACCACCTCGCCCAGCGGCGTCTTCAGCTCTTCGGCGATGCGCTTGGCCACGCTGCTGGCGGCGATGCGGCGCGGCTGCGTGTGTCCGATGAGCTGGCCCTTCTGGCCCGGGGCAGCATTGCACTTGCCCCGGCCCAGCGCCAGCGCGATCTTGGGCAGCTGGGTGGTCTTGCCGGAACCGGTCTCGCCGCAGACGATGATGACCTGGTGCTGCCGCAGGGCGGCCATGATCTCGTCGCGCTTGCCCGACACGGGCAGGGATTCGGGGAATTCGATGCGCAGCGCGGGCGCGGCGGGCGGAATGTAAGAAGGCGCGGAATCGTTCATGAAGGCCCGCATTATCCGAGCCCGCCGCCCGCTCGGCCCCGCGGCCGGCGCATGGCCCCACCTTCAGGGACGCCGGGCACGAGCCACCCGGTACATCTCCGCATGCCGGGCCGCCCCCTCCATGCATCCGTTTGGCCCCTGCCATACCTAGAGCTTCTACCAATTCATCCAGATCAACAACTAGTTATAGACTTTATCCGATAGCCTGACTAACGATAACCTTTGCAAACAGGCTGCACCGATTCCGGGCCTCCCGCCGCCCGGACCGGAACCACGGAGACACAAGTCGAGATGATCGCTCCCGCCGCACCTTCGCCCGCGAAGGTTCCTGCCCCGCGCCACCACTGCATGGAAGCGATCCGCCTTCCGTCGCGGGCGTGCCGTGGCCCAGCCGGCAGCCATCCCGCAGCGCGCAGCCCCCAGCCCGGCTGCCGCCCCACCGAGTGCCCCCAGCACATGCCGCACCGATCGGGCGGCATCAACACCCAGAGAGTAGCGCCACCTGCACCCGCCCGCCGCCCGCTCCCGGCGCCGTGGACGGCCTGTGCCTGGACGATTGGAAGGAGACATCCATGAACACGACGAAGACCACCCGCAAGCACCGCAACGCGCGCCTCCAATGCTGCGCGGCCCTGATCGGCGCCACCGCCGCCCTGGCCGCGCATGCGCAGACCCCGCCCTCGGGCTCCAGCGTCAGCATCTACGGCTTGATGGACCTGGGCGTGGAATACGTGAACAACGTGGGTGCCACCGGCAGCAGCCTCACGCGCATGCCCAGCAACACCGGCACCCTGCCTTCGCGCCTGGGCTTTCGCGGCAGCGAGGACCTGGGCGGCGGGCTCAAGGCCATCTTCACGCTGGAAATGGGCCTGGCGCCCGACCAGGGCACCCTGGGCCAGGGCGGCCGGGGCTTCGGCCGGCAGTCGTTCGTCGGCCTGGAAGGTCCCTGGGGCTCTGTGACGGCCGGCCGCCAGTATTCGATGCTGTTCTATTCGATGCTGAACGCCGACGTGATGGGCCCCGCCCTCTACGCTCCCGGTTCGCTGGACAGCTACATTCCCAATGCCCGCGCCGACAACGCCCTGAGCTATCGCGGCACCTTCGGCGGCTTCACGCTGGGCGCCGAATACAGCTTCGGCCGCGACACGGTGAACGCCGGCCCCAGCCCCGTGGGCACCAACTGCGCCGGCGAGAGCGCCACCGACAGCAAGGCCTGCCGCCAGTGGTCCGCCATGGCCAAGTACGACACGCCCACCTGGGGCGCGGCGCTGGCCTACGACCGGCAGAACGGCCGCAATACCACCGGCGCCACCGACCTGGTCTTCGGCAATCTCAACAGCAGCAGCAAGAGCGATTCGCGCCTGGCCGTGAACGGCTACGTGAAGGTGGCCGGCGCCAAGATCGGTGCAGGCCTGATCCGCCGCGACAACGACGGCGATGCAGCCAAGCCCCGCAGCGATCTGTGGTTCATCGGCGCCTCCTACCCGCTCACCGGCAACCTGACGCTGGACGGCCAGTACCTGCGCCTGAACTACAAGTCGGTGAGCGACTTCGACTCGCAGATGCTGGCCGCGCGCCTGACCTATGCCCTGTCCAAGCGCACCGCCATCTACACGCAGATCGGCCACATCCGCAACGACCGCCTGGCCGCCGTGTCGGTCAGCGGCGGCGCCGCCGGCAGCAACCCGGCAGCCGGCGCATCGCAGACCGGCTTCAACGTGGGCGTCCGCCATGCGTTCTGACGCCCAGGCCCCTTCCTCCACCGGAACCATCGCCATGACCAGCAACCGCCGCCGCTTCGTCCAGACCCTCGGGTCGCTCTCCGCCCTGGGCGCCTTCTCGCCCCTGGCCGCCTTCGCCCAGACCCTCGACACCGCCCGCGTGGTGGTGGGCTTCCCGCCCGGCGGCACGGCCGACGTGATGGCCCGCCGCGTGGCTGACCGCCTGCCCGCCGGCGGCTACGTGAAGACCGCCGGCATCGTGGACAACAAGAGCGGCGCGGGCGGTCGCATCGCCGTGGAAACCGTCAAGGTGGCCGCGCCCGACGGCGGCACGCTGCTGCTCACGCCGCACTCGGTGCTGACCGTGTTCCCGGGCATCTACCCCAAGCTCAGCTACAAGCCCTTCGAGGACCTGGTGCCCGTGTCCCTGGGCGCCACCATGTCGCACGCGCTGGCCGTGGGGCCGGCCGTGCCGGCCAACGTGAAGACCGTGGCTGACTTCCTCGCCTGGGCCAAGGCCAACCCCAAGGACGCGAGCTACGGCTCGCCCGCGGCCGGCTCCATCCCGCACTTCATCGGCGCGCTGCTGACCAAGCACAGCGGCATCGATCTGCGGCATGTGCCCTACCGCGGCTCCATCCCGGGCGTGACCGACACGGTGGGCGGCCAGATCCCGGCCATGATCACGCCGGTGGGCGACTTCCTTCCCCAGGCCAAGACCGGCAAGCTGCGCATCCTGGCCACTTCCGGCCCCAAGCGCACGCCGTTCACGCCCGACGTGCCCACCTTCTCCGAGCAGGGCTTCGACTACATCAAGTTCGACGAGTGGTACGGCTTCTACGCCCCGGCCCGCACGCCCGCGGCAGTGGTGGCATCTGCTAGCGCCGCCATCAACAAGGCGCTGCAGGACAAGGCGGTGATCGACAACCTGGCCACCTTCGGGCTGATCGCGGGCGGCTCCAGCCCGGCCGAACTCGACGCCATGACGCACGAGGAATTCAAGCGCTGGGCGCCCATCGTCAAGCAGATCGGCTTCACCGCCGAATCGTAGGCGGCACCGGGGGCCAACCAGCCCCCGATGCACCGCCGCCGCGCCGCACAGCCCGCAGGCGCGCCACCCGCTCCACAACGATCTACAACACCCCTGAGCCGGACTGCGCCCTGCGCAGCCCGTAGGAGACACTCATGCCTGCATTTTTCGGACCTGCGCCCCTTCGCCTGCCCGCTGGCCGGCTGGCCGCCGCCACCGCCGCCAGCCTCGCCGCAGCCCTGGGCCTGGCAGCCTGCGGCGGCGGAGACGGCGGTCCGCCTCAGCTGGCCGCCGCCACGCCCGCCAAGCTGGCGGCCTGCAGCAGCCTGGCGGCGCTGGCGCTGCCCGGCACGCGCATCACCTCGGTGGCTGCCGTCGCCGCCAGCGACGGCAGCAACGGCCAGCCCGCCCTGCCCGCCCACTGCCTGGTGCAGGGCCAGTTGAACGAGCGCATCAGCCCGGTGGACGGCAACCGCTACGCCATCGGCTTCGAGATGCGCCTGCCGACCGACTGGAACGGCCGCTTCTTCCACCAGGGCAACGGCGGGCTGGACGGCACCGTGGTGCCCGCCACCGGCGTGATCGGCGGCGGCGGCCCGAGCACCACGGCGCTGGCCATGGGCTTCGCCGTGCTCAGCTCCGACGCCGGCCATCCGCAGCCCACACCCTTCTTCGGCGCCGACCCGCAGGCCCGGCTGGACTACGGCTACCAGGCCGTGGGCAAGCTCACGCCCATCGCCCGCAGCCTGATCCAGGCGGCCTACGGCAAGGCGCCCGACCGTTCCTACTTCGCCGGCTGCTCCAACGGCGGCCGCCATGCCATGGTGACGGCGGCGCGCTACGCGCAGGACTACGACGGCGTGCTGGCCGGCAACCCCGGCTTCCACCTGCCCAAGGCCGCCAGCACGCAGCTCTGGAAAGTGAAGCAGTACGCGACCATCGCCGGCAACGGCGCGAACGGCCAGCTGGACATCTCGACTGCCGTGACGCCGGCCGAATACAGCACCGTGGGCGCGAGCATCACCGCCAAGTGCGATGCGCTGGACGGCGTCAAGGACGGCATCGTCTCCGACGTGGTGGCCTGCCAGGCGGCATTCAACATCCAGACCGACGTGCCCACCTGCGAGGGCGGAACGCGCACCGGCTCGTGCCTCACGCCCGCGCAGAAGAACACGCTGCAGCGCATCTTCGCCGGCCCGCGCCTGGCCGACGGCACGCCCAGCTATTCCCACACCTGGTTCGACCCTGGGGTCGCGGGCAAGGACTTCGCGCTCTGGCACTACTTCATCGCGCAGAACCTGGACCCGGGGTCGGTCTCGCTGGTCTTCAACACGCCGCCCATGCCGGTCCCCACCTTCCTGGCCACGCCGCCCGGCCAGATCGCGCTGAACTACGACTTGGACCGCGACTACGGCAAGCTCTTCGCCACCAACGGGACGTACACCGAGTCCGGCTGGTCGTTCATGACGCCGCCGGACGAGACCAACCTCTCCACCCTGCGCAACCGGGGCGGCAAGCTCATGGTCTATCACGGCACGGCCGACGGCGTGTTCAGCGCGGCCGACACCGCCAACTGGTACGACCGGCTGCAGAAGGCCGAACTGGGCCACGCCGCAGGCTATGCGCGCCTCTATCTGGTGCCGGGCATGAACCACTGCGCCAACGGCCCTTCCACCGACCAGTTCGACATGGTGACCGCCCTGGTCAACTGGGTCGAAAAAGGCCAGGCACCGGACCGCGTGATCGCCAAGGCGCGCGGAGCCGGCTCTACGGTGCCCAACCCCGAGGTGCCGGCCAGCTGGAGCCCCGGGCGCACGCGGCCGCTGTGCCCCTACCCGCTGGTCGCCCGCTACAACGGCTCGGGCGACGTGGAAAGCGCGGACAGCTTCAGCTGCAAGTCCTGAGAACGTGAACACGTTCTGAGCCCCATGGGCGCCGGGGGGCCCATCCCCGCGCCCGATCGGGGATGGGTGCTGCGCCACGGTAACGGCCGGAAAAAACCTGGGCCCGCACGGCGCGGACCGGAGCGGGCGGCGGATGTGAGCCACTATCATTCCGGCCTCCGCCTGCCCGCCCCACCGCCCTTCCCGCCGCACGCCTCAAGCCGCCATGTCTGCCCTGTCCGCCGTCTTCAACTTCACCTTCGTTCCCTGGTTCCGGTCGGTCGCGCCCTACATCCACAAGTTCCGGCACCAGACCTTCGTGATCGGACTGCCGGGCGAGGCCATCGCGGCGGGCAAGCTGCAGGCCATCGCCCAGGATCTGGCCATGATCCAGGCCATGGGCGTGAAGATCGTGCTGGTGCACGGCTTCCGCCCGCAGGTGAACGAGCAGCTGCTGGCCAAGGGCCACGAACCCAAGTATTCGCACGGCATCCGCGTGACCGACTCGGTGGCGCTGGACTGCGCCCAGGAGGCCGCAGGCCAGCTGCGCTACGAGATCGAGGCCGCTTTCAGCCAGGGCCTGCCCAACACCCCCATGGCGGATTCCACCGTGCGGGTGATCTCGGGCAACTTCATCACCGCCCGGCCGGTGGGCATCGTCGATGGCGTGGACTTCCGGCATTCGGGCCTGGTGCGCAAGGTGGACACGGCCGGCATCCGCCGCTCGCTGGACATGGACGCGCTGGTGCTGCTCTCGCCTTTCGGCTTCTCGCCCACGGGCGAAGCCTTCAACCTGACGATGGAAGAGGTCGCGACCTCGGTGGCCATCGCGCTCAAGGCCGACAAGCTGGTGTTCGTCTCGGAAGTGCCGGGCATCCGCACTGACCCACTGGCGCCCGAGAGCGAGGACAACCCCATAGACACCGAACTGCCGCTGGACCTGGCGCGCCGCATGGTCGCCACCCTACCCGCGGCCCAGCACCCCACCGACACGGCCTTCTACCTGCAGCACTGCGTGAAGGCCTGCGAAGGCGGCGTGGAGCGCAGCCACATCATCCCGTTCGCGGTCGATGGCTCGCTGCTGCTGGAGATCTACGTCCACGACGGCATCGGCACCATGATCGTGGACGAGAAGCTCGAGGAGCTGCGCGAGGCCACCTCCGACGACGTGGGCGGCATCCTGCAGCTGATCGAGCCCTTCGAGAAGGACGGCACGCTGGTCAAGCGCGACCGTACCGAGATCGAGCGCGACGTCTCCAACTACACCATCATCGAGCACGATGGCGTGATCTTCGGCTGCGCGGCCCTCTACCCCTACCCCGAAGCCGGCACGGCCGAAATGGCCGCCGTCACCGTGTCGCCGCAAAGCCAGGGCACGGGCGACGGCGAGAAGCTGCTCAAGCGCATCGAGCAGCGCGCCCGCATCATGGGCCTCAAAAGCATCTTCGTACTCACCACCCGCACCATGCACTGGTTCATCAAGCGCGGCTTCGCGCCCGTGGACCCCGACTGGCTGCCCGAGGCGCGCAAGAAGAAATACAACTGGGACCGCAAGAGCCAGGTGCTGGTCAAGAACCTGTAGCGCCACCGGCGCGCAGGGCTGCCGCCTGCCGCGCCACCTGGGCGATGGCCGCATCGCGCACATCGGGCGCTGCGGGTGCGCCGCCCGTCATGTAGCAGGCCACCACCAGCGGCGCCGCGCCGCCCGGCGGCCACAACAGGCCGATGTCGTTGGACGAGCCGAGGGCACCCGAGCCCGTCTTGTCGCCCACCCGCCAGCCGGGCACGCCCGCGCGCAGGCGCCGGTCGCCCGTCCGGTTGCCCACCAGCCAGGCCACGAGCCGGGCGCGCGAGGCGGCCGACAGGGCATCGCCCAGCGCCAGCCGCTGCAGGGTGCGGGCCATGGCCGCCGGCGAGGTGGTGTCGCGCGGATCACCCGGCAGGGCTTCGTTCAGCGCAGGCTCGGTGCGGTCCAGCCGCGTCACCGTGTCGCCCAGCGAGCGCACGAAGGCGGTGTAGCCCGCCGGGCCGCCATGGCGCGCCAGCAGCAGGTTGGCGGCGGTGTTATCGCTCAGCGTGACCGTGGCCTCGCACAGTTCCTCCACGGTGATGCCGGCGCTGCCCGCGTGCTTCTCGGTGACGGGCGAATACGGCACCAGCGCATCGCGCCCGAAATGCACGCGCTCGGCGAGCGATTCCTTGCCCTGGTCCACCAGCGCCAGCATCCAGCCCGCCAGGGCCATCTTGAAGGTGCTGGCCATGGGAAAGCGCTCGTCCTCGCGCCAGCCCAGCGTGCGGCCCGTGGCGGTATCGAGCACCGCCACGCCCAGCCGCGCGCCCTGCAGCGTGGCTTCCACCGCCTGCATGGCGCTGCGCCAGGCGGTGGCGTCGGGCGTCGGTGCAGCGATGGTTGCCGCCAGGGCCGCAGGCGTATGCGCCAGCAGGCCCCAGGCACCGACCAACCCCAAGGAAAACTCTCTTCTTTTCATGCGATGCAACCTTTCCTGATGAAGACAGGTGGAACGATACGGGCGGCCGGGCTTTCGCACCATCGCCAATAATCGCAGCCACCCCATCGAAAAACTTGGGGCTTTCGTCACACCGACCGCCCACCATGCACCTCCCGCTCAATGCCCTGCGTGCCTTCGAGGTCTCGGCCCGGCACCTGAACCTGACCCGTGCCGCGGAGGAATTGAACGTGACCCAGACGGCGGTCAGCCAGCACATCCGCAACCTGGAGGACCGGCTGGGCCGGCCGCTCTTTCGCCGGCTGCCGCGGGGCCTGGCGCTCACCGACGAGGGCCAGGCGCTGCTGCCCGTGCTGGCCGACGCCTTCGGCCGCATCGCCAAAGCGCTGGAGCAGTTCGACGACCGCCGCCCGCGCGAGGTGCTCACCGTGGGGGCCGTGGGCACCTTCGCCGTGGGCTGGCTGCTGCCGCGCCTGCGCGATTTCCAGCAGGCCTGCCCCTTCGTGGATCTGCGCCTCTTTACGCACAACAACCGGGTCGATCTGGCGGCCGAAGGGCTGGACTACGCCATCCGCTTCGGCGACGGCGCCTGGCACGGCACGGCGGCCGACCGGCTGCTGGAAGCGCCGCTCTCGCCCCTGTGCGCACCGGCCGTCGCGGCGCGGCTGCGGGCCCCCGCAGACCTGGCGCGCGAACCGCTGCTGCGCTCCTACCGCACGGACGAATGGCCCGCCTGGTTCGCCGCCGCCGGCCTCGCCTGCCCGCTGCTGCGCGGCATGGTGTTCGACACCTCGCTGGCACTGGCCGAGGCCGCCGTCCAGGGCGCCGGCGTGGCGCTGCTGCCCGCGCGCCTCTTCGCGCGCGAGCTGCAGCAGGGCCGGCTGGTGCAGCCCTTCGCGCAGACCGAGATCGCCATCGGCGCCTACTGGCTCACGCGGCTGCACTCGCGCACGCCGGGCCCCGCCATGCAGGCCTTCCGCGACTGGCTGCTGGCGGCCTGCGCGCCGCAGGCCTGAATGCATGCCCGGTATCATCGCCGCCCCATGCCAAGCACGCCCGCCTCGCCCACCCCGTCCGCCTGCCTGACCGCCGCCCTGTACCTGTTCGTCGATCTGCCCGACTGCGCGGCTCTGCGCGAGCCGCTGCAGGCGCTGTGCGATGCGCAGGGCGTGCGCGGCATGCTGCTGCTGGCGCCCGAGGGCATCAACGGCACCATCGCCGGCAGGCCCGAAGGCGTGCAGGCCGTGCTGGCCTGGCTGCGCAGCGATCCCCGGCTGGCACGGCTGCAGCACAAGGAGGCCTGGGGCGAGCGCCAGCCCTTCTACCGCATGCGCGTGCGGCTCAAGCGCGAGATCGTCACCCTGGGCGTGCCGGGCCTGCAGCCTGCGCTGCATGCGGGCACCTATGTGAAGCCCGAGGACTGGAACGCGCTCATCGACGATCCCGAGGTGGTGGTGATCGACGTGCGCAACGACTACGAGATCGGCATCGGCAGCTTCCGGAGGGCCGTGAACCCGGGCACACGCAGCTTCACCGAATTCCCGGCCTGGGTGGATGCGGAGCGCCGGCCCGGCGGCCTGCTGGCCGGCCAGCCCCGCGTGGCCATGTTTTGCACGGGCGGCATCCGCTGCGAGAAATCCACCGCCCTGCTGAAGTCGCAGGGCTTCGGCGAGGTCTATCACCTGGAAGGCGGCATTCTCAAGTACCTGGAAACGGTGCCCGAGGACGGCAGCCGCTGGCATGGCGACTGCTTCGTGTTCGACGAGCGCGTGTCGGTCGGCCATGGCCTTGTGCCCGGCCACCACCGGCTGTGCCGCTCCTGCCGCATGCCGCTGGGTGCGCAGGAGCTGGCTTCGCCCCTCTACGAAGCCGGGGTGAGCTGCCCGCACTGCCACGGCAGCCGCACGCCCGGGCAGTTGCAGGCGCTGCGCGAACGCGAACGGCAGATGCGGCTGGCGGCCGAGCGCGGGCAGGAGCACATCGGCGCCAAATTGCCCTCTACGCCGCCGGCAACCGCCCCCGGGGCAGCCGCCCCGCGGCCCCCGAGCCTGCCCGTGCTCTATTCCTTCCGCCGCTGCCCCTATGCCATGCGCGCCCGGCTGGCGCTGGCCGCCAGCGGCCAGGCCTGCGAACTGCGCGAGGTGGTGCTGCGCGACAAGCCGGCCGCGCTGCTGGCGGCATCGCCCAAGGGCACGGTGCCGGTGCTGGTGCTGCCCGGCGGCGGCGATGGCGAAGGTGGTGACACCGTCATCGACCAGAGCCTGGACATCATGCGCTGGGCGCTGCAGCGCAGCGACCCGGGCCGCTGGCTGCAGCCCTCCACCGGAGAGCCGCTGCAAGCCATGCTGGACCTCGTCGCCGCCTGCGACGGCACCTTCAAGCAGGCCCTGGACCGCTGCAAGTATCCCGGCCGCTACCCCGGACTGGAAGCCGGCACGCCCGGGAATGCGGCGGCCTGGGCCACGGCCGACGGCTGGATCGCGCAGGCCCTGGAATCGCGGCTGGCCACCCAGTACTGGCTCTTCGGCAGCCATGCCACGCTGGCGGACATGGCCGTGGCCCCCTTCGTGCGCCAGTTCGCTGGCATCGACGCCGCGCGCTGGGAAGCAGGCACCTGGCCCCGCACGCGGCAATGGCTGGCCGGCTGGCAGGCGCTGCCGCTCTTCGATGCGGTGATGGACAAGTACCCGGCCTGGCGCGAGGGCGATGCGCCCGTGATCTTCGCTGGCGCCTGAAACGGCAAGGGCGCCCGAAGGCGCCCTCGCAGTGCCGGGGAAGGCGATCGCTTCAGCGACGGCCGCGCCGCACCAGCACGGCCAGCAGCACGATGGCCAGCACGACGAAGCAGACGAAGGACCAGTTGGCGATGGAGCCGCCCAGGAAGGTCCAGTCCACGGCCGTGCAGTCGCCCGAACCGCGGAAGATCATGGGGATGGCACGGCTGATGGGAAAGTGCTCGATCATCCCGTAGAAGTCGCGCCCGCAGGTCGCGAACTCGGGCGGGTACCACTGCAGCCAGCTCTGGCGCGCCGCCACGAAGGCGCCGAAGCCCGCCGACAGCAGGGCCAGCGCACCCCAGCCGGTCCGCCAGCCCTTGGGGGCCCTGGCGCTCGCCAGCGCTGCGAAAACCGCCACGAAGATGAGCGCATAGCGCTGCACGATGCACATCGGGCAGGGCTCCAGGCCCACGCCGTACTGCAGATACATGCCGAAAGCCAGCATGGCCACGCAGGCCGCCGCGACCAGCGCCAGCACCCGGCGAGGCGCACGATCCAACCAGTTCATTTGTTCTCCCTCATCCAAAAGCATTGCCAACGGTGCCGCACCATGTGTTGGCGCGGCCCCTCTTCGCCAGGGCACCCGTGGAACCAGCTCCGCCAGTCCGCCGGGTGCATCCCCCCTGAGGGGAGAAGCGAAGCGGCTCAGGTGGAGTCAGATGCCGGCGGCCTGATCCAGAAACACGCGGGCGCGGCGCGGCGTGACCACCAGCGTTTCGCCCTCCTTGAACCCCATGTCCCGGAATTCGGTCGCAGGAATCTGCGCTTCGATCACGGACTCTGGGGCTGCATTGTCCGCTGGTTTGTCGCCCGGCTCGGCGATAAGTTCCAGCCGCGCGATGGGGCCGACCACGATGGCGCGCGAGAGCTGCGCCACGATGCCGTTGGGCCGGCCGTCGGCATCGGCGCCCACGCCGGGCGTGTAGCGCCGCACATCCAGGTCGTGGGGACGCACGTAGGCGAAGGCGTTGGCGTTCTGCGCCTGGGCATGCTCGGGCGAATCGATCTGCACGCCCTCGACATGCACCAGCCCTTCGTGGGCGCGCCCCTTGAACAGGTTCACGTCGCCCAGGAAGCCATAGACGAAGGGGCTGGCGGGATGGTCCCAGACCTCCTGCGGCGAGCCGCTCTGCTCGATCCGGCCCTGGTTGATGACGACCACGCGGTCGGCCACTTCCAGCGCCTCCTCCTGGTCGTGCGTGACGAAGATGGAGGTGACGTGCAGCTCGTCGTGCAGGCGGCGCAGCCAGCGGCGCAGTTCCTTGCGCACCTTGGCATCCAGCGCGCCGAAGGGCTCGTCCAGCAGCAGCACCTTGGGCTCCACGGCCAGCGCACGCGCCAGGGCGATGCGCTGCCGCTGCCCGCCCGAGAGCTGCGAGGGGTAGCGGTCGGCCAGCCAGTCGAGCTGCACCAGCTTGAGCAGGTCGGTCACCTTCCGCTTGATCTGCGCCTCGCCAGGGCGCTGGCTGCGCGGCTTCACGCGCAGGCCGAAGGCCACGTTCTCGAACACCGTCATGTGGCGGAACAGCGCGTAGTGCTGGAACACGAAGCCCACGTTGCGCTCGCGCACGTGCACGTCGGTCGTGTCTTCGCCGCTGAAGTGGATGCTGCCCACGTCGGGCGTCTCCAGCCCGGCGATGATGCGCAGCAGCGTGGTCTTGCCGCAGCCCGAGGGGCCGAGCAGCGCGATGAGTTCGCCCGACTCGATATCGAGGCTCACGTCGCGCAGCGCCTGGAAGTGGCCGAACTGCTTGCTGATGTTGCGGATTTCGATGCTCATAAATCAATAGCTTTCAGCGTAGGCTTGGCGAGGGCGTGGGCCGCTCCGGGGGCAGGTTGGCAGCGGCCTTGCGCTCGCGTTCGCTCTGCCATTCGGCGACCGACTTGATGGCCAGCGTGACCAGGGCCAGCAGGGCCAGCAGCGATGCCGCCGCGAAGGCCGCCGCCGACTGGTATTCGTTGTAGAGGATCTCCACGTGCAGCGGGATGGTGTTGGTCTGGCCGCGGATGTGGCCCGACACCACCGACACCGCCCCGAATTCCCCCATGGCCCGGGCATTGCACAGGATCACGCCGTAGAGCAGGCCCCACTTGATGTTGGGCAGCGTCACGTTCCAGAAGGTCTGCCAGCCGGTCGCGCCCAGCACGATGGCGGCCTGTTCCTCGTCGCTGCCCTGCGCCTGCATCAGCGGAATCAGCTCGCGGGCGATGAACGGGAAGGTGACGAACACGGTCGCCAGCACGATGCCGGGCACGGCGAAGATGATCTTGACGTTGTGCTCCAGCAGCCAGGGGCCGAACCAGCCGTTGGCGCCGAAGACCAGCACGTACATCAGCCCCGCCACCACGGGCGAGACGGAGAACGGCAGATCCACCAGCGTGGTGAGGAAGGCCTTACCCTTGAATTCGTGCTTGGCGATGGCCCAGGCCGCCGCCACGCCGAACACGAGGTTCAGCGGCACCGCGATGACCGCGGTGATCAGCGTGAGCTGGATGGCGGACCAGGCGTCCGGGTCGCGCAGGCTGGCGATGTAGGCATCGACGCCCTTGGAGAAGGCCTCGACGAACACCGCGGCCAGCGGCAGCACCAGGAAGAGCAGCAGGAAAACCAGCGCGATGCCCAGCAGCGTGCGGCGCACCCAGGGCGCCTCGGTGGTGCCGGACTGCGCTCGGCGCACAGCACGTGTCGGATGATTGTTCATAGGGATTTTCCAAAGCGCAGGGCAGCCGTTGCAGGCGCGGCAGAGGCCAGGGCAGCCGTGGAACGGGCTTTGCCCGGCCACCGGCTGCGTCCCCCTCGGGGGGAAGGCGCGAAGCGACTCAGGGGGGACATCATGAGTTCTTGCGCTGCCAGGCCTGCAGCGCATTGATGACCAGCAGCAGCACGAAGGAGATGGCCAGCATCACCACCGCGACCGCCGTGGCGCCCGCGTAGTCGTACTGCTCCAGCTTGCCGATGATGATGAGCGGCGTGATCTCGGACACCATGGGCATGTTGCCGGCGATGAAGATGACCGAGCCGTATTCACCGATCGCCCGGGCGAAGGCCATGGCGAAGCCGGTCATCAGCGCGGGCGTGACGGACGGCAGGATCACCCGGGTGAAGGTCTGCCAGCGCGTGGCGCCCAGGCTGGTCGCAGCCTCTTCCAGTTCCTTCTCCGAGTCTTCCAGCACCGGCTGCACCGTGCGCACCACGAAGGGCAGGCCGATGAAGATCAGCGCGATGACCACGCCCGCCGGCTTGAACGCCAGCTGGATTCCCATGGGCTCCAGGTACCGGCCCAGCCAGCCGTTGCCGGCCAGCAGGGCGGTGAGCGAAATGCCCGCCACGGCCGTAGGCAGGGCGAAGGGCAGATCGACCAGCGCATCGACGATCTTCTTGCCCGGAAAGCTGTAGCGCACCAGCACCCAGGCGATCAGCAGGCCGAATACCAGGTTGACCAGCGCTGCGATCAGCGAGGCGCCGAAGGTGAGGCGGTAGGAGGCGAGCACGCGGGGCGCGGTCACCGCCACCCAGAACTGGTCCCAGGTCAGCGTGAAGGTCTTGAACAGCAGCGCCGACAGGGGAACGAGCACGATGATGCTCAGGTAGAAGAGCGTGTAGCCCAACGTGAGCCCGAAGCCCGGCAGCACGCGCCTGGAACGGCGCGCGCGCCCTGCCCCGGCCCCGCCCGGGGGCGTGGGGGAAATCGCGGAAGACATGGATTTACCTGGCGCCCGGAGCGTAGAGCTTGTCGAACTGGCCGCCGTCGTTGAAGTGGACCTTCTGCGCCTCGCCCAGCGAACCGAAGTACTTGCCCACCGTGAAGAGCTTGACCGGCTTGAACAGATCGGAATGTTTCTTCAGCACGGCCTCGGACCGTGGGCGCAGCGCGTGGCGGGCGGCGATCTCCTGGCCTTCATCGGAATAAAGATAGTCCAGATAGGCCTTGGCCAGCTCGCCCGTGCCCTTCTTGGCCACGGTGCGCTCCACCACCGCCACCGGGTTTTCCGCCAGGATGCTGGTGGAGGGATAGACGGCATCGACGCGGCCCTTGCCGAATTCGCGCTCGATGGAGAGCACTTCGGATTCGAAGGTGATCAGCACGTCGCCGGTATTGCGCTGCAGGAAGATGCTGGTCGCATCGCGCCCGCCCTTGCCCAGCACGGGCACGTTCTTGTAGAGCTTGCCTACGAACTCGGCGGCCTGCGCATCGGTGCCGCCCTTTTCGCGCACCGAGCCCCAGGCGCCCAGATAGGCGTAGCGGCCGTTGCCGCCGGTCTTGGGATTGACCACCACCACCTGCACGCCCGGCTTGACGAGGTCGTCCCAGTCCTTGATGTTCTTGGGATTGCCCTTGCGCACCAGGAACAGCATGGTGGACGTGGTGGGCGAGGCGTCGTAGGGGAATTTCTTGGTCCAGTCCTTGGCGACCACGCCGTTCTGGGCCAGGAAGTCGATGTCGGTCGTGGTGTTGAAGGTCACCACGTCGGCATCCAGCCCGTCGTTCACGGCCCGCGCCTGCGCGCTGGAGCCGCCGTGGGCCTGGTCGATCTTCACGTCCTTGCCCGTGGTCTTCTTGTAATGGGCGACGAAGGCGGGGTTGTAGTCCTTGTAGAACTCGCGGGCCACGTCGTAGGAGACGTTGAGCAGCGTGGCCGTCTGGGCAGCGGCCAGGCCGCTGGCAGCCAGCGCCACGGAGGCGATGAGGGTCTTGAACCGAGTCTTCGAATGCATGTCTTGTATCACCCACGTTGCTGGAAGTAACGTGCATTGTGGGTAGCACAGCTTAAAACGCAAAAGAATATATTTTTGTTTATTAATCGATAGGCTGCATAAAGATGCTGCTCAGCTGAGCCACCGAGTCCGTTCTGGCTGGGCTCGTCGAAGCCCCCGCGCCCTGGTCCGCCGCTTCAGGCAGCGGAGCGCAGGGGTTCGGCCGGCGCAGCGGCCTGTTCTTCCACCAGGGACTGGAGCAAGGCCCAGCCCAGCGGCCATTCCCCATGGCCCGAATCGATGTTGATGTGGCCCGCATCCTGCAACCGAACGAATTCGCTGCCCCATGAGCGGGCATAGGCGCCGGCCAGCCGCACGGGGCAGAAAGGATCGTTGCTGCTGGCCACCAGAATGCTGCGATAGGGCAGGCGGCCATAGGGCACCGGCGCGAAGTCGCTCAGCGCCGCTCGGCGCTCGGGGTCCGCCGGGGCCACGAACAAGGCGCCGCGCACGCGTGCCGCCGCCTCCGGCCCGATGTGCGAGGCGGCGATGCACCCCAGGCTGTGCGCCACCAGCACCACGGGATGGGGCGCTCCGAGAATGGTGGATTCCAGGGTTCTCACCCAGGCGCTGCGGGTCGGCGTGATCCAGTCGTCCTGCACGACGCGGATCGCCGACGGCAGTCGGGCCGTCCAGAGCGTCTGCCAGTGCCCTTCGCCCGAATCACGCCAGCCGGGCACTACGACGACGGAAGTATCGGCGGCGCTCATCGCTGACAGCTCCCGGGCAAAGCGGCACGGCCTGCCGCGCGGCCGAACAGGTTCTGCAAGGTCGGTGCTGACGCAGGTACGGATGGAACGGTGCGGGGGACGGATGCTGCTGCGGCCATGCCTTCATTCCTTTGGGGGAAGCTGGAGTGGAACGATTCTGCTGGCGGCCGCTTCCAACCCCAACGACTATATCGTTGTGAATTAATAGACAAAACGTCTATTAACGAGACCTCCTCCGAGCAGAGGCCGTGTCAGCGGCAGGCGGCTTGTGCCGCACCCGGGGCGCCCACTCCAGCAATTGCCACTGCGCCAGCAACAGGGCCAGATAGGCGGCGACTTCGGCCCATTCCTCAAGCACGGCCGCGTTATGGCCCCAGTGGGGTGACACCACCATGCCGAAAAGATGGCCTTCGCCATAGGTGCTGAGCAAGGCCGCCGCCACGCCCAGTCCCAGTTCGAACCAGGGAAAAGGACAGGCCCGCAACAAGGCCCATACCAGCCGCTCGACGCGAAACCAGGCGAGGACGCCCCCTGTCACGACCAGCAGCGCCACCACGGCCGGCGCCACTGCGGGCTTGTACCAAAGCACCGACGAGGAATATTCGGGACCGTTGTCGCCCATGCCGACAGGCGTCAGCAGCGCCGCGCCCCAGCTGAGCTCGCGTCCCATCAGCAGCAGCCACACCGGGACCAGGCAGGCGGCCAGGGCCACCGCTGCACGCGAAGCGCCCCGCAGCCGGTCCAGCACCGCGTGCACCGCAGCCATCATTGCGCCGGCCACCAGAACGGCGAGTTGCAGGTTTTCGATCCAGCCGTTCTCCCAGCCGGCCTCCACGGGAAGTACGGGCACGATGAAGAAGCCGATTCCCAGCCAAGCGGCCGTCATGAAGCACAGCGCGTGGCGCAGCCCGGCGTGGGAAGATTCCTGGATGTGGGCCCCAGGCAGGGCTGTGCAGAGGGATTTCATGCTGGGTGTGCCGCTCCACGACCCAGGCAGGGTGCACGCGAACAGTTATCGCGGCGCCAGGGGGCGTCCGCACCGGATCAGCAAAGCGGACTGACGAGTGCGGAATGAAGACTTGACGGTATGTGAATCATTATCATCCACATCCATCACGCTGTCACACACTGGCAGTAGGCACGCCGCACCGGGGACAGCATCCGCGCAGTCGTCCTACAAGCCCCCCCCGCATCAGACCGGAACCGGACAGGCGGTGTGCCCCGGAACGGCCTCGCCCAGAAAGTCCAGAAACCGCCGCACGGCCGGCGACAGGCCCCGGCGCGAGGGGAACACCGCATGCACCACGCTTCGCGGGGTGGACCAGCCCGGCAGCACGCGCACCAGCCGGCCATCGGCCAGCTCGGCATGGCACATGTAGTCGGGCAGCCAGCACATGCCGGTACCGGCCAGCGCGGCGAACTTGAGGGTGAGCAGGTCGTCGGCCACATAGCGCGGGCTGTGCTGCACCGTTTCCTCCCGCCCGTCAGGCCCGATGAGCCGCAGCGTGGTGCGCCCCTCCGCGGCGGACATGGCCAGGCTGTCGAGCGTGGGAAGATCGGCCAGCGTGGCCGGCACGCCCTGGCGAGCCAGCTGCGCCGGGCTGGCGACCAGCACCTGCGCGCCCTCGTCCAGCCGCTTGACGACCATGCTGCCGCTGTCGTCCACCGTGGCGCGCACGCGCAGTGCCACGTCCACGCCCTCCTCCACCAGGTTCACGGCGCGGTTGGTGACCTGCATCTCCACGCGCACCAGCGGGTTGCGCTCGAGGAACTGCGGCATCAGCTCGCCAAGCACGCTCTGCGCCAGCGTCACCGGGCAGCTCACGCGCACGGTGCCGCGCGGCTCGGTCTGCACCTGGGCCACGGTGTCGGCCGCAGCCTGGGCCGAATCGCGCATGGCCTGGCAATGGCGCAGATAGGCTTCGCCCACATCGGTCAGCGACAGCTTGCGGGTGGTGCGGTGAAGAAGCCGCACGCCCAGGCGGGCCTCCAGGTCGGACACCCGCCGCGACAGCCGCGACTTCGGTATGCCCAGCGCCCGTCCCGCAGCCGCGAAGCCGCCGCGCTCCACCACCTCCGCGAAATACAGCATGTCGTTCAGATCCTGCATCGCTCTGCCCTCTCTTTTTGTGAAATCAGCCCGCCAACCGTTCCAATATCAGAACAATCTATCGCACGCCATCCCGCTTATCAACAACTATATTCACCAGCACAATCTATCCCAAGGCCAACGAATGGATTTGGCTCCCAGGAGAAAACCCTCATGCAACTGCTTCACATCGATTCCGCCATCACCGGCGACGCCTCCGTTTCGCGCCAGCTCACCGCCCGCACCGTGGCGGCCTGGGTGGCCGCGCACCCGGGCACGCAAGTGCAATACCTGGACCTGGCAGCGGATGCTCCGGCCCACTTCACGATGGACGCCATGGCGCCACGCACCGGCCAGACCGAAGGCCTGACCGATGTGCAAAAGCGCGAGAACGCCGTGTCCGAACGCCTGGTGAGCCAGTTCCTGGCGGCCGACGTGGTGGTGGTGGGTGCGCCTTTCTACAACTTCGGCATCCCCACGCAGCTCAAGGCCTGGATCGACCGCATCGCCCAGCCGGGCCGCACCTTCCGCTACACCGCCGCCGGCCCCGAAGGCCTGGCCCAGGGCAAGACCGTGATCGTCGCATCCACGCGCGGCGGCGTCTATTCGACCAGCGAAGGCGGCCGGGCCCTGGAGCACCAGGAGAGCTATCTGCAGACCGTGTTCGGATTCTTCGGCATCACCGATGTGCGCTTCGTGCGCGCCGAAGGCGTGGCCATGGGCCCGGACGCCAGGAGCGCCGCCCTGGCCAGCGCCCACGGCGACATCGACAGGCATGTGGGCCAGGGTGCGGCTCTCGCTGCCTGATCGCCGCTGGCCCGGCGGGGCCGGCCGGCTGGACATCGCAGCGTAGCGCCCCCAACAAAAGAAGAGCCGGCAATGCCGGCTCTTCTTTTTGCATTAGCGCACCGGCACTCACGCGCCGCGGCGGTCAGGCCGCCGGCTTGTGATCGCCCGCGTTGTTGTGGGTCTTCACCCAGGCCACGTACTTGTCCATCCAGGTCTGCAGGAACTTGCGGCTGCCCTCGCCCACGTTGCCATCGGCATCGAAGAAGCCTTCCTTGTAGTGGATGAAGGCCTCGGGCTGGCCCATGGTGGGCACGTCCAGGTAGGCCAGCACATTGCGCAGATGCTGCTGCGCCAGCGAGGTGCCGATGGCGCCGACCGACGCGCCGAGCACACCGGCAGGCTTGCCGCCCCACACGCTCTGCCCATAGGGACGCGAGCCATGGTCGATGGCGTTCTTCAGCACGCCCGGAATGGAGCGGTTGTATTCGGGCGTGACGAACAGCAGCCCTTGCGAGGCCGCCACCTCGGACTTGAGCCGCAGCACTGGCGCGGCCTGCTGCCCATCGTCGTCCTGGTCGTAGAGCGGCAGGTCGCCGATGCGGACTTCGGTGAAGGAAAAATCGGCCGGCGCCAGGCGGGTGAGCGCATGGGCGAGCTTGCGGTTGATGGAGTCCTTGCGCAGGCTTCCGACGACGAGTGCGATCTGGTAGCGATCCATGGAGATTCCTTTCCTGGGTTCATGCAAAGAGGATGGCGCCGCCTGCGCCTCTACGCGGCGGCACGCTCTTTCCATGATAGGGAGGCCGCTGCGGCGCCACAGTGCGCACCGAAAGCCCTTTCGCTACGCTTTCAATAGCAACACACTCACGATCGGCAAGGGCTACAGCAGCTCGCGCCAGCCTCCAAGAGCAGCCCACCCGCGCCATGGCGGACGGGCGCTGGCGGCGCGGTCCTACAGTGCCCGGCTCTGCGGCAGGCCTCTTCGCGGGCATCGCGGCGCCTTGGGATAAAGAAAAACCCGGCTGCGGGTGCGGCCGGGTTCTTGGTCCGATGCTGCCCTGAGCCGGGCGGCATCGCGGTAGGAGGATCAGAGCGTGCGGCCGAAGGGACCGTCGCTGCCCACCTGCACGATGCTTTCGGCGGCGGGCGCATCCTTTTTGCCGCCGCGCCGGCCGGGCTTGGGCTGCGGCGCCTCGGCCACGCAGTCGGCGTAGTAGCGCACCACGCCGTGCTCGTCCTCGATCTCCACCAGGCCGTGGATGTCGGTCTCGAAGCCGGGCGACAGCTTGGAGAATTCGCGCGAGAACTTGAGGTAGTCCACGATCTTCTTGTTGAAGACCTCGCCCGGGATCAGCAGCGGAATGCCGGGTGGGTACGGCGTGATCAGGCTGGTGGTGATGCGGCCTTCCAGATGGTCGATCTCCACGCGCTCGGTCTTGCGCTGGGCGATGTGGGCGTAGGCATCGCTGGGCTTCATCGCGGGCGTCAGGTCCGAGAGGTACATCTCGGTCGTCAGGCGGGCGATGTCGTACTTGGCATAGAGCTCGTGCACGTGCTGGCACAGATCCTTCAGGCCCATGCGCTCGTAGCGCTTGTGCTGCTGGCAGAACTCCGGAAGGATGCGCCACATGGGCTGGTTCTTCTCGTAGTCGTCCTTGAACTGCTGCAGCGCGGCCAGCAGCGTGTTCCAGCGGCCCTTGGTGATGCCGATGGTGAACATGATGAAGAAGCTGTAGAGGCCCGTCTTCTCGACCACCACGCCGTGCTCGGCCAGGTACTTGGTCACGATGGAGGCGGGAATGCCGGACTTGTCGAACTTGCCGTCCAGGTTCAGGCCGGGCGTGACGATGGTGGACTTGATCGGGTCCAGCATGTTGAAGCCGTCGGCCAGCTGGCCAAAGCCGTGCCACTTGCTGGCGGCGTTCTTCTTGCCCTTGGCATCGCTGCGGATGACCCAGTCTTCCGCCCGGCCCACGCCCTCTTCCGCCAGCTGGTCGGGGCCCCAGACCTTGAACCACCAGTCGTCCTTGCCGAACTCCTCCTCCACCTTGCGCATGGCGCGGCGGAAGTCCAGGGCTTCCAGCAGGCTTTCTTCCACCAGCGCGGTGCCACCGGGCGGCTCCATCATGGCGGCGGCCACGTCGCAGCTGGCGATGATGCTGTACTGCGGGCTGGTCGAGGTATGCATCAGGTAGGCCTCGTTGAAGAGAGGCCGGTCCAGCTTGACGGTCTGCGAGTCCTGCACCAGCACGTGGCTGGCCTGGCTGATGCCGGCCAGCAGCTTGTGGATGGACTGGGTCGCATACACCACCGAATGCTTGGGGCGTGCGCGCTTCTTGCCCATGGCGTGGTAGCTGCCATAGAACGGGTGGAAGGCCGCGTGCGGCAGCCAGGCCTCGTCGAAGTGCAGGTTGTCCACATAGCCGTCCATCATCGACTTGATGGTTTCGGTGTTGTAGAGCACGCCGTCGTAGGTCGATTGCGTGATGGTCAGCACGCGCGGCTTGACGGTGGCGGCGTCCACGCCCTTGAGCAGGGGGTTGGCGCGGATCTTGGCCTCGATGGCGTCGCGCTCGAACTCGCTTTTCGGGATCGGGCCGATGATGCCGAAGTGGTTGCGCGTCGGCTTCAGGAACACGGGGATGGCCCCGGTCATGATGATCGAGTGCAGGATGGACTTGTGGCAGTTGCGGTCCACCACCACCACGTCGCCCGGCGCCACGGTGTGGTGCCACACCATCTTGTTCGAGGTGCTGGTGCCGTTGGTCACGAAGAAGCAGTGGTCGGCATTGAAGATGCGCGCCGCGTTGCGTTCGGATTCGCCGATGGCGCCGTTGTGGTCCAGCAACTGGCCGAGTTCCTCCACCGCGTTGCACACGTCGGCACGCAGCATGTTCTCGCCGAAGAACTGGTGGAACATCTGGCCCACGGGGCTCTTCAGAAACGCCACGCCGCCGGAGTGGCCCGGGCAGTGCCACGAATAGGAGCCGTCTTCCGCATAGTCCAGCAGCGCCTTGAAGAACGGCGGCTGCACGCCTTCCAGATAGCTCTTGGCCTCGCGGATGATGTGCTTGGCCACGAACTCGGGCGTGTCCTCGAACATGTGGATGAAACCGTGCAGTTCGCGCAGGATGTCGTTGGGCAGGTGGCGCGCGGTCTTGGTCTCGCCATGCACGTAGATCGGCACCTCGGTGTTCTTGCGGCGCACCTCGGCGATGAAGTTGCGCAGGCTTTGCACGATGGGATCCAGATCGGAGCCCAGCGTGAACTCCTCGTCGTCGATCGACAGGATGAACGCGCTGGCGCGGCTTTGCTGCTGCGCGAACTGCGTCAGGTCACCGTAGCTGGTCACACCCAGCACTTCGAAGCCCTCGGCCTCGATGGCCTGGGCCAGGGCGCGAATGCCCAGTCCGGACGTGTTCTCGGAACGGTAATCCTCGTCGATGATGACGATAGGAAAGCGAAATTTCATGCGCAGCCTCCCCGGGCAAACGGGCCAAAAAAACGAAATAGCCGCGCAGTGTAAGGAATATCAATGTCACGCTTTTGAAGCCGCCTGGCTTTTGACCCACAATTTGCGGACCCCGTCCCGACGACGACGGCTCCCAGGAGGAAGTGATGGAGGAATCGACCCTTTGGTGGCTGGTGGCCGGCGGCGCGGTGATGGCCGAACTGCTCACCGGCACCTTCTATCTTCTGATGCTGGCCATCGGCATGGCAGCGGGCGCCCTGGCAGCCCATGCAGGCTGGTCCACCTCCGCCCAGCTGCTGGCCGCCGCCGTGGTGGGCACCTCCGCCGTCGTGCTCTGCCACCTGCTGCGCAGCCGCCGCGCAGCCAGCCTGCCCGCGCACGGCAACCCCGACGTGAACCTGGACGTGGGTGAAACCGTGCAGGTCGAAGCCTGGCGGCCCGACGGCACGGCGCAGGTGCGCTACCGGGGAGCGCAGTGGACCGTGATGCTGCGCCCCGGCACCCCGCCCGCCCCCGGCCCGCACCGGGTGGCCGAAGTCATCGGCAGCCGTCTGCTGGTGGACCCTGCCTGACCCGGTGCGCGCAGGTGCGCAGGTGCGCCGCCACATCGCGCACGGCGCTGCCCCCAGTCCTGCCCAGTCTCTGCATCCTGCTCTGAACCACCGAAAGAAAGGCTCCCATGGAAATCGCCATCGTCATCGTCGTGATCGCCGCCGTGTTCATCGCCCGGTCCGTGAAAGTCGTGCCCCAGCAGAACGCCTGGGTCAAGGAGCGGCTGGGCAAGTACGCCGGCACGCTCACGCCCGGCCTCAACTTCCTCGTGCCCTTCATCGACCAGGTGGCTTACAAGCACAGCCTGAAGGAAATCCCGCTCGACGTGCCCAGCCAGGTCTGCATCACGCGCGACAACACCCAGCTGCAGGTGGACGGCATCCTCTATTTCCAGGTGACGGACCCGATGCGCGCGAGCTACGGATCGAGCAACTACATCATGGCCGTCACCCAGCTCGCCCAGACCTCGCTGCGCAGCGTGATCGGCAAGCTGGAGCTGGACAAGACCTTCGAGGAACGCGACATGATCAATGCCCAGATCGTCGCCGCCATCGACGAGGCCGCGCTCAACTGGGGCGTGAAGGTGCTGCGCTACGAGATCAAGGACCTGACCCCGCCCGCCGAGATCCTGCGCGCCATGCAGCAGCAGATCACGGCAGAGCGCGAAAAGCGCGCCCTGATCGCCGCCTCCGAAGGCCGACGCCAGGAACAGATCAACATCGCCACCGGCGAACGCGAGGCCTTCATCGCCCGCTCGGAAGGCGAGAAGCAGGCCCAGATCAACAACGCCCAGGGCGAAGCCGCCTCCATCACCGCCGTGGCCGAAGCCACCGCCCAGGCCATCGAGCGCATCGCCGCCGCCATCCGCCAGCCCGGCGGGGAGCAGGCCGTGCAGTTGAAAGTGGCCGAACGCGCCGTGGACGCCTACAGCCGCGTCGCGGCGGACTCCACCACCACCCTGATCGTGCCCAGCAACATGGCCGAGGTCTCCGCCCTCATCGGATCGGCCATGAAGATGGTGCAGCAGACGGGCCAGCGCGCGCCCTGATCGGCCTTGTTTGATCGCCCCGGCCGCTTTTTTCGAAAAATGGTGCGAAGCACTGCTATACTTGCGGGCTTCCGGAGAGGTGGATGAGCGGTTTAAGTCGCACGCCTGGAAAGCGTGTGTGGGCTAATCCCCACCGCGGGTTCGAATCCCGCCCTCTCCGCCAAAAACAAAAAGCCGTTGATTCGTCAACGGCTTTTTTCTTTGCGCAGTGCAGGCCCGAGGATGCCTGCCGCGCGCCGTCCGAGGCCACGTCTTCTACAGGCTCGCCGGCATGCCCTGCTCGATGCGGCACATGGCAACTTCCGTCCATCCTGGCTGACAAAAAAGAGGCTGCTTCGCCGCGTCCCGTGCTCCCTCGCCAGCCCGACACTGCTTCGGTCTGCAAGCGAGGACCCATGAGCACAACGACGCATCCGCACTACGACCTCATCGTCATCGGCAGTGGCCCGGGAGGCGCCAGCCTGGCGCATCGCCTCGCGCCGACGGGCAAGAGCATTCTCTTGCTGGAGCGGGGGCAGTACCTGCGGCGAGAAGAGGCCAACTGGAGCCCGCAAGCCGTGTTCGTCGATGGCCGCTACCAGGCGCGGGAATCCTGGGTGGACCGGGACGGCCACGCTTTTTCGCCCCAGCTGCACTATTGCGTGGGCGGCAATTCCAAGGTGTATGGCGCGGCGCTGCTGCGGCTGCGCGAGCGGGATTTCGGCGAAGTGCTGCACCATGGCGGCGTGTCGCCAGCCTGGCCGCTCTCCTATGCCGACTTCGCCCCCTGGTACGACGAGGCGGAGGCTTTGTTCCATGTGCACGGGCTGCGCGGCGACGACCCGCTCGACCCCGGCATTACCCCCTACCCGTTCGCGCCCGTGCGCCACGAGCCCAAGATCGCCGAGCTGAGCGAGCGGCTGCGCGGACGGGGCCTGCAGCCCTTCCATCTGCCGCTGGGCATCCTGCTGGACCAGAAGGAGGATGGCTTCGCCACCCCCACCAGCACCTGCATGCGCTGTTCGTATTTCGACGGCTTTCCCTGCCTGCTCAATGGCAAGGCCGATGCGCAGGTGATGTGCGTCGATCCGATGCTGCGCGAGCATCCCAACGTCACCCTGCGCACGGGCGCCTACGTGTCGCGGCTGGAAACCGACGCCGCCGGACGCCGCGTGACGCAGGTGGTGGTGGAGCGCGAGGGCCGGCAGGAGCACTACACCGCCGGCACCGTCGTCGTCGCCTGCGGCGCGCTGTCGTCCGCCCTGCTGCTGCTGCTGCGGTCGGCCAGCGACAGGCATCCGCAGGGCCTGGCCAACGGGTCCGGCCAGGTGGGGCGCAACTACATGCGGCACGAGATGTCGATCGTCATGGCCGTGATGAAGGAGGCGAACGACACCGTCTTCCAGAAGACGCTGGGCATCAGCGACTTCTATTTCGGCAGCGAGGACGAGCCCTATCCGCTGGGCCTGATCCAGATGTGCGCCACCAGCCATGCGGATCAGATCAAGGGAGAGGCGCCGCTCGCAGGCCTGATGCGGCATCTGCCCGAGATGCCGTTCGAGCAGTTGGCACGCCACTCCATGGACTTCTGGCTGCAGTCCGAAGACCTTCCGGACCCATCGAACCGCGTCTATTACCGCAACGGACAGGTGCATCTGGACGTGCGCGAAACCAACCCCGAGGCGCTGCGGCGCCTGAAGGCCAGGCTCGAACAGGTGCTGTCGGACATCGGCTGGCCGGCCGTGCTGGTGGAGCGCTCGCTGTATCTAGGCAAGGACATCCCGCTGTCCGGCACTGCGCATCAGGCGGGAACCTGCCGCTTCGGCACCGACCCGGCCACTTCGGTGCTGGACCTCGACTGCCGGGCGCACGAGCTCGACAACCTCTACATCACCGATGCGAGCTTCTTTCCCAGCATCGGCGCGGTCAATCCGACACTGACCATCATCGCCAACGCGCTGCGAGTCGCGGACATCCTGAAGGGCCGGCTGTGACCGGGCCCCAAAGGGCGGCCCTGGCCACGGTGCATTTCACTCATATATCCGAAGGCAGGGCGACTTCTGGCACGCCCCTATGGCGAGGGCCTTGCGCCATGCATGTCATTTGCCCGGATGTCCGACGCATCACGCCAGCACCGTCCAAGCCCCGTCGATACGCAGAGCTCGGCTGGACGCGCAGGACCAGGCGATCGCCGCCGCATACCCCGGTGCCGCAGACACGCTGCAGACCTGCATAGGCCCGGACGGCAGCGGGCTGGCCAGCCGCACGTCCAGCGACACGGGGCCCGCAGCAGCCATCCGGCCCAGGGCACTCCGGCGCACGGAGACAGCCTGGAGGTGTTGCGCCACCCCCAGCCCCAGGCACTTGAGCACGGCTTCCTTCGCCGTCCAGCGCGCCATGAAGTCCAACCGCTCCTGCGGCGGCGTCGCCCTTTCATCGGGAGAAAGCACCAGCGCCTCCATCGCCGTCATGTCTTCGGCATGCGGCGCAGCCGCGCCATCGCTGGCCGCGGCATGGCGTTCGATATCGACGCCCACCGCGATGCCTTGATCCGCCAGCGCGATCAAGGCACAGGCTCCGGCATGGGAGACATTGAAGTCCAGGCCGGGCGCCCCCACCAGCCCGGGGCGCCCCCTGGGCCCCGTGGCCAGCACGACGTCCTGCGCCGCGGCGCCGATGCGCGCGCCCAGCAGGCGGCGCAGCGCGGCGCGCGTGCATACCGAACGCACGACGTCCGCCGGCTGGCGGAGGCGCCTCGCGCGCGTTGCCTCGGCGGGCGCGAGGACGGTCCAGTCCTGCTCGGGAGGCGGCTGGTCGAGGCGCAGCGCCAGCATCCACAGCTGGATGGCCGCCGGCCAGCGGCCTTGGGCGGGAATGGCGCGCAGCGGCACGCCCTGCCCCTCAGGCACCGCCCTGTCCATCGATTCATTCACCTCGCTCAGGCGCAGAGCGAGGCCTTCTCGGGCGCGGAGCGGCTGGCCGCCGGGGACCGCTTCGCTGCGGCCGGTGCGGTGGCGTTGCCGTCCGCCGGCTGCTGCGGCTGCTGCAGCGACGAGGCGATCGCGCGGCCGATCTCGCCGCTGCGCACGGCCGTGACCGACAGCAGCGTATCGCTGAGCCCGTGGCTGTCCTCGCAGGCTCCCTGCAGGAAGATGCCGGGCTCGAAGCCGGGGGCCGCCTCCACGCGGTAGTGGCGGTCCACCGTGAGGTCTCCCAGATGGCGGGCCAGCGGGGCGAGCAGCTGGCGGTGCGAGACGCGCTCGTAGCCTGTGGCGAGCACGGCCGCGTCGTAGCGCTCTTCGCGCTGCAGCCCGGAGTCCCCGTCGCGCAGGGTGAAATGGATGCCCGAGGCATCGGCGCGGGCCGCTATCACCTCGTGCTGGCGCAGCATGCGCAGGCGCTCGCCTGCGGCCACGCGCTGCTCGTAGAACACCTTGAACACCTGCTGGATCAGCTCCAGGTCGGCCACTGCGTAGTTGGTGTGGGCGTATTCGCGCAGCAGGGCCTCGCGCTGGGCGCAGGAACAGCCGAACATGTAGTCGGTGAAATCGGCGTTGAACACTTCGTTGACGAAGGGACTGTCGTCCGCAGGCCGGATGGCCCGGGCGCGCATCACCCAGTCCACTTCTTGCACCTGGGGGCGGCCCTGCAGGTCCATGAAGATCTCGGCGGCGCTCTGGCCGGCGCCGATCACCGCGATGCGGCGCGCGTCGCCGCAGCGAGCGATGTCGCGCAGATAGGTGCTGGAGTGGAACACGCGCGCATCGCCGCGCAGGCCGCGGAAGACGTCCGGAATGCGGGCGCTGCCGCCCACGCTCACGATCAGGTTGCGCGCCAGGCGTTCCTGCACGGCGCCGGCCGCATCGCGCGAGCGCACGCGCACGGCGCGCACGCTGCCGTCAGGCCGCGTTTCCGGCAGCACCTCGAACACGTCTTCGCCGTAGGCGCAGCGATCGCCGAAATGGCCTGCGGCCCAGCGCAGGTAGTCGTTGAATTCCTGGCGGCTGGGGTAGAAGCTCTTCAGGTTGATGAAGTCGGGCAGCCGGCCCTGCTCTTGCAGATAGTTGAGGAAGGTGAAGCGGCTGCGCGGATTGCGCAGCGTGGCGAGATCCTTGAGGAAGGAAATCTGCATGTGCGACTGCTGCAGCAGCATGTGCGGATGCCAGGCGAAGCCGGCCTGCCGCTCGATGAAGAGCGGCGCCACGGCGCGGCCATGGGCCTCGCCCTGCTCCTGCAGCGCGATGGCCAGCGCCACGTTGGATGGGCCGAAGCCGATGCCGATCAGGTCATGGATGGTTTGCATGCGATGACAGCTCCTTGGGCTGGTTGAAAGGTGGAAAAAGGGAAGGCCACAGACACAGGCACAGGCCATGCGGACGGCACGTTCGCCCCGGGGCTTCGCCAGCCGCGCGCCCCGGCTTCGACAAGCTCGGCCCGAACGGACTCTGCGGGGCGGACTGGCAAGCCGCGCCTGCTCAGGCGGCCAGGCCCTGCAGGTCCGCACGGCTGCGGATGCCGGCGATGCGGCCCGCCTGCATGGTGATGACCCGGTCGGCCAGGTGGAAGTAGCGGTCGTCGTGCGAGATGACCACCAGCAGATGGCCCTTGGCGCGCAGCTCGGGCAGCAGCTCGGTGTAGAAGAGATGGCGGAAGGCCGGGTCCTGGTCGGCGGCCCATTCGTCGAACACCATGACCGGGCGGCCCTCCAGATAGGCATGCACCAGCGCCAGGCGCTTGCGCTGGCCGGTGGAGAGATCGAGCGTGCTGAAGGAGCCGTCCTGGACGCTGACCTTGTGGTCGATCTCCAGCCGCTTCAGGTAGGGCAGCGCGGCCTGGGGCAGCGATGCCTTGCCTTCGCTGCCGGGGCCGCCGCCCACCAGGTCCTCGAACAGATAGAAATCCGAGAACACGGTGGTGAAGAGCTGGCGGTAGTCGTCGCGCGCCTCGGGCCCCACGGGCTGGCCGTCGCGCAGCACCTCGCCTTCCTGCGGCGCGTAGAGGCCCAGCAGCAGCTTGATGAGCGTGGTCTTGCCGGAACCGTTGTCGCCCACGATGAAGACCATCTCGCCGCGCCGCAGCTCCAGGTCGATGGGGCCCAGCACGAAGGGCGCGGCGGCGTCGGCGCCCTCGGCCGGGGCGAAGGCATAGCGCACGCCGCGCAGCGCGATGCCGCTCTGCAGCGTGGCCGGACCCTCGGGCTGCTCCAGGTGCAGGTGCGGCTCGGGCGTGGCGAAGCGCGCCGACAGATCGGCGATGCGCTGGAAGGCCACGCGCGCGCGCCCCACGCTGGGCAGCACGTTGGCGATGGTGTCGATCGGCCCCTTGAGGAAGAGCAGCACCAGCACGAAGCCGCTGAGCACGGCCGGGTCGGTGTTGCGCCATGCAGCCCAGCCCAGGATCACGGCGATCAGCAGGAAGAACAGTGCCGAGCCAAAGGCGTTGGCGATCACGTAGAGATTGATGGCGCGGCCGTTGACGTTGCGGATCAGGTCCACGATGCGCTCGATCTGCCCGCCCATCATCTGCGAGCGGCGCGCACGGTGCATGCGCAGCTCCTTGGCGCCCTCGCTGATCGAGCGGTAGGCCTTGTGCAGCTGGTCCTCGTGCTCGCGGGCCTTCCAGAAGCCGGTTTCGGCGCGGGCCTGCGCGGCGATCTGCACGGTGGCGCCGATGGCCAGCATGATCACCAGCAGCACGAAGAGCGCGGGCGACAGCAGGGCCAGATAGGCCAGGCAGCCCAGCATCACCGCCGACGCGATCAGCATGGACGACAGCACGAAGGCCACGTCGCTAATCATGTCCACGTCCTGCGACAGCACCGGCATCAGGCGGTGGGTGCGGTAGCGCTCCAGCGCGTCGATGGGCGCGGCCAGGATCTTCTGCGCCAGGCTCTTGCGCACCTGCGCCACCAGCCGCTGGCCCACGTAGTTGGACGACACGTCCGACGCCATGCGCCCGAAGAGGGCCAGCCCGCACAGCGCGATGAAGGTCATCAGGAGGCCACCCGACATGCCGCCCGGCTGGTTCAGCACCTGGTTGATGGTGCGCAGCAGCGCCACCGTGGCAGCGCCCGCCGCCACGCCCGTGACGGCCGAAAGCGCCAGCCACGGCGCGAAAGGCCTGAGCAGGTGGCCGATCTCTCCGGCGGGGCTGCGCGTTCGGGCGGCGGGACGGGCGGTGGAAGCGGATGGCTGCATGGGAAGGATCGACTCTTTCGCGCCCGCTGGGGGCGATGGCTGCATGGGCCGGCCCCGGCACCGGGACAGGCCGGCGCTTGGGGCAGGACGAGGACGCCCAGGGGGCAGGCAAGGCCCCTGCACGGGACCGCTGCTGCATTGACGGACCAGGGCCGCCGCTGTTCACGGCCCCGCGCTGCCGCCCCGCCGCCGCCCCGCCGCCGCCCCTTCGCGCGCGGACGCGTGAACAGGTACGTGAACAGATGCCGCGCTGTTTCGTCTTGTATCAAGTCGCACTCATCACGAGGCGACTCCGGGCCCGCGATGCCTTCGCCGAAGCGAAGGGAGCGGGTCCGGAGCCGCCCCCAACCCATGCCCAAGGCCAAGCTCGTCTATATCCTTTCGCTACGCAATGCCGCCGCCGACAAGGCCGGCCAGCACGTGGACTACCGTGGCGCCCGGCGCTACATGAAATCGCCGCTCGAATATCTGGCCGAAGCGCTGGACCAGTCGCCCCTGGGCGACGACTACGCGCTGCAGGGCATCGTCTATGACGACGACCCCGGCTCGCCGCGCGACCAGGCCGCCCTGGCCGACTACGGCTTCGCCTGGGAGCCCGGCCGGCCCTGGATCTTCCCGCCCGGGCTGGGCACGCAGGGCCGCCTGCTGCGCGATCTGCTGCACCCCGTTCCCTCAACCTACCGCCGGCTGGCGCTCGATGCGCCCGAGCGCCCCGCCGCCAAGCAGGCGTATGAAGCCGTCCTGCAGGACAAGCTGCTCGCCCTGGAGGCCGATGTGGTCGTGCTCGACGGCCTGCTCGTCATCCTCGACGCCCTGGTGCGGCCCGGCGCGCGCTTCGAGCGCCGCATCGTCAACATCCACCCCGGCATCACGCGCACCGAATCGCCCTACCGCCGGCGCGGCGCCCACGCGACGCTGGACGCGCTCTACGGCGCCCGCGGCCAGCGGGTCACCGACTGGAACACGCTGCGCACGGAACCCGCGCCGCGCGTGGAGCGGACCGGCGCATCGCTGCACTACGTGGACAACGGCATCGATTCCGGCGAGGTGATCTTCGACGTGCTGGGCACGGACATAGCGCCCGACGACACCATCCTGGAGCTGCGCTGGAACAACTTCCAGCAGAGCCTCTTCCCCGCCCTGCACCAGGGCCTGGCGCTGCTGGCGCCGCACGTGCGCCGGGGTACGCCATGAGCCGGCCGACCACGCCCCGGTTCGTGGCCTATCCCGATGGCCGCGCGCATGAAGTGACGTCCCTGGACACTCATGCAGACCTGCTGCAGGTGCGTTCGGCCGGCGACGACGCAGCAGCTTCGCTCTGGCGCCTGCAGATGCCCAGCCAGCGGCCCATGGCGCTCGCGCAGATCGAGGGCGAGCGCACCGGCGCGCAAGCCGAGCGCCACGCACTGGCCGCGCTGCAGGCCGCCTTCGATCGCCAGCCCGGCCGCCGCTCCCTCGTGCTGGACGAGGCCGGACGCTTCCCCGCCCTGGCGCACTGCGGCGTGCTGCTGCCCGACGCCGATTCCGACGCCGAGTCCCCGGGCAGGCTGCGCGCATGGCGCGACACGCTCTGGCAGCAGCCGCGCCTGTGGCTGCCCGAAGTCCCGCCGCCCATGGCGCTGCGCCTCGCGCTCACCGACGGCAAGCGCCATCCCGTGCGGCCACCGAAGCCGCAGGGCCTGCTCTACCAGCGCTACGTGCCCTGGGTAGGCAAGACCTTCACCTTCCGCAGCTTCGACCGCGAACGCGACCTGCCCCTCTTCCACCGCTGGATGAACGATCCCGACGTGGCCCACGTCTGGGAAGAGTCCGGCGACCTGCAGAAGCACCGCGACTACATCGCCGGCATCGAGCGCGACCCGCACATGCATTCGATGATCGCGAGCTTCGACGGCGAGCCCTTCGCCTACTTCGAGATCTACTGGGCCAAGGAAAGCCGCATCGCGCCCTTCTACGACGTCCACGACTACGACCGCGGCTGGCATGTGCTGGTGGGCGAGCCCGCCTTCCGCGGCCGGGCCTTCGCCACCGCCTGGCTCACCTCCATCTCGCACTACATCTTCCTCAGCGACGCGCGCACCGGCCGCGCCATGGGAGAGCCGCGCATCGACCACCTGCAGCAGATCCGCAACCTGGACAAGTCGGGCTACGCCAAGGTCAAGGAATTCGACCTGCCGCACAAGCGCGCGCTGCTCGTGGCGATGCTGCGCGAACGCTACTTCACCGACGCCCTCTGGCTGCCGCGCGACGACGCAGCGCCCGTGTCCGGCCAGCCGCTGGCCCGGGCGCTCTGACCCCTTCCTTTTTTTTCAACTCAAGAGACCATCGACATGCCATCTCACGCACGGCCCCGCCTCCGCCCCTTGAACACCGCCCTCGTCCTGTCTTTCGGCAGCGCCGTCGCACTGTGGGGCGCCGCTGCGGCAGCGCAGCAGCAGCAACAGGCCCCGTCCGCCACAGTCTCCGCCGATGCCAAGGCCAGGGCCGCCCTGCCCGCCGTCACCGTCAAGGACAGCGCCGAAGACGACAACGGCCGCGTCAGCGGCTACAGCGCCCGCCGCAGCCGTACCGGCTCCAAGACCGACACGCCGATCATCGAGACGCCACAGTCGGTCTCGGTGGTCACCGCCGACCGCATCGAGGCCATCGGCGCCACCACCGTGCGCGACGCGCTGGGCTACACGCCGGGCATCAACATCTCGCCCTACGGCGCCGATTCGCGCTACGACTGGCTCAACATCCGGGGCTTCGATGCCTACGCGCCGGGCTTCTACCAGGACGGCCTGCCGCTGCGCAACGCCAATACCTTCGCCACCTGGAAGGTCGAGCCCTACGGCGCCGAGCGCATCGACGTGCTGCGCGGCCCGGCCTCGGTGCTCTACGGCCAGGGCAGCCCCGGCGGCGTGGTGGACGTGGTGAGCAAGCTGCCCACCACCACCCCCATCCGCGAGCTGCAGGTGCAATACGGCAGCCACAACCGCAAGCAGATCGCAGGCGACTTCGCCGGCGCGCTGGATGCCGAAGGCAAGCTGCTCTACCGCGTGGTGGGCCTGGTGCGCAAGGCCGACCTGCCCCAGGGCGACGAACGCAACGACCGCACCTACCTGGCCCCGTCGCTGCAATGGAACCTCTCCAGCGACACCTCGCTCACCGTCTATGCGCAGCTCATGCGCAACCGCGCTGGCGTCTACACGCGCATCCGCCCCATGGTGGGTTCGCTGGTCCCCACGCCCATCGGCAGCTACATCCCCAGCACGCTCTTCATGGGCAACCGCAACTTCGACCGCTTCGACCAGGACCAGGAACTGGCCGGCTACAAGTTCCAGCACCGCCTGAACGACACGCTCACCTTCCGCCAGAACCTGCGCGCCGGCCACATGACGCTCGACTACCGCAGCCTGCAGTCGCCCGCCTTCGTCACCGTGGACGACAGCAATCCGCTCAACCCGGCCAACTACCGTTCGCTGAGCCGCACGCTGTTCGGCAGCAAGGAATGGGGCAACACCTTCAGCATCGACAACCAGCTGCAGGCCGACCTGCGTTCGGGCGACTGGCAGCACAAGCTGCTGTTCGGCATCGACTACCAGCGCAGCCGCTTCGAGACCACCGGAATCAGCGGCGGCAGCGCGCCCGTGCTGAACATCGATGCGCCCACCTATCCCAACGGCCCGTTCGACGTGCCCGACCCCTACGCCATCGACTCCACCCGCGTGAAGCAGACCGGCTTCTACCTGCAGGATCAGATCAAGTGGGCGGACCGCTGGCAGCTCACGCTGGGCGGGCGCTACGACCGCGCGCGCACCGACTACTTCGACCGCCTGGGCGGCGTGACGCGCACCAGCATCAAGGACAACAAGTTCACCACCCGCGCCGGCCTCGTCTATCTGGCGCCCAGCGGCCTGGCGCCCTACGTGAGCTACACCGAGTCGTTCAGCCCCATCGCCGTCATCAACCCGGTGACGCAAAAGCCCTTCGAGCCCGAGACCGGCCGGCAGTACGAGGCCGGCCTGCGCTACCAGCCGGTGGGCACGCGCAACATGTACAGCGCCGCCGTGTTCGACCTGCGCCGGCGCAACTACGTGACCTTCGACCCGAACTTCGTGCCCTACCAGACGGGCGAGATCTCCGTGCGCGGCATCGAACTCGAAGCCACCACGCAGCCCATCGCGCGCATGAACCTCACGGCGGCCTACAGCTACACGCAGCGCGCCATCGTCACTCAGAGCGCCAACCCCGACCAGATCGGCAAGCAGAATACGGCCGTGCCGCGCAACCAGCTGGCGCTGTGGGCCGACTACCGCCTGCCGGCCAACGTCAAGGTGGGCCTGGGCGCGCGCTATGTCGGCTCGACCAACGGCAACGGCGGCACCACGCCGGTCAAGGTGCCGGCCTACACGCTGGTCGATGCCATGGTCGGCTATGACATCGAGCACTGGAGCCTGGCGCTCAACGTGCGCAACCTGACCAACAAGACCTACCTGTCCAACTGCGATGGCGGCGCGCAGACCTGCTTCTACGGCGACCAGCGCACGGTGACCGCCACCGCCACCTACCGCTGGTAAGACAGCCGTCCCCCATGGAAAAAGCCGGTGCCCTCGCGGGCCCCGGCTTTTTTTCATGCGCCGTGATGTCAGCGATCCGCTTCGCGCAGGCGCTGGCCCAGCGCGGCACACAGCGCCGGGTGGCGGATGATGTCCAGATGACCGGCGCCGGCGATGAGCTCGGTGGCCGCCACGGGCGCATGGGCCGACCAGTCGCGCAGCCGGGCATCGGGCATTTGCAGCGACCGCTCGGCCTGGAACACCTGCAGCGGCTGGGCCATGCGCCCGGGCGCATGGCGCGCCAGCCGCACGCGGCTGTCCAGCGTGGCCCAGAGCGCCATCTCGGCCGCGTCGTCGCCGGGGCCGTCCTGCGGCACGGGCTGTGCGGGGTCGCGCAGTTGCTCGGCCATCCACTGGCGCTCGCGGCCGTCCATACGGGCGAGCAGCGCCTGCCAGTGCTCCCGCATGCTGGAAGCAGCCACCCATTCGCCCAGCGCGGCATCGACATCGGCAGGGGCCAGCGCCTGCGCAGGCTGCATCGACTCGGGCTCGAACACATCGACCATCGCCAGCAGGCCCAACTCCACCCGGCCCTGCAGGCGCCGGGCCACTTCGAAGGCCAGATCGCCGCCAATGGACCAGCCCAGCAGCGCGCAGCGCCCGCCCGGCGGCAGCTGCGATGCGATCCACTGCGCGTATTCATCCGCCAGCGCCTCGATGTCGAAGCCGCGCCAGCGCCGCTCGGTATAGACATGGCTCACGAAGCCGTGCACCGGCCGATCGCCCGCCAGGGCCTGGGCCAGGGGCAGGAACTCGCGCGTGCTGGCGATCAGGCCCGGCAGGCAGAAAAGCGGCATGCCCGCGCCGCCGGCCTGCAGGCAGACGGCGCCATGCGATGGGGATGCAGGGGCTTGGGCGCCTTCGCTGCATTGCTGCCAGCGCAAGGCCAGCGCGGCCAGGTCGGCGGCCTGCATCACATCGGCCAGCGCGATGCGCGCCGCAGCGGGCCGGGCGCTACGCAGGCGCGCGAGCAGCTGCAGGCAGAGGATGGAATCGCCGCCCAGCTCGAAGAAATTGTCATGGCGGCCGACCTGCGGCACCCCCAACAGTTCACGCCAGATGTCCGCCAGCATGGTTTCGGCTTCGCCCCGGGGCGGCTCGAACGCCCTGCCGCCGGCCAGCAGCTCGCCTGCATCCGGCAAGGCCTTGCGGTCCACCTTGCCGTTGGCGTTGAGCGGCAGCTGCTCCAGCACCACGATGGCGCGCGGCACCATGTAGTCGGGCAGGCGCTGCGCGAGCCGCCCGCGCAGCGCATCGCCCTGCACCGCAGAGCCCGGCTGCGCGGACACATAGGCCACCAGGCTGCCCGATGCGACGACGACCACCGCCTGGCGCACCTCAGGCTGGTCCAGCAGCTGCGCCTCTACTTCCCCCAGCTCGATGCGCAGCCCCCGGATCTTTACCTGGTGGTCCAGCCGGCCCAGGTAGTCGATCTGCCCCTCCGCATTCCAGCGCACCAGGTCGCCCGTGCGGTAGAGCCGCTCGCCGCCTCCGAACGGGCTGGCCACGAAGCGTTCGGCCGTGAGGCCCGGCTGGTGCAGGTAGCCCCGCGCCAGGCTGACGCCGCCGATGTAGAGCTCGCCTGCCACGCCTTGCGGCACGGGGTTCAGGTCGGCATCCAGGATGTGGGCCTGGGTGTCGCTGATGGGCCGGCCTATGGGCACTTGGCTGGCTCCGTCGTCCCGGCAGGTCCAGCGGGTGACGTGGATGGTGGTCTCCGTCGGGCCGTAGAGGTTCTGCAGGCTCACGCCCTTGAGGCGCTGCAGCGCCTGGCGCTGGGTCTGCGCGGGCATGGCTTCGCCGCCGACCATGATGTGCTTGAGCCGGGTGTGTTCTTCGATGCCGGGGTGGGCCAGGAAGGCCTGCAGCATGGCGGGCACGAAGTTGAGCGCGGTGACCTGGTGCCGCCGGATGAGCTGGGTGATGCGTTCGGGGTCGCGCTGCTCGCCCGGCTGGGCCAGCACCAGGCGGGCGCCCTGGCTCAAGGGCCAGAAGATTTCCCAGCAGGAGACGTCGAAGCCTATGGGGGCCTTGTGCAGCACGGTGTCGCCCGCTTGGGGCTGCAGTTGGTAGCTGCGCTGCATCCAGGCCATGCAGCTGTGCAGGGCCCGGTGGCGGATGGCTGCTCCCTTGGGTTGGCCGGTGGAGCCGGAGGTGTAGATGACGTAGGCGAGGTGGTCGCCGTGCACGGGGACGTCGGGGTCGGTGTCCGGTTCTGCGCTCAGGTCCAGCTGGCCGATGTCCAGCTGCTGGATGGCGGGCTGCGCGGGGATCAGGTCCCGGGTGGCTTCATGCACCAGCAGCAGCTCCATGCCGCTGCGCGCGGCCATGCCGGCCAGGCGCTGGCCGGGCTGGTCCGGGTCCAGCGGCAGGTAGGCGCCGCCGGCCTTGAGGATGGCGAGGATGCCCACGATGAGTTCGGGCGAGCGCTGCATGCAGATGCCCACCAGAACGTCCGGGCCCACGCCCTGGCGGCGCAGGTGGTGGGCGAGGCGGCTGGCCTGGTCGTTGAGCTGGCCGTAGCTCCAGCGTTCTTCCGCAAAAAGCAGCGCAACAGCCTCTTCGGGCTGGCGGGCGATCTGGCGGTGGATGGGCTCGAACGGGGGTTCCTGCTCGGTATTGAGGGCCCAGGACGCCAGGCGCGCTTCTTCGGCCGCACCCAGCAGGGGCACGTCGCCCACGGGCTGATCGGGGGCCGTCGCCAGCGCCTGCAGGATGGCCGTGTAGTGGCCTGCCATGCGCTCCATGGCTTCGGGCTCAAACAGCTCGGCCGCGTAGATGAAGCTGGCCTGCACCCGCCCCGCCTCGTCTTCGGCGGTGTTCAGCACCAGCTCGAACTGCGCGGCCGGATCGGGCAGCGCATAGCCTTCGGCCTGCAGGCCGGGCAGCGCGGCGAAGGCGCGGCCGTCGATGCGCTCGTGGTTGAAGGCGACCTGGAACAGCGGGTTCACGCTCAGGCTGCGTTCCGGCCGCAGGGCATCCACCAGCTGCTCGAACGGCAGGTCCTGATGGGCCTGCGCGCCCAGCGCGGCCTCGCGCGCCTGGGCCAGCACCTGGGAAAGCGGCATGCGCCCGTCGATCCGGTTGCGCAGCACCTGCATGTTGACGAAGAAGCCCACCACGCGCTCGACCTCGGCGCGATGGCGGTTGGCCACCGGCACGCCGACGCGGATGTCGGACTCGCCCGAATGCCGGTGCAGCAGCACCTGGAAGCCCGCCAGCAGCAGCGTGAACAGCGTCGTGCCGCCAGCCTGGGCGCGGCGCTGCAGGGCCTGCACCAGCGGCGGCGGCAGTTCGGCCTGGAAGGCCGCGGCCTGGTAGCGGCCGTCGGCGCGGCGCGCATGGTCGGCGGCCAGCTGCAGCGCGGGGCCGGCGCCGCCGAGCTGGCGCGTCCAGTAATCCAGCTGCCGCGCGCCTTCGCCAGCCTCCAGCCAGTGGCGCTGCCAGGCGGCATAGTCGGCATAGCGCACCGGCAGTTCGGGCAGGGCCGCGTCCGCGTCCTGGCCGCCGCCCACCCGGGCGCGGTAGAGCGCCAGCAGCTCATCGACCAGCACCTGCTTGGACCAGCCGTCGGAGACGATGTGGTGCATGACGACCACCAGCACATGGTGGTCGGCCGCGAGGCGGATCAGGCCGGCACGCAGCAGCGGCCCGCGGCGCAGGTCGAAGGGCGTGGCGGCGAGCCGCCGGGCCGCGTCCAGGGCCTCCGCCTCGCCGCCGCCCTGCTCCGCGGCGATGCATTCGAAGCTGCAGGGCGCGGCCGGGGCGATGCGCTGGAACACCTGGCCCGCCGCGTCGGTGCCGAACACGGTGCGCAGCGCCTCGTGCCGCGCCACCAGCGCGTCGAAGCAGCCGCGCAGGGCCTGTGCATCCAGCGCGCCGCGCAGCCGCAGCGCACCGGCGATGTGGTAGGCCGAGGCGCCGGGGTCCAGCTCCCAGAGGAACCACTGGCGCAGCTGGGCATAGGACAGGGCCGCCCGCTGCGTGCCGTCGGCATCGGTTTCGCGCGCGGCGGCCACGATGGGCAGCAGCGAAAAGTCCATGCCCTGCCGGCGCAGAGCCTCCAGGAACAGGCGCTGCTTGTCCGCCGGCAGCCGGGCGAAGCGTTCGGCGAGCGCCTTTCTTTCTTCGGTCAGCATCAGTCCTCCAGCGCTGCCAGCAGCGCGTCCATCTGGGCCAGGTCCTGGGACTGCCCCGGGCGGCTCGCCGCCCCGGCCGCATCCAGCGCGGCGGCCAGCGCCGCCAGGCCCGGGTGTTCGAAATACAGCCGAAGCGGCGCCTGCACGCCCAGGCGGCGCTGCATGCGCGCCTGCACGCCCAGCACGCTGAGCGAATGGCCGCCCAGCTCGAAGAAGTCGTCGTGCCGGCCGATGCGCGGGACCTCCAGCACTTCCGCCCAGGCCGCTGCCAGGGCCTCTTCGGTTCCGCCCTGCGGCGCGGCATAGGCGCGGCTGCTGCCCGCGCGCTCGGGGGCGGGCAGAGCCTTGCGGTCCACCTTGCCGTTGGCGTTGAGCGGCAGCGTGTCCAGCACCATGAGCACGGCCGGCACCATGTGTTCGGGCAGGCTGGCGGCCAGCCGGGCGCGCAGGCCTGCCACCTCGATCTGCCAGCCGGTGCGGGCCGAGAGATAGGCCACCAGCTGCATGTCGCCGCCCTGCCCCAGCGCCAGCACCACGGCCTCGCGCACCTCGGGCTGGGCCAGCAGCTGGGCCTCGATCTCGCCCAGTTCGATGCGGAAGCCCCGCAGCTTGACCTGGTGGTCGATGCGGCCCAGGTATTCGATGTCGCCCGTGGCCGTGCGCCGCGCAAGGTCGCCGGTGCGGTAGAGCCGCTCGCCGCCTTCGGTGGCGACGAAGCGCTCGGCCGTGAGGCCCGGGCGGTTCAGGTAGCCGCGTGCCAGGCCCGCGCCCGCCACGTGCAGCTCGCCGGCCACGCCCACCGGCACCGGGTGCAGCTGCGCATCGAGCACGTGCAGCTCCAGGTCGGGAATGGCTTCGCCGATGGGACTGCCCGTGCCCGCCACGTCGGCCGCGGTGATGCGCCGGAAGCTGACGTGTACCGTGGTTTCCGTGATGCCGTACATGTTGATCAGCTGCGGGGCCGCGTCGCCGTGCCGGGCGATCCAGCCGCGCAGGCGCTGCGGGTCCAGCGCCTCGCCGCCGAAGATCACCCAGCGCAGCGACAGGCCCGGCGCCAGCGCCTGCGGCAGATGGGCCAGCTGGCCGAAAGCCGAAGGCGTCTGGTTGAGCACCGTGACCCGCTGGCTGCGCAGCAGGCGCTCGAAGTCTTCCGGCGAGCGGCTGACGTGGTGGGGCACGACGACCAGCCGGCCGCCGGTGCACAGCGCGCCGAAGATCTCCCAGACCGAGAAGTCGAAGGCGTAGGAATGGAACAGGGTCCAGGTGTCCTGCGGGCCGAAGCCGAACCAGGGCGCGGTCCGGTCCAGCAGGCGCGTGACGTTGCGGTGGCTCAGCTGCGCACCCTTGGGCCGGCCCGTGGAGCCCGAGGTGTAGATCACATAGGCCAGCCCGTCGGGCGATACCGGCACGCCGGGGTCGGTGCAAGGGCATGGCGCCTGGGCCATCGCCTCCATGGCATCTATAGGCAGGACGGCCACGCCGGCAGGCATCTGCAGCGCGGGCAGCAGATGGCCTTGAGCCAGCACCCACCGCAGGCCGCTGTCCTCGGCCATGTAGGCCACGCGGTCGGCCGGATAGGCCGGGTCGAGCGGCACATAGGCCGCGCCGGCCTTGAGCACGGCCAGCAGCGCGACCACCAGGTCGATGCCGCGCTCGCATGCCACGCCCACGCGCTGTTCGGGCGCCACGCCCCGGGCGATCAGCGCACGCGCGATGCGGTTGGCGCGGGCATCGAGTTCTCCATAGGACAGCGCCTGCCCCTCGAACACCAGGGCCGTGGCCGCCGGCTGCGCGGCCGCCTGGGCGGCCACGCGCTGGTGCAGCGTGAGGGGCAGCGCCGCGGGCAGCGGGCCCCCATGCACCGCTGCCGGCACGGGAGCCCTCTCCGCCCCGGTGTCCCCCGGCAGCGCGATAGCGCCGACGGGCCGCGCCGCATCGGCCGCCAGCGCCTGCAGCAGCCCGGCCATCTGCCGTGCGACGGCCCGGGCCTGTGGCGTGCCGATCAGCGCCCGGTCGTGGTGGAACTGCAGCTGCAGCGTGGGCTCCAGCACGGCCTTGACGGTCATCGGGTAGTGCATGGCCTCGTGCTGGGCCGCCACGTCGGCCTGCAGGCCGCGCGGCAGCGCCGCATGCAAGGCCTGGTCGGCAGGATAGTTCTCGAACACCACGATGCTGTCGAACAGGCCCGGCGCGGGCGCCTGGGCCCAGCGCTGGATCTGGTAGAGCGGCGTGTGCTCATGCTCGCGCATGGCCAGATTGCGCGCCTGCAGCGCCCGCAGCCAGTCGCCCACGCTCTGGGCCGGCCGGACAGCAACGATCACCGGCAGCGTGTTGATGAACATGCCGACGATGCCCTCCACGCCTGAGAGGTCGGCAGGCCGGCCCGACACGGTGGAGCCGAAGGCCACCACGTCCTGCCGGGCATGGCGCTGCAGCAGCAGCGCCCAGGCGGCCTGCACGAGGGTATTGAGCGTCACCCGTTCGCGCCGCGCGAAATCCACCAGGGCCTGGGTGCCCGCCACGTCCTCGTCGTGCCGCAGCATGCCGAAGCCTTGCGGCTCCGGCACGGCCGGCCGGGGCAGCGCATCGGCCAGGCGGGTGGGGCCGTCCAGCTGCGCCAGCTCGCCGCGCCAGTGGCTTTCGCTGGCGGCGGCGTCCTGCCGGGCGATCCAGCCGATGTAGTCGCGGAACCGGCCCGCGGGCGCTGCCGGCTCCTGGCCGCCGTAGTGGCGCAGCACGTCGCCCAGCAGCAGGCCGGTGCTCCAGCCGTCCAGCAGCAGGTGGTGCACCGTCCAGATGAAGTGATGGGCATCGGGCCCGGTGCGCAGCAGCACGCAGCGCATCAGCGGCGCGCGCGCCAGATCGAAGCCGCGCGCGGCTTCCTCGGCGGCCATGGCATCGAGCGCGCCGGCAGGAAGGCCGCGCCCGTCTTCCTCGCGCCAGGGCAGCGCGGCCGTGCGGTCCACCCATTGCAGCGGGCCGTCCTCGCGCTGCACGAAGGCGCTGCGCAGCACCTCGTGCCGGCCGAAGACGAACTGCCAGGCCGCCTGCCAGCGTTCGGCGTCCAGCGCGCGCAGGTCCAGCCGCAGCTGGTTCTGGTAGGCGGTGCCGTCCGGCTCCAGCAGGGTCTGGAACAGCATGCCCGACTGCATGGGCGAGAGCGGGTAGAGATCGGCCACGGCTGCGGGCGGCAGGGCCAGGGCGTTCAGCTGCGCCTGGCTCACGCCCGCCAGCGGAAAGTCCGAGGGCGACAGGCCCTGCGGCCCAGCCGAGCAGTGCCGCACGAGGGCCAGCAGCTCGCCGCGCAGGGCATCGACCCAGCCCTGCACCTGGGCCGCATCGTGCCGCGCGGCGCTGAAGCCCACTCGCAGCGACAGCTCGCCGTCCAGCACCTGGCCATCGACCATGAATTCGTGCGTCAGCGGCGCGTCGGCGTCCACCTGCGCGCCGCCCGTTTCGGCCGCGATCCGCCAGAAGGCCTCTTCGCCGAAGCCGCCGTCGAACTGGCCCAGGTAGTTGAACACCACCTGCGCCCGGGGCAGCTCCGCCAGGGCCCGGCGCTGCTCTGCAGTGCCCAGGTGCCGCAGCACGGCATGGCCCAGGCCCTTGTCCGGCACGGCGCGCAGCCCTTCCTTTATGCGCAGGATGGCATCGCCCCAGTCGCCCAGCGGCGCCAGCGCCACCGGGAACAGCGCGGTGAACCAGCCCACCGTGCGCGACAGGTCGATCTGGCCGAACAGGTCTTCGCGGCCATGGCCTTCCAGGTCGATGCACAGGCGTTCGTGGCCGCTCCAGGCGCACAGGGCCCGGCCCAGCGCGGTCAGCAGCAGGTCGTTGACCTGGGTGCGGTAGGCGGCGGGCGCCTGCTTGAGCAGGGCTTCCGTGTCGGCGCGGCCCAGGCGCAGTTCGATGCTCCGCTGGTGCCGCAGCGTGTTGGGCTCATGCGGCCGGGCGCAGGGCAGCGCCACCGGCACGCCGGCCAGCGCCTGCCAGTGCGCCATCTCGCCGCCGCAGGCCGCGGCATGGGCCTGCAGGGCCAGCGCCCAGTCCTTCACGCTGCTGGTTTGGGGCAGCAGCTCCACGGGCCGGCCCGCCGTGCGCTGCAGATAGGCGCGCTGCAGGTCTTCGAGCAGCACGCGCCAGGAGACGCCATCGACCACCAGGTGGTGGATGGCCAGCAGCAGGCGCTGCGAGCCATCGGCCAGGTCCACCGCCAGCGCCCGCAGCAGCGGGGCGGCGGCCAGGTCCAGGCTGCGCTGCGCCTCGTCGCAGAGGGCGTCCAGCTCGGCCGCGTCCGCCGCGCGGCGCTGCCAGAGCAGATCCGCCAGCGCCAGGGTTTCAGGATCCGCATAGCGCTGGCGCCAGCCGCCTTCGGGCAGCGGGTCGAAGCGAAGGCGCAGCGCGTCGTGATGCCGCACCACGGCCTTGAGCGCATCGCTCAGCGCGGCGACGTCGATGGCGCCGCGCGGCTGCAGCAGCACCGACTGGTTCCAGTGCTGGCGCCGCGGCATGGGCATGGCGAAGAAGTCGCGCTGGAAGGGCAGGAGCGGCACCTCGCCCTGCACGTCGCTGGCGGGCGCAGCGGCATCGGCCGGGGCGGCGCGCTCGATCACGGCCGCCAGCAGCGCCACGGTCTGGCGCTCGAACACCTGGCGCGGCGATGCCTTCCAGCCCGCCAGGCGCAGGCGCGCCACGATTTGCAGGCTGAGGATGGAATCGCCGCCCAGCTCGAAGAAATTGTCGTCTCGGCCCACCTGGGGCAGGCCCAGCACCTGGCACCAGACGGCGGCCAACGCGGTTTCGGCCTCGCCGCGCGGGGGCTCGCCGGCCCGCGCGCGTTCGGGCTCGGGCGCCGGCAGGGCCGCCCGGTCCAGCTTGCCGCCCGGGCCCAGAGGCAGCGCGGCGATCACCATGATGGCCGAGGGCACCATGTAGTCGGGCAGCGCCGCCGCCAGCCGCGCGCGCAGGGCCGCGGCGTCTGCGCCGGCCCCGTCCTGCGGCGTGACGTAGGCGATGAGCCGCGTGCCGCGCTCGCCCGGCGCCGCCAGCGCCACGGCCTGGCGCACCTCGGGCTGCTCCAGCAAGCGGGCCTCGATCTCGCCCAGCTCGATGCGGAAGCCCCGCACCTTCACCTGGTGGTCGATGCGGCCCAGGTATTCCAGTTGCCCGTCTTCGCGCCAGCGCACCCAGTCGCCGGTGCGGTAGAGCCGCCCGCCGGCAGCATCGAACGGGTCGGCCACGAAGCGCTCGGCGCTCAGGGCCGCACGGCCCAGGTAGCCGCGCGCCAGGCCCGAGCCGCCCAGGTACAGCTCACCCGCCACATGGCGGGGCACACGGTTCATGTCGGCATCGAGCACCAGCGCCCGGCGCCCGGCCATGGGGCGGCCGATGGGCGCATAGGCTTCGGCGAAGGCCGCATCGGCATCGGTCTTCCAGAGCATGGGCGTGACCACGGCCTCGGTGGGGCCGTAGCCGTTGATCAGGAGGCGCGGCTTCAGGTGCCGGCACACGGCGTCGAAGCCTTCGCGCGGCATGGCCTCGCCGCCGAAGGAGTAGAGCTCGACCTCGGGGCGGCGGCCCGTCTGCCGCGCCCATTCGGCCAGCTGCCGCAGATAGACCGGCGGAAAGCCCGCATGCGTCACGCCGTGGCGGCCGATGGCCTCCAGCGTCTGCTCGGCGCTCCAGAGCTCGGCATCGCGCAGCAGCAGCGAAGCGCCGCAGCACAGCGCGGTGAAGAGCCGCTCGTGCGCGCCGTCGAACGAGAACGACAGGAAGTGCAGCTCGCGCGACCGCGGCCCCATCTCGTAGATCTCGGCGGTATGGACGCAGTGATCCGCGAAGGGCCCGTGCGCCACCATCACGCCCTTGGGCTGGCCGGTGGAGCCGGAGGTGTAGATCACATAGGCCAGCTGGCCCGCATGCACGGGGCGGCCGGGCGCGCCGGGGTCTTCGCCGCTGCCCTCCTCCGCCCCCAACTCCAGTTCCAGCTCCAGCACGCGCACGCCCTCTTGCACCGGCACCCGGGCACGCAGATGCGCCTGGGTGACCAGCAGCGCGATGCCGCTGTCGCGTGCCATGTAGGCCAGGCGTTCGGCCGGGTATTCGGTGTCCAGCGGCACATAGGCCGCGCCGGCCTTGAGGATGCCGAGCAGGCCCACGACCAGCTCGGGCGAGCGCTCCAGCGCGATGCCCACGCGGTCCTCGGGCTGCACGCCCAGGGCGATGAGCCGGTGCGCGAACAGGTTGGCCCGGCGCTCCAGCTCGCCATAGCGGATGCAGCGGTCGCCGAACAGCAGTGCCGGCGCCTCGGGCGACTGCTGCGCGCGGCGCTGCACCAGGCGATGCACGGGCTCCTCCGCGTCCCCCTGCACCGGGTGGATGCCCCAGTGCGCCAGGGCCTGCGCCTCATCCGGCTGCAGCAGGTCGATGGCGCCCACGGGCGTCTCGGGCCGGTCGGCCAGCGCCTGCAGCACGCATTGCAGATGCGCTGCCATGCGCTCCATGGTGGGCGCATCGAACAGCTCGCGGGCGTAGTCCAGGCCCAGGCTCAGTGAGCCCGTGCCGTCTTCCACCGCGTTCAGCGCCAGCTCGAAATGCGCGGGCGGCTCGCCCAGGGCATGCGGGCTCATCGCCAGTCCGGGCAGGGAACCGAGCGCGGCGAAGTCCTGCTGCTGGTGGTTGAACAGCACCTGGAAGAGCGGCGGCGTGCCGGGCGTGCGCTCGAGCTGCAGGGCTTCCACCATCTGCTCGAAGGGCAGGTCCTGGTGGGCCTGGGCGCCCAGGGCGGCATCGCGCGCCGCATGCAGGGCTTGGCGCAGCGAAGTGCGGCCGTCCAGCACGTTGCGCAGCACCTGGGTGTTGACGAAGAGGCCGATCAGGCCCTCGGTCTCGATGCGGCCGCGCCCGGCGGCCGGCACGCCCACGCGGATGTCGTTCTGGCCGGTGTAGCGGTAGAGCAGCACCTGCAGCGCGGCCAGCAAGGCCATGAAGAGGGTCGCGCCCTCGGCTTGCGCCCGCTGGCGCAGCGCGGCGGCCAGTGCCGGCGGCAGCTCGAGATGCTGGCGGGCCGCACGGTAGCGGCCGTCCGCGCGGCGCGCGTGGTCCGCGGGCAGCTGCAGCACGGGATGGACATCGCCCAGCTGCGCCTTCCAGTAGGCGAGCTGCCGTTCCTGCTCGCCCGCCGCGAGCCACTGGCGCTGCCAGAGCGCGTAGTCGGCGTACTGCACCGGCAGCGGCGCCATGTCCAGCGGCCGGCCCAGCACGCGCGCACGGTACTGCGCCGCGAACTCGTCCACCACGATGCGCATGGACCAGCCATCGGCCACGATGTGATGCATCACCACGGCCAGCCAATGTTCGCCCTCCTCCAGGTGGACGACGCCCACGCGCAGCAGCGGCCCGGTGGTCAGGTCGAACGGCGCTTCGCTCCAGCCGCGCAGGGCGGCATCGGCGGCGGACCGGGCATCGGGCTGGCCGCGCAGGTCGAGGCAGTGGAATTCGCAGCTTCCGGCGGCGCGCACCTGCTGCGCCAGCACGCCCTGCGCATCGGCCGCGAACACGGTGCGCAGCGCCTCGTGGCGCACCACCAGGGCGTCGAAGCTGGCGCGCAGCGCGTCCAGATCCAGCCGGCCTTGCAGGCGCAGCCCGCCTGCGATGTGGTAGGCCGCGCTGGCCGGGTCCAGCTGCCACAGGAACCATTGGCGCAGCTGGGCATGCGATGGCGGGCAGGCCTCGCGCAGCGCCTCGTCGCGCACGGTGACGGGAAACTGCCCCATGGTGAGGCCTTCGGCGCTGATCTTCTGGTACACCGCGCGCTGCTGGGCGGCATTGAGGCGCGCGAAGCGCTGGCCGATGTGGCCGTAGGTGGCGGCGGGTGGGGTCGTCTGTTGCTGCATCAGGCGGCTTCTTCCATGCTGTCAATGAACGAATCGATGTCCGAGAGGGCTGCGCCCAGCGGCTTGCGGGTGGCGGCATCCAGGGCCACGGCCGCCATGTCCTTCAGCGTCGGGTGGCGGAAGATGTCCTGCAGCGCCAGCGGCGCCTGCAGCACGGCTTCGGCCCGCGCCGCCAGCTGCACGGCCATGAGCGAATGGCCGCCCAGCTCGAAGAAATGGTCGCTGCGGCCCACGCGCTGCACGCCCAGCAGTTCGGCCCAGACCGCCGCCAGCGCGGTTTCGGCCGCGCCCAGCGGCGGCTCGAAAGCCCTTGCCAGCGCCTGCCCCGGCGCGGGCAGCGCCTTGCGGTCCAGCTTGCCGTTGGCGTTGAGCGGCAGCCGCTCCAGCGGCACGATCACGGCAGGCACCATGTGCCCGGGCAGGGCCCGGGCCAGGCGCTGGCGCAGCAGCGCCGTGTCCAGCGGCCCGGCCGAAGCCTCTGCGCCGGGGCGGGCCGCCACGTAGGCCACGAGCACGGCATCGCCCGCGCCGCCGGCATCCTGGCGGGCGACCACCACGGCCTCGCCCACCTCGGGCTGGGCCTGCAGCTGGGCCTCGATCTCGCCCAGCTCGATGCGCAGTCCGCGCAGCTTGACCTGGTGGTCCAGCCGGCCCAGGTAGTCGATCTGCCCGTCGCCGCTCCAGCACACCAGGTCGCCCGTGCGGTAGAGCCGGCCGCCGCCCTGCGCATCGAAGGGGTCGGCCACGAAGCGTTCCGCCGTGAGCCCCGGCCTGCCGGCATAGCCCCGGCCCAGGCCCGCGCCGCCCAGATACAGCTCGCCCGGCACGCCGGCCGGCACCAGGTTCATGACAGCGTCGAGCACGTAGGTGCGCAGGCCCGCGATGGGCCGGCCGATGGAAACCTGCGCCCGGCCGTCGGCCGTGCAGGTATGGTGGGTGACGTCGATGGCGGCTTCGGTGGGGCCGTAGAGGTTGTAGAGCGCGGCGCCGGGCAGGCGCTGCAGCAGCTCATCGCGCGCGCTGGCGGGCAGCGCCTCGCCGCTGCAGACCACGCGGCGCAGGCTGGCGCAGGCGGCCAGGTCCGCATGGGCCAGGAAGCTCTGCAGCATGGACGGCACGAAGTGCAGCGTGTCCACCGCATGGCGCTGGATGAGCGCCGCCAGCCGGGCCGGGTCGCGGTGGTCGCCGGGGGCGGCCAGCGCCAGGCGGGCGCCCGCCATCAGCGGCCAGAAGAATTCCCACACCGACACGTCGAAGCTGAACGGCGTCTTCTGCAGCACGGTGTCGCCCGGCTGCAGGCCGTAGGCGGCCTGCATCCAGGCCAGCCGGTTGTGCAGCGCGCCGTGGCGGTTGGCAGCGCCCTTGGGCCGGCCGGTGGAGCCGGAGGTGTAGATCACATAGGCCAGGCTTTCGGCATGCAGCGGCACGTCGGGCGCCTGCGCCGGCTCGGCCGAGACGTCGAGCGCATCGAGCGCCAGCACCTGCAGCGCGCGCAGCGGCTCGGGCAAGCGCTCCCCCAACTGCGCGACCAGGTGCGCCGCCAGCCGGCTCTGCGTGAGCAGCAGGCCGATGCCGCTGTCCTCCGCCATATAGGCCAGCCGGTCGGACGGATAGTCCGGGTCCAGCGGCACATAGGCGCCGCCGGCCTTGAGGATGGCGAGCAGGCCGATGACCATCTCGAAGGACCGCTCCATGGCGATGCCCACGCGCACCTCAGGGCCCACTCCCAGGCGGCGCAGACGGTGCGCGACGCGGTTGGCCTGCGCGTCCAGCTCGCCATAGCGCATCGCCGCATCGCCGAAGGCCAGCGCTTCGGCCTCGGGCCGCAGCGCCGCCTGCCGGGCGATGAGCGCATGCACGGGCTCGAAGGCGCCGCAGGCCTCGGCATTGACGCTCCAGCCTTGCAGGCGGGCGCTTTCCCCGGCATCCAGCAGGCCGATCTCGCAGACCGGGTGGGAGGCATCTTCTTGCAGCGCATCGGCGATGCCCGCCAAAGCCGACTCCATCAGCGCGGCGATGCGGCCGGCATCCACCGCCTCGTGGATCTGCGCCACCAGCTCGAAGCCGTCGCCCAGGTCATCGACCGACAGGGTGAACGGGTAGTTGGTGCGCTCGTCCGCGCCCAGTACCTGCATACCCTCCAGCAGTTCGGCGCCCGGGGCCTGCGGCTGCGTGTAGCGGTAGTTGAGCAGCGCCGTGAAGAGCGGAGCGCCACCGGCCAGGCCGCTGCAGCGCTGCGCCAGCGAAAGCCGCGCATGCTCGTGCCGCAGCAGCCGGGCCAGCGCCGCATGGGTGGCCTGCAGGCAGTCGGCCGTGCCGGCGGCGCCCAGGCGCACGCGCAGCGGCAGCGTGTTGATGAAGAGGCCCCAGGCGCGGTCCGTGTCCTGCCCGCCCTGCATGCGGCCGAACAGCACGGTGCCGAAGACCACGTCGTCCCGGCCCGTGGCCTGGCCCAGCACCAGGGCCCACGCCAGGTGGAACAGCGTGGCGGGCACCACGCCGTGGCGGCGGGCCTGCTCGCGCAGGCGGCGCGCCAGCGTTGCAGGCAGGCGGCGCTGCGCCTCGCGCACGCGGGTGCCGTCGCCGCGCACGTCCAGCAGGCCGAAGGGTGCGGTGGGCTCGTCCACATCGGCCAGCATGCGGGTGAAGAAGGCTTCGTGCTCGGCCGCGCCCACGCCGCGCAGCGCCTGGGCGACGAAGCGGCGGTAGGGCACGGGCTCGGGCAGCTCGGCATCGCGGCCCTGCTGCATCAGCGCGATCTCTTCGACCAGCAGCTCCAGCGTGGTGTGGTCCAGCACCAGGTGGTGGCTGGGCAGCTGCAGCAGCCAGCGGCCCTGGGCGCGGTCGTGCGCGGCCAGGGCGCGCAGCATGGGCGCCTGCCGCACGTCGATGCGGAAGTGCGCCGGGTCGGCCAGCGCGGACAGGGCCTGGGCCACATCCGGTGCCGCCTCGGCGGCGGGCTGCCATTCCACGGCCAGCGCGGCCTGGCGCAGCACCACCTGCATCGGTTCGGGCAGGCCCTCCCACAGCACGGCGGTGCGCAGGATGTCGTGGCGTGCGATCACGCGGTTCAGGCAGGCGGCGAAGCCTTCCAGCCGCTCGCGGCCATCGAAGGCCAGCAGCAGCGGGGTGACGTAGGCGTCGCCCCGGGTCTGCAGCCGGTGGTGGAAGAGCATGCCCTCCTGCAGCGGCGCCAGCGGGTAGATGTCGGCGATGTTGGCGGCGCCGCCCGGCACGGCGGCGGCGATGCGCGCGATCTGTGCGGCGTCCAGCTCGGCCAGCGTGAGCATGGCGGGCTCGATGGCGGTGCAGCCCGGCGGAATGCCGTTGGGCGGCACGGCCACGGCCTCGTCGCTGGCGCCGTGCCGGGCCACGGCCCGGGCGAAGTCGGCCAGCTGCGGGTGCGCGAAGAGCGTATGGACCGGCACGGCATGGCCCAGCTGGCGCACGCGCTCCATCAGCCGCAAGGCCAGCAGCGAATGCCCGCCCAGCGCGAAGAAGCTGTCGCTGCGGCCTATGCCCTGCACGGGCAGCTCCAGCAGTTCGGCCCAGGCCTGGGCCAGCGCGGCTTCCAGCGGCCCGGCCGGCGCTTCGCGGGCCGGGCCTGCGGCATCGCCCTGCCCCCACTGCGGCGGCGGCAGCGCGCGGCGGTCGATCTTGCCGTTGACGCTGAGCGGCAGCGCGGCCAGCACGGCCACGGCCGCGGGCTGCATGTAGTCGGGCAGCGCGGCGGCCAGGCGGCCGCGCAGCGCAGCGCCATCGACGGCCTGCCCCGCGCGCAGCGACACATAGCCCGCCAGCCGCATGCCCTGCGGGCCGGCATGGGCCACCACCACGGCCTCGCGCACCTCGGGCTGGGCCAGCAGCTGCGCCTCGACCTCGCCCAGCTCGACCCGGAAGCCGCGCACCTTCACCTGGTGATCGATGCGGCCCAGGTATTCCAGTTCGCCGGCATCGTCCCAGCGCACGAGGTCGCCCGTGCGGTAGAGGCGCGCGCCGGGCGCGCCGGGCCCGGCCAGGGGGTCGGCCACGAAACGCTCGGCGCTCAGGGCCGGCCGCCCCAGATAGCCACGCGCAAGCAGCTCGCCGCCGATGCAGAGCTCGCCCGCCGCGCCCCGGGGCAGCGGCGCCAGATCGGGCCCCAGCACGCGCAGCTCGCGCCCCGCCAGCGGCAGGCCGATGGGCATGCGCTGCGGCAGGGCCCGGCCCTGCAGATAGGGGCTGCAGTCATGCACGGTGGCGGTGACGGCGGCCTCGGTCGGGCCGTAGGTGTTGAGCAGCTCGATATGCGCCAGGCCCGCATCGCGCCAGGCCTGCAGGCCTTCGGGCGGCATGGCCTCGCCGCCGGCATGCACGCGCCGCAGCGCGCCCAGGTCGCAGGCCCCCTGGCGGGCGAAGTCCTGCGCCAGCAGCAGCCAGTAGGCGGTGGTGAGGTCGGCCACGGTGACGCCCTGCTCCACCACGGCGCGGCGGAAGCCCTCGCTGTCCCACAGCTCCGGCCCGCGCAGCACGATGGCGGCGCCTGCGGCCAGCGGCGCGAAGGTCTGCTCGATGAAGCCGTCGAAGTTCAGCGTGGCGAACTGCAGCATGCGGTCCTGCGCGCCCAGGCCGAAGAAGCGGATGGCCTCCTGCACATGGCCCGCCAGCACGCCGTGCGCCACGCCCACGCCCTTGGGCCGGCCAGTGGAGCCCGAGGTGTAGATCAGATAGGCCAGCTGGCCTGCATGCAGCGCGGGTGCGGGGTCGTGCTTCGGCTGGGCGCCCAGGTCCAGCGCGTCCAGCGCCAGCAGCCTGTCTCCGGGCAGGCCGGGCAGGCCCGCCGCGTCGGCCAGCACCCAGGCGGCGCCGCTGTCCTCCACCATGTAGGCCAGCCGGTCTGCCGGGTAGGCCGGGTCCAGCGGCACATAGGCGCCGCCGGCCTTGAGCACGGCCAGCACGCCGACGACCATCTCCACCGAGCGCTGCAGCGCGATGCCCACGCGCACTTCCGGGCCCACGCCCCGGGCGATGAGGCCGTGCGCCAGCCGGTTGGCGCGGGCGTTGAGTTCGGCATGCGTGAGCCGCTGGTCGCCGAAGGCCAGGGCCAGGGCATCGGGCGTTTCGCGCGCATGGCGCTCGATCAGGCGGTGGACGGGCTCGCCGCCGGCAGCGAGCAGCGGGCCCGTGCCCCAGGCCTGCAGCTGGCGGGCCTCGGCCTCGGGCAGCAGATCGATGGCGCCCAGGGCCTGCGCGGGCCCGGTGGCCAGCGCCTGCACCAGCGCGGCCAGGGCCGACTGCATCCAGGCGCAGACGCGCTGCGCGCTGACGGCGCGGTCGATGAGGGCCACCAGCTCGAAGCCGTCGCCCCGGTCATCGACGGAAAGGTCGAACGGGTAGTTGCTGAATTCGTGCAGGCCCAGCACCTGCACGCCCTCGCCCAGCTGCAGGTCCGCGGCGCCGCGTGCCTGCGTGCGGTAGTTGAGCAGCGCGGAAAAGAGCGGCGTGGCGCCATCCACGGCGCTGCAGCGCTGGGCCAACGCCAGGCTGGCGTGCTCGTGCTCCATCAGCTGGGCCAGCGCCTCGTGCGTCCGGCGCAGGCCGTCGGCCACGCTGCAGCCGCCCAGGCGCACGCGCAGCGGCAGGGTGTTGATGAAAAGGCCGATGGCCCGCCCCGCCCCTTCGCCCTGCATGCGGCCGGACAGCACGGTGCCGAACACCACGTCGCGCCGGCCCGTGGCCTGGCCCAGCACCAGCGCCCAGGCCAGGTGGAACAGCGCGGCGGCGCCCACGCCGTGGCGCTGCGCCTGGTGCCGCAGCCGGGCGGCCAGGGCATCGGGCAGGCGGCAGCGCGCTTCGGCGGCGCGCCCCCCCGCGCCCTGCACGTCGTGCAGGCCGAAGGGCAGCGTGGGCTCGTCCACGTCGCCCAGCATGCGGGTGAAGAAGTCCTGGTGCGCCTGCGACGCGCGGGCTGCGAGCGCCTGCGCCACATGGCGGCGGTAGGGCCGGACGGGTGGCAGATCGGCCTCGCGGCCGGCGTCGATGGCGGTGATCTCTTCCGCCAGCAGGCGCAGGGAGATCGCGTCCAGCGCCATGTGGTGGCTGGGCAGCTGCAGCAGCCAGCGCTGGCCGGCCGCGTCGTGCGCGGCGATGGCGCGCAGCAGCGGCGCCCGGCCCAGATCGATGCGGTAGCGCGAGGGGTGGACGTGCGCGGCCAGCGCCGCCGCCACGTCGGCTCCCGGCTGCTCCATCGGCAGCCATTGCAGCGGCAGGCGCGCTGCGCGCACGACCACCTGCACGGGCCCTGTCAGGCCCTCCCACAGCACGGCGGTGCGCAGCGCGTCGTGGCGCGCGATCAGCCGATCGAACGTGGCGACGAAGCGCTCCAGCCGCTCGCGGCTGTCGAAGGCCAGGGCCAGCGGCGTGATGTAGGGGTCGCCCTCGGCCTGCAGCCGGTGATGGAACAGCATGCCTTCCTGCAGCGGCGAGAGCGGGTAAATGTCGGCGATGTTGGCCGCGCCGCCGGGCACGCAGGCTTCGATGCACGCGCGCTGCGCGGCATCGAGCTGCACCAGCGGGGCCGCTTCGGCGGCGGGTGCCGGCGAGCCGCCGGGGGCGGCATCTGCCTCTGCTTCTCCCAGCGCCTGCGCGAAGGCCGCCACCGTGGGGTGCTGGAACAGCAGGCGCACCGGCGGCGCATAGCCCAGCGCGCGCACGCGCTCCAGCAGGCGCAGCGCCAGCAGCGAATGGCCGCCCAGCTCGAAGAAGTCGTCGTGCCGGCCCACACGGGGCAGCGCCAGGGCGTCGGCCCAGGCAGCGGCCAGGGCGGATTCCAGCTCGCCTTGCGGCGCTTCGCCGCTGCCGCCCTCCAGCGGGACAGCGGGCAAGGCCTTGCGGTCCACCTTGCCGTTGGCGTTGAGCGGCAACGCATCCATGACCCGCACGGCCGATGGAAGCATGTAGTCGGGCAGCCTGCGCGCCAGCCGCTGGCGCAGCGCGGCGGCGTCCAGCTGCTCGCCGGGCTGCAGCGCCACATAGGCCAGCAGGCGCATGCCGGCCGGGCTTTCGTCGGCCAGGGCGACGGCCTGGCGCACCTCGGGCAGGTCCAGCAGCTGCGCCTCCACCTCTCCCAGCTCGATGCGCAGGCCCCGGATCTTCACCTGGTGGTCCAGCCGGCCCAGGTAGTCGATCTGCCCCTCGGCATTCCAGCGCACAAGGTCGCCCGTGCGGTAGAGCCGCTCGCCCCCTCCGAACGGGCTGGCCACGAAGCGCTCGGCCGTCAGGCCCGGCTGGTGCAGGTAGCCCCGCGCCAAGCTGACGCCGCCGATGTAGAGCTCGCCTGCCACGCCCTGGGGCACGGGGTTCAGGTCGGCGTCCAGGATGTGGGCCTGGGTGTCGCTGATGGGCCGGCCTATGGGCAC
>CAJYHL010000064.1 GCA_913774625.1 uncultured Acidovorax sp.
TGCGGCTGGACCAGGCTGGAAGCATCCACCCGGAACGCGCTCACCAGCTGCACCAGCCGCGCGGCCTGCGCGTTCAGGCTGGCCGCCGCCGCTGCCGATTCCTCCACCAGCGCCGCGTTCTGCTGCGTCACCTGGTCCAGCTGGTTGACCGCATCGCCCACCTGCGAGATGCCCTGCTCCTGCTCCCGCGTGGCCGCGCCGATCTCCCCGATCAGGTCCGCCACCCGCCGCGCCTGGTCCACGATCTCGCCCATGGTGCCACCGGCCTGGCCCACCAGCTGCGCGCCCGTGTCCACCCGCGAGACGCTCTCGCCGATCAGGTCCTTGATCTCCTTGGCCGCCTGCGCCGAGCGCTGCGCCAGGCTGCGCACTTCGCCGGCCACCACGGCGAAGCCGCGCCCTTGTTCACCGGCACGGGCCGCTTCCACGGCGGCGTTCAGCGCCAGGATGTTGGTCTGGAAGGCGATGCCGTCGATCACGCCGATGATGTCTGCGATCTTGCGCGAGCTGGCCGTGATCTCGTCCATGGTGCGGACCACGCTTTGCACCACCTCGCCGCCGCGCGCGGCCGTGCTGCTGGCCGAGGAGGCCAGCTGCGCGGCCGTGCGCACGGTGTCGGCGTTCTGCTTGACGGTGGAATTCATCTCCTCCATCGAGGCGGCGGTTTCTTCCAGATTGCTGGCCTGCTCTTCGGTGCGCTGGCTCAGGTCGGCATTGCCGGTGGCGATCTGCGAGGCGCCGGTGGCGATGGATTCGCTGGACTGGCGCACTTCGGAAACCATGCGCGAGAGGCTGGCGCGCATGGCGGCCATGGCGGCCATGACGCTGGCGGTGTCGCCGGGGCGCACTTCGACGGCCACGGCCAGGTTGCCGCCGGCCACTTCCTGGGCGATGCGGGCGGCCTCGGCCGGCTCGCCGCCCAGCAGGCCCTTGACGCGGCGCGTGATGGCCCAGGCCAGCAGGCCGCCGAGCAGGGCGGCGGCCAGGGCCAGCAGGGCCATCTGCGTGGCGGCGGTGCCGGCCTGCTGTTCGGCCTGCTCGCTCAGTGCCAGCATCTGGCGCTTCTGATAGGCGACGAAGTTGTCCAGCGCGGCGAAGAAGACGTCCTGCAGGCTGCGCACGTCCTTGAACAGCAGATCCTGAGCGGCGGCGCTGTCGCCGGCCTGGGACAGGTCCGCGGTCCGGCTCACGGCGGCGTTGTAGGCCATGCGCGCCTGCAGCACCTCCTGCAGCAGACGGCGGCCCTCGTCCGAGCTCGCGCCTTCCTGCAGTTCCTTGAAGAGCTGCGAATTCTTGGCCACCGCTTCCTGGATGCGCTTTTTTTCCCCGCCGATGGCGCTGGCGTCGCGCAGGATGACGATGTTGCGGATCACGCGCGCGATGAGGTTGACGTTGTCCTTGAGCTCCTGGGCCTTCAGCACCTCCGCTATGCGCACCCGGCTCAGGGAATCGATGCTGGCGCTGAGCGCGTTCAGCCTCAGGTTGCCGACCAGGGCGATCAGCACGCCCAGGAAGATGACGATGCTGAATCCGGCTCCGAGCATGGTGCCCACTTTGAGATTGCGTAATGCGTTCATGCGGATGTTTTCCCCGTATTGGTCAAGTGCATGTGCCATTGATGAAATCAATCAAAAATGATTTTTACATCAGGAAATCAAAAAGCAACAATTTGCAACCAATGTGAAGGGGCATCCATGAATGCAAAAGGCCGGGTGCAACCCGGCCTGGGATCGTGTGACCTGTTTCGCCGAAGGGAAGGGCTTCAGTCGGCCTTGATGCCGGCGCGCGCAGCGATGGCGCGCATGCGCGGCAGTTCGTCGGCGATGCGGGCCGACACGGCGCTGGCCGGCTCGTAGGCCGGCTCCAGGCCGTTGGCCAGCAACCTGGAGCGGACCTCGCCGTCCGCCATCGCATCGGCGAGCGCCTTCTGCAGCCTGGCCCGGGCGTCGGCAGGCAGGCCATGCGGCGCCACCACGGCCAGCCAGGAGTCGGAGGCGAAGCCGGGAAAGCCGCTTTCGGCCACGGTGGGCACGTCCGGCAGCTGCTGCGCCCGCTTGGCGCCGGTCACCGCGATGGCCTTGATCTTGCCGCTGCGGATCTGCGGCATCGCGGCGGCCACGGTGTCCACCGTGAAGGGGATCTGCCCGCCGATCAGGTCGCTCATGGCGGGCGCGCTGCCCCGGTAGGGCACGTGCATCAGCTTGATGCCCAGGGCCTCCCACATCAGCTCTCCGGCGAAGTGCCCGGTGGTGCCGCTGCCGAAGGAGCCATAGACGTATTTGCCGGGCTCTGCCTTCACGGCGGCGATCAGCTGGCGCAGATTGCTGACCGGCACGTCACGGTTGGCCAGCAGCACCAGCGGCACCCGCGCCACCATGCCGATGGGCTCGAAGCTCTTGACCGGGTCGTAGGGCAGCTTGCCGTTGATCGCCGGGTTGATGGTGAAGGTGGAGCCTGAACTGATGAGCAGCGTATAGCCGTCAGCCGGCGAATTGGCGACGAAAGTGGCGCCCACGATGGTGCCCGCCCCGCCTTTGTTCTCGACCACCATCGGCTGGCCCAGCCGATCTCCCATGGGCTTGGCGATCAGCCGGCCGGTGATGTCCACCGCGCCGCCGGGTGGAAACGGCACCACCAGCTGCACCGGCCTGGCCGGATAGCCTTCGGCCCGGGCCGGCTGCCATGCGCCGGCGGCGGCGGCCAGCGCCCCCAGCAGCAGGCTGGCGCAGGCGCGCCGGCGCGAGGGACTGTTCGAGAGGGTCGTCGTCACCATGGCAAAGCTCCTAGAGACAGGAAGGAAAAGCCGATCAACACCATCATCTGGCCGCCGCGCGCAGCCCCGGGGCGACAACGGAACGAGGGAGCATGCAGCTCCCACGCCCCGGGGTCCGCCGTCTCAGCCGTTGCGGAAAAGGAAGCTGTAGGCGTTCAGCGCCGGCACGCCGCCCAGGTGGGCGTAGAGCACCTTGGAGCCCTCTGGGAATTCGCCCAGGCGCACCTTCTCGATCATGCCGTGCATGGATTTCCCTTCATAGACGGGGTCGGTCAGCATGCCTTCCATGCGGGCGCACAGGCGGATGGCCTCCAGCGTGCCGTCGTTGGGCAGGCCGTATTCGGGGCCGCCGAAACGCTCGTCCAGCACGATGTCGGCGTCGGTGATGTCGCGGCCCAGCTCCACCAGCTTGGCGGTGTTCTGGGCGATGCGCAGTATCTGGGCGCGGGTCTGGGCGGGCTTGGCCGAGGCGTCGATGCCGATCACCCGGTCCGCCCGGCCATCGGCCGCGAAGCCCACGGCCATGCCGGCATGCGTGCTGCCGGTGACCGAGCAGACCACGATGTAGTCGAACCGGAAGCCCAGCTCCGCTTCCTGCTGGCGCACTTCCTCTGCGAAGCCGACGAAGCCCAGGCCGCCGTAGGGATGCTCGGAGCAGCCCGCCGGAATCGGGAAGGGCTTGCCGCCGGCCTGCTTCACGTCTTCCATGGCCTGCTCCCAGCTGGGGCGGATGCCGATGTCGAAGCCCGCGGCATCGAGGCGCACTTCCGCACCCATGATGCGGCTCATCTCGATGTTGCCCACACGGTCATAGACGGCGTCGGAGTAGTTGACCCAGTTCTCCTGCACCAGCACGCACTTCATGCCCAGGTGCGCGGCGACGGCCGCCACCTGGCGCGTCTGGTTGGACTGGATGCCGCCGATGGACACCAGCGTGTCGTAGCCGCCCGCGATCGCCTCGGGGATGAGGTATTCCATCTTGCGGGTCTTGTTGCCGCCGAAGGCCAGGCCCGAATTGCAGTCCTCGCGCTTGGCGTAGAGCTCCACCTTGCCGCCCAGGTGGGCCGACAGGCGCTTGAGCGGCTGGATGGGCGTGGGGCCGAAGGTGAGGGGATAGCGTTCGAATTTCTGCAGGTTCATGGGAGGCCTTCCGGCATGTGCGAAGCGGTGGATGAGCGGGTGGACGGAAGCGAGCGCGGCGGCTTCCTCCGTTGATCGAAATGGTATGAAAATGCCTCTGCAACAGGGATGCGAATCAAAGGCTTGTCACCTCACGAAAACCTCGATATCAGCCCAACCACGCATCTCTATTTCCTGTAAACCACCATGTGCGCAACAAAAGCAAGAATCCCGAATGGCGGGAAGGCCCCGGACCGCACCAGCGAACTGGACCGCACGGACAAGGCCATCCTGCGCGCGCTGCAGCGCGATGCGTCCATCTCCAACGTGGCGCTGGCAGCCAGGGTGCATCTGAGCGCGCCGGCCTGCCTGCGGCGCGTGGAGCGGCTCAAGCGCCTGGGCCTGATCGACGGCATCGTCGCGCTGCTGAACCCGCGGGCGGTGGGCGCGGGCATGCTGGTGCTGATCGGCGTGGTGCTGGACCGCTCCACGCCCGAATCCTTCGCCGCCTTCGAGAAGGCCGCTGCGAAGATCTCGGGCTGCATGGAATGCCACGTGGTCACGGGCGAATTCGACTACTTCATGCTGGTGCGCACGCAGGACAGCGAGAGCTTCAACCGCCTGCATGCCGAGCAGCTGCTCTACCTGCCGGGCGTGCGGCAGATCCGTTCCTTCATGACGATACGCAGCGTGCTGTCCACCACGGAACTGCCGCTGGCCCTTTGAGCGGGCGAATCGGAGAGGCGGTGACCGGCAGCCCGTCCGGCCGGCCGCTGCGTCAGCCCCGTTCCAGCAACTGCGCCACCCGCCCGCGCAAGGCCTCGGGCGTGATGGCGGCGGCCTCCATGGGCGGGCCCACGTTCAGCCCCACGCGGTTGAACATGCCGCGCCGGAAGGGCCGCACCATGGCATCGCCCTGCTCCACCCGGCTGAAGAACGAACCCCACAGATGGGTGAGCGCCATCGGGATGACGGGCGGCTCCAGGCCGTCGGCGCGCGCTCGTTCGACGATCTTGGCGATGCCGCCCTTGAAGGGCTGCAGCGTGCCGTCGCGCGTGATGCCTCCCTCGGGAAAGATGCCCAACAGATCGCCTTCGCGCAGCACCTGGGCGGCGCGTTCGAAGGCCGCTTCGTAGACGGCCGGGTCCTCCTTCTGCGGCGCCACCGGAATGGCGCGCGCCAGCCGGAAGACGGCGCCCAGCACCGGCACGCGGAAGATGCGGTGGTCCATCATGAACACGATGGGCCGGGGGCTGGCGGCCATCAGCAGCACCGCATCGACGAAGCTCACGTGGTTGCAGGCCAGCACGGCCGCGCCCTGCACGGGAATGTGCTCGTCGCCCGCCACGCGGAAGCGGTAGATGCAGCGCGACAGCACCCAGGCCAGGCAGCGCAGCAGGTATTCCGGCACGATGAGGAAGATGTAGAGCGCGACCACGGCGTTGGCGATGCCGGTGAAAAGGAAGATCTGCGGCACCGTGAAGCCCGCGCCCAGCAGCGCGCCCGCGATGAGCGAACTGGCGATCATGAACAGCGCGTTGAGGATGTTGTTGGCCGCGATGATGCGCGCGCGGTGCGTGGGCTGGCTGCGCAGCTGGATCAGCGCGTACATGGGCACGCTGTAGAGCCCCGCGAACAGCGACAGCAGCGCCAGGTCGGCCATCACGCGCCAGTGCGCGGGCTGCGCCAGGAAGGCGCCCAGCCCCATCACCGGCGCGGGCGGCAGGCCGCGCGAGGCGAAGTACAGGTCGATGGCGAACACGCTCATGCCGATGGCGCCCAGCGGCACCAGGCCGATCTCGACCTGCCGGCGCGAGAGCACCTCGCACAGCAGCGCGCCCGCGCCGATGCCGATGGAGAACACCACCAGCAGCAACGAGGCCACGCGCTCGTCGCCGTGCAGCACCTCCTTGGCGAAGCTGGGGAACTGCGAGAGGAACACCGCGCCGAAGAACCACATCCAGCTGATGCCCAGCAGCGAGCGGAACACCACCGGATTGCCGTACGCCAGCCGCAGGTTGCGCCAGGTCTCGCTGAACGGGTTCCAGTTCACCACCAGCCCCGGATCGGTGGCCGGCGCGGGCGGAATGCCCTGCGCCGCCAGCCGCCCGGCCAGCGCCAGCGCCACGCAGGCCAGCGCCACGGCGCCGTGGCCGATGTCCGGCAGCGCCACCAGCAGCCCGCCCACCACGTTGCCCAGCAGGATGGCCACGAAGGTGCCCATCTCCACCATGCCGTTGCCGCCGGTCAGCTCGCGCTCGTGCAGCACCTGCGGCAGCAGGGCGAACTTGACCGGCCCGAACAGCGTGGAATGCACGCCCATGAGGAACACGCAGCCCAGCAGCAGTGCCGGCAGGGCCAGCACGAAGCCGGCGGCCGCCGCCAGCATGATGGCGATCTCCAGGTTCTTCACGAAGCGGATCAGGCGCGTCTTCTCCAGCTTGTCGGTCAGCTGCCCGGCAGTGGCCGAGAACAGCAGGAAGGGCAGGATGAAAAGCGCGCCGATGACCAGCCCCGCCAGGCTGGGCGGCATCCACGCCACGCCGAGCTGGTAGGTCACCATCACCGTGAAGGCGAACTTGAACAGGTTGTCGTTGGCCGCCCCGGCGAACTGCGTCCAGAAGAAGGGCGCGAAGCGCTTCTGGCGCAGCAGCGCGAACTGGTTGGGGTGCGCATCGGCCCCCGCGGCCCCGGCGGCGGAATCGACGTGATGGGCGGTGGCCTCCCTGCGGGCCTGCTCGTGGCTCATGCCATGCTCCTGTGCGACAACGTTGGGGGTGGTGGGGGTTACAGCGGCGGCCATTGTGCATCGGGCGTCGCCAACGCCTTGCCGGCGCAGGGCGGCGATCACCGGCCAGGCCGCCAGCGCTGCGGCCAGATGTTTGAGGCTGTGGCCTGCGGCCCTGCCGCCGGTCGCATCCCACACGGCGTGGTCGCCGAACTCGAACGCCTTCGCCAGGGCGTACCAGCCGATGAGCGCCGCCAGCGGCACGGCCAGCCGGCCCGGCTGCGTAGGCCGAAAGGCCAGCGCCGCGATCAGCAGCATGCCGCCCCCCTGCAGCACGGCCCAGGGCAGCAGCTGGCCGTGGGCGCTCCAGGCCCGGAGCGCCCACGAGCCGCCAGCCAGAACCACCCCGGCCGTCACCCACGCGGCCCGAGCGCCGATGCGCCCGGCCGCCGCCAGCCCCAGCACGCCGGCGAACGCCACCAGCATGCCAGCCCGGTCCCAGAGCAGCGTGCCGTCCTCGGGATGCCAGTGGTAGGCGGCCGAACCCGCCGCCGTCAGCAACAGGCCGGTGAAGAACAGCCCGCAGCAGGCAGCCGTCGCGCGGCACCACGCCTGCGCGCCGCCCGTGCGCGGCAGCCATTGGCGCAGCGCCCACAGCCCGGCCAACCCGGCCAGTGCGAAGGGCAGATTGCTCCACACATCCAGCGCATGCGGCGTGCCCCACAGGGTGCGCTGGTCGGCAAAGGCGTGGTAGTGCGCCGGCTGCGCCAGATGCGGGCCGGTGGCGGCCAGGAGGCAGAGCAGCGCGAGGGCGGCGTACAGCGCCGCCTCGGCACGGGGCAGCTCCTGCGGCAGGCGGCGGAAAGACGGGGGAAGGGACATGGTCGGCGGCTCCATCGGTGGTGGTGAATGCCGCGCAGTCTCCGCCGCCCCGGTGCGAAAAGTACCCGAAAACGCATCCAGTCCATTTCTTTTGGACAACGGGTATCCATAATCGATACTCATGAGCACCACTGCCGATCTCGTCCTGGCCCTGAAGCGAGAGCTGAAGTCCGCGCAGATGACCTACGCCGACCTGGCCCGCGCGCTGGGCATGGCGGAGTCCAGCGTCAAGCGCATGCTGGCCCGGGGCGACATGCCGCTGTCGCGCATCGACGCCATCTGCCGGGTGCTCCGGCTGGACTTCGCCGACCTGGCGCGCCGCGTGGCCGACAGTCAGCCGCTGCTCAAGGAACTGAGTCACGCGCAGGAGCAGGCCGTGGTGGCCGACAAGAAGCTGCTGCTGATGGCCATCTGCGTGCTCAGCCAGTGGACGCCGGAGCAGATCACCGCCACCTACCGGCTTTCCGAAGCCGAGGGCGTCAAGTACCTCGCCCAGCTCGACCGCCTCGGCATCATCGAGCTGCGCCCGCTCAACCGCTACCGCCTCAAGCTCGCCAAGACCTTCCGCTGGCGGCCGCACGGCCCGGTGATGCACTACTTCCGCGACCACGCGCTGCTGGACTATTTCGCGGGCGGCTTCGACGGCCCGGGCGAAGGCGTGCTGCTGGTGCACGGCGCCATCAGCCGCAGCCTGGCCCCCGCCTTCTGGGAGCGCATGCAGCGCGTGGCGCAGGACTTCGCGCAGCAGCACCTGGCCGACCAGCGCATGGCCGACAGCGAACGCGAGGGCTACACCGTGCTGCTGGCCATGCGCAGCTGGGAGTTCGAGGCCTTCGCCGGCATGCGGCGCTGAACGGCCGCGACGGCCCTGCACCGCCCTGCGCGCCGCGACTGAATCCATGGCTGGCAGCGCTTGATCTGCGACTACCGGCCGCCTCGTCGATCCATGCTGCACCAGGGTCGGAGGCCGGGAACACTTGGTGACAAGGCTTTTCCCGCGCGCCAATCAAGCAGGCGGCGCGTTGACATGGCCGCAGCACGATGCAGCCATCGACCTCGTGCCCCACAGGAGAGCTTCCATGTCCATGTCCCCCCGCCCCTTCGCCCGTGCCGCAGCCACCGCCGCCCTGCTGTCGCTCGCCGCGATCGGCAGCGCCCAGGCAGCGACCAGCGCCACCGTCGTCATCCAGGCCGGCGCGCCCGTGCTGGTGCCGGCGCAGTACTATGCCCCTCCGCCGCCCCGCTACGAGGTAGCGCCCCGCCCGCGCCGCGGAATGGTGTGGGAGGCCGGCCACTGGGAATGGCGCGGCCACCGCTACGCCTGGGTGCCGGGCCGCTGGCTGCAGGCCCGCCCGGGATACGCCTACCGCCAGCCGCACTGGCAGCGGCACGGCGACCGCTGGATGATGCAGCGCGGGGGCTGGGACCGCGATGGCGACGGCGTGCCCGACCGGCATGACCGCCGGCCGGACGACCCGCGCCGCTATTGACGGCCTCCGCGGCGGCGCCACGCCGGGTGCTTTGCCGGGCACGGTTTCGCTGCTACGATCCGCGCCGCAGGAGAGCGAACGGCCCGCACCGCGGGCGTTCCACCGAAGGCGCAAACTCCCATACACGCTCAGGTTCCGTACTGCACACCATCAAACGCCGTCTGGAGAGCCGCCGCGCGCCATACGGGTTTGCCTTTCCGCCGGATCCCGAGAACATGGACCGGTGGCAGGCGAGCCCGTATCCGTGGCGCACCGAAGGAGCAAGCCCTGCGCCGTGCCGGCCGGGGTGAATCTCTCAGGTACCGAGGACAGGGGGAGCGGCAGCCGGGCCATGTGCGCCTGCTGCACGCTATCGAATCCATAGCTGCATGCGAGCGTGCGCGCGCCCGGCGCTTCACCTTCAAAAGGTTCGAAGATGCGCGTGATCGTTCTCGGTGCCGGCCTGCTCGGCACCACCTCCGCCTATTTCCTCCAGCAGCTCGGCCACGAAGTGACCGTGATCGACCGCCAGGCCACGCCCGGCGCGGAAACCAGCTTCGCCAACGGCGGGCAGATCTCGGTGAGCCATGCCGAGCCCTGGGCCAATCCCGGCGCGCCGCTCAAGCTGCTGCAGTGGCTGGGCCGCGAAGATGCGCCCCTGCTGTTCCGACTGCGTGCCGACATGCGGCAATGGCTCTGGGGCCTGCAGTTCCTGCGCGAATGCACGCCGGCACGCACGCGCCGCAACATCGAGCAGATCGTCGCGCTGGGCACCTACAGCCGCGACACGCTGCAGCAGCTGCGCAGGGAGACCGGCATCCGCTACGACCAGCGCACGCAGGGCATCCTGCACTTCTACACCAGTGCCAAGGAATTCGACGCCGCGCTGGCACCGGCCGAGCAGATGCGCGCACTGGGCTGCGACCGCCGCGTGGTGAGCGCCGACGAGGCCGTGCGCATCGAGCCCGCCCTGGCCTCGATCCGCCCGCAGCTGGCCGGCGCCACCTACACCGACGCCGACGAGTCGGGCGATGCCAACCTCTTCACCCGCGAGCTGGCCCGGCTGGCCGAAGCGGCCGGCGTGCAGTTCCGCCTGGGCTGCCACATCACCGCGCTGCGCACGGCGGGCGGCGCGATCGACCATGTGGAAGTCACCAATGCCGAGGGCCGGTTCGAGCGCGTGCGCGGCGACGCCTACGTGCTGGCCATGGGCTCGTTCAGCCCGCTGCTGGCCGAGCCGCTGGGCCTGCGCCTGCCGATCTATCCGGCCAAGGGCTATTCGGTGACGCTGCCCGTGCGCGATGCCTCGGCCGCCTACACGACGAGCCTGACGGACGACGAGCACAAGCTGGTCTTCTCGCGCTACACCCGACCCGCGCAGGACGGGCAACCCGCGCGCGACGTGATGCGCATCGCCGGCACGGCCGAGCTCAATGGCTACGGGCGCGAGCTGAACCGGGTCCGCTGCGATGCCATCGTGCAGCGCGTGGAACAGCTCTTTCCCGGCGCGGGCGATACGGAGAACGCGCAGTTCTGGTCCGGCCTGCGCCCGGCCACGCCCAGCAACGTGCCGCTGATCGGCCGCACGAAATTGCCCAATCTGTTCCTCAACACCGGTCACGGCACGCTGGGCTGGACGCACGCCTGCGGCTCGGGCAAGTCGATCGCGCGCATCGTGAGCGGGCTGGCACCGGAACTGGACTTCGCGTTCACCGGCCTGGCCGCGGCATCCGCGCCGCGCCTGCAGCCGGCCTGAAGTGAAGGCCGCGCCGCTCCTCAGCCACCGCCGATGAACACCGTCAGCACGCCGGTGTAGCCATAGAGCCGGTCGTGCGCGATCTCGCCGGCGGCGAAGAAGCCTGCCAGGGGCACGTCGCCCAGCGCGTGGCGCACGATCTGCAGTTCGGCGCTGGGCCCGCCGAAGTGCGGCCCGCCCCGGCCGGAGCAGCTCACGTAGATGGCCCCCAGGATCTGCCGCTGCGGCGCTTCGGCCGGAGCCTCGGCGCCGGCCAGGGCGCGGGCGAGCGCGTTCTCGTCATAGGTCTCGGGCGCCAGTTCCTCTCGGATCTCGGCGCAGATGCGCATCAGGTCCGCGCGCGCGGCCGCCACGTTGCGCTGGCAGAAGGCCAGGCGCATGCCCGACTCCACCCGGTCGGCCAGGGCCACGCCGCGCCGCGCGGCGTCCAGCCCCACGATGTGGCGCACGCGCACGTCGGTGCCGAAGTGGCCGGTGCGGCCCTGCGGCTGCGCGCCGGCGTCCACCAGGCCGGCCAGCGTGGCGCGCACCTTCTGCAGCGCGGGCTGCGGGTCGCCGTCGAGCGAGATGCCCAGGGTTTCCAGCAGCACGTCGAGCGCGGGCCGGTGATCCAGCTCCAGCACCACGTTGTCCTGCGCGGCCGTGATGGTCATCAGCGGGCCCACGGGCTGGCAGCCCTGGGTGACGCGCGAGAGCAGCGGCACGCCCGCGCCGAAGGCCACGCCCGAGAGGCCGCCGTCGAACACGCCGCCGGCCGCGCCCTGGCCCGCGATGTTGCCGTTGCCGGCCACGGCGAACTGCACGCTCTGCGCACGGCTGGCCACCAGGCCGCCGAAGAGATAGCCGGTGGCGGTACGGTCGGCCACCTCGGCGATCAGCTCCGCCAGCTCGGGCGTTCCGCCGTCGGCATGGACCAGCGCGGTGTGCGCGGCGAAGCCGCCGGCCGCGGCGCCGCTGCGCGCGAGCGGGGCCACGCCGGAGAAGACGCGGTACTGGTCGGCCGGCAGGTCCAGCAGCATGACCGACAGCCCCGGCTCGTCGAAGTACTCGGCATTGCCGGCGGCGACGCCCACGCCCACGGCGCCGCTCCAGTCGGTCACCTCGGGCAGTTCACCCGCCAGGAAATCGAGCAGCTCGGCCGCGGCATGCGCGTAGTGGTCGGTGATGTAGAGCAGCCCCAGCGTGGGCGCGGATGCGTACTGCGGCAAGGCCATCTGCGCGCGCAGCTGCGCCAGCACCAGCGCGGCGGCCATGTGCCATTGCGGGTGGGTGGCGTGTCCTTGGGGAAAGAGGGGCATGGAAGAACGGGGAGGGAGAAGGCGGCGGTCTGTAGGGTCGGCAATGTTCGCTCTCAGCGCGCGCTGCGCGGACGCGTGCGCCCGGCAGGCGCCGGGGCGGGCGCGGACTTGGCGGCGGCCTTGCGGGCCGGGGCCTTGACGGGCGCCTTGGCCGCGGGCGCTGCCTTGGAGCCGGTGGATTTGGCGGCGGATTTTGCGGCGGGCTTCCTGGCTGCCGGCTTGCGGGCCGGGTCCGCGGCCGGAGCGCCTGCGCCGGCCGCCCGGCGCGTGGCTTCCTGCATGCCCTGCACGCCTTGAGCGGCCAGGTGCGAGGCCATGCCGGTGGCGGTCTTCACGGCCTCGGTCGCCATGTCGCGGGTGGCGTCGAAAGCGCCCTGGTGCTGCGCCACGTCCTTGAGCGCGTTCGCCGCGATCTGCTGGAACTGCGTGCCCAGGGCGGTCCACCACTGCATGGGATCGACCACGCCGGGCGCGCTGCCGCTGTCGCTGCTGCCGTCATCGGCAGGGGCGGCAGCGGGCCCGTCCGCGCCAGGCGCCGCATCGGATTCGGGCGGCTGCGCGGGCGCCGGGGCCGGAGCGGAATGGGAGGGGGCAGGCGCCGCGGCCGGCGCCTCGGCCGCCGCCGGCTTGGGCGTGAAGGCGGCGGCCAGGTCGCCCATGGCCACGTTCATGCCCTTGAGCGTGGCCAGGGTCATCTTCTGCACCTCCAGCGCCTGCACGGTGGCGGTGAGCGCGCGGGAGTTCTGGTCCAGCCAGAACTGCACGGCCTTGAGTTCCTCGATGCGCTTTTCCAGCTCTTCCTCGTTGACGGTGGGCGCCACCCAGCTCGGCATGCCGGGCATGGACGGCATGGCGGGCATGCCGGCAGCGGAATTCTTGGCCAGGTTCTGCAGGAAGTCGAAGCCCGGTACGAAGCGGCCGAAGCCGAAGGGGGAGTTGTCGCTCATGGCAGTCCTTCGCAATGCGGTTTGTCTCGGTGTTGGTCGGCACTGCGACGGCGGCGTGCAGTGTGGATGCAGCTTAACGCGAAGGCGCCAGCCCACCAAACCCGCCGCACCGTTGCGCCCGCCGATGGCGCCGCGCAAGCCAAAAGCCTTGATCCATGCGGGCTGGCGCCGCGTTTCGCCCCTGCAGGCCGCACCACGCCGAGCAAACGCCCTAGAATCCGCCGACCAGCCCTGCTGGAAATGTTCTGCTCGCTTTCACCCAACAAGAGATACACCGACATCATGGCAACTGCAAAGAAAACCACCGCCCCGGCCACCAAGGCCACCACCGCCACCACCAAGAAGGCCGCCGCTCCCGCAGCTGCCAAGAAGGTGACGGCAGCCGCTCCGGCCGCAGCCGCCAAGAAGGCCGCAGCCGCTCCGGCCAAGAAGACCGCTGCGCCCGCCGCAGCCAAGGCCGCGCCCGCCGCGCTCAAGCCCGTGAAGGACGTGTTCAACAAGACCACGCTGGTGGCCCACCTGGCCACGCAGTCGGGCGTGGAGCCCAAGGCCGTCAAGGCCGTGCTGGCCGCGCTCGAAGGCGCCATCCTGGGCTCCGTCCACAAGAAGGGCTCCGGCGAATTCACGCTGCCCGGCCTGATGAAGATCGGCCTGCAGCAAGTGCCCGCCAAGAAGAAGCGCTTCGGCAAGGACCCGTTCACGGGTGAAGAGCGCTGGTTCCCCGCCAAGCCCGCATCGGTCAAGATCAAGACCCGCGCGCTGAAGAAGCTCAAGGACGCCACGGTCTGATCCAGCCCGATCGCCCCCAGGCAAAGCAAAAAGCCGGCTCGCTGAGCCGGCTTTTTTCATGGTGCGTCGCGCGGGCCGGACTCAGCCGCCCGGCGCGTCCAGGTACATCTGCGCCAGCCGCGCGCGCTCGGCAGGGCCCACGCCCAGGCGGTTTTCCAGATAGCGGTCCAGCCCGCCGTGGTCGCGCTCCACCACGTCCAGCGCGGCGTGCAGGAAGTCTTCCTGCACGCGCCAGAGCACGTTCATCACCTCGGCAGGGGCCGAACGCAGGAAGTGGCCCGGCGGCTGGTAGAGGCCGTTGGTCAGCAGGTAGTCCTGCATCACCACGTCGCGCGGCACGCCCAGCGCCAGCAGGATGAGCGCCGCCGCGAAGCCGGTGCGGTCCTTGCCCGCGGTGCAGTGGAAGACCAGCGGCGCGTCGCTTTGCAGCAGGTGCTCGAACAGCGCGGCGAACTGCGCGGCGTTGTCGGAGACGAAGGCACGGTAGGTGTCCTGCATCAGCGTGACGGCGATGGCCGGCGTGAGCTGCTGGCCGGCCAGCGCCATGTCCTTGGCGCGCTGCACCACAGTGGGCTCGATCGGCAGCGCGTGGTAGGCCACGCCGGGCATCACGTAGGCCAGCGAGGCGCTCTCGGCCGCGCCGCGGAAGTCGATCACGCGAGCCAGGCGCAGCGGGGCCAGCAGCTCGGCATCCTGCACGGTGAGCGAAGCCAGGTGGTCGGAGCGGAACAGCCGGCGCCAGCGCACGGGCCGGCCGTCCTGCCCGGCATAGCCGCCCAGGTCACGGAAATTGGTGGCACCCGACAGGGGCAGCGAACGCGAGTAGGAAGACATGGCCGGCACTTTAGCGAAGCCGCCGCGGCCTGCACAATCACCTTCGCGCCAGCATGCGGTCATGGGCCTGCAACGAAGCCGTGGGCTGACGCCACCCGCCGGGTGCGGCAGATGCGCCATCGCCCTACAGCCGCGCCGCGCAGCCGCTCGACAATGTGGCGTACCTCCCACTGCTCCGTCCGTTCGGCCCGACGAACGCGACCTCCGATCCCACCGTGCAAGCCTCTCCGCAGAATCCGCCCCACGCTTCCCCGTCCTCCGACGCCTCCTACCGCTGGCAGTTCTTCCGCGCCGGCGGCGTGGACCAGGTCATCATCCGCAGCGGGCAGGACATCGCCCATCTGCCCGAACTCGACCAGAAGCTCTGGGTGGCGCTGGCCTGCCCCACGCGCGGCATCGAATTCGACAGCCGCACGCTCGACCTGATCGACACCGACCATGACGGCCGCATCCGCCCGCCCGAGCTGCTGGCGGCCTGCGCCTGGGCCTGCAGCCTGCTGGCCGACCCCGAGGAACTCGCCCGCCCCGGCGACGCCCTGCCCCTCTCGGCCCTGGCCGCCGGCAGCGCCGAAGCCGACGCACTGCGGGCCCAGGCGCAGCGCATCCTGGCGCTGGCGGACCGGCCGGAGGCCGATGCGATCACGCTGGCCGAGGTGCTGGGGCGCAGCGGGCAGCTGGGCGCGCAGCGCTTCAACGGCGACGGCGTGGTCAGCCCCGAAGCCGCGCAGGACGACGCCCTGGCCGCCCAGACGCTGCGCTGGATCATGCAGACGCAGGGCAGCGCGCCCGCCGTGGACGATCAGCCCGACGGCGTGAACCGCAAGCTGGCCGAGGCCTTCTTCGCCGACGTGGCGAAGCTGCGCGCCTGGCACGCCGCCGCCCTGCAGGCCACCGCAGGCCTGCCGCTGGGCGAAGGCACGCTGGCCGCGACCCAGGCCGTGAACCGGGTCGCCGCCAAGGTGGAGGACTTCTTCGCGCGCAGCCGGCTGGCCGCCTACGACCTCAAGGCCGCCGCGGCGCTCAATCCCACGCAGGAGTCGTATGCGGCCCTGGCCGCCGGGCACGACCTGGCCCTGTCGTCCGACGCCATCGCCGCCCTGCCCATCGCCCCCGTGTCCGCCGTGGGGCCGCACGGCGTGCTGCCGCTGGCCGAGGGCGTGAACCCGGCCTGGGCCGACGCGCTGGCCGCGCTGCGCGCCCGGGCCGTCGCGCCGCTGCTGGGCGCAGGCGTGGACACGCTGACCGAAGCGCAGTGGCAGCAGGTGAAGGCCGCCGTCGCCCCCTGCCAGCAATGGCTGGCCTCCAAGCCCGCCACGCCGCTGGACCCCATCGAAGGCGAGCCGCTCTTCGACGCGGTGCTGCGCGGCGACGCCGAGCCGCGCGTGCTGGCGCTCATCGACCAGGACGAGGCCGAGAAGGCCCACAACGACGCCACGCTGGCGCTGGAAAAGCTGCTGCGCTTCAAGCGCGACCTGATGGAGCTGCTGAACAACTTCGTGTCGTTCTCGGCCTTCTACCAGCGGCGCGGCGCCATCTTCCAGGCCGGCACGCTCTACCTGGATGCGCGCAGCTGCGACCTGACGGTGCAGGTGGCCGATGCCGGCGCGCACGCCAAGCTGGCGGGCCTGGCCAAGACCTACCTGGCCTACTGCGACTGCACGCGGCGCGGCGACAAGGGCGCGCCCCAGAAGATGACCGTGGTGGCCGCCATCACGGCGGGCGACGTGGACTACCTCTTCACCGGCCGCAACGGCGTCTTCTACGACCGCCAGGGCCGCGACTGGGATGCCACCATCACCAAGATCATCGAGAACCCGACCAGCATCGCGCAGGCCTTCTTCTCGCCCTACAAGAAGTTCCTGCGCATGATCGAGGAACAGGTCGCCAAGCGCGCCGCCGCCAGCGATTCGCGCGTGGAAAAATCCCTGGGCGCCCAGGCCGGCACCCTGGCGGCCGTGCCGCTGACGGGCTCGGCCGCCGCAGCGGCAGCCGCAGCCAAGCCGGCACCCGGCGACACGGGCATGCGCCGCACCGACGTGGGCACGGTGGCCGCCATCGGCGTGGCGCTGGGCAGCATCAGCGCGGTGCTGGTGGGCATCTTCGGCAAGTTCATCGAACTGGGGCCGTGGATTCCGCTGGCGCTCATCGGCATCATGCTCGCCATCTCGGGGCCCAGCGTGCTGATCGCCTGGCTCAAGCTGCGCCAGCGCAGCCTGGGCCCGCTGCTGGATGCGAGCGGCTGGGCCATCAACGGCCGCATGCGCATCAACACGCGCCTGGGCGGCTCGCTGTCGCAGACGGCCCATGTGCCGCCCAACGCGCGCCGCATGCTGGACGACCCCTTCGCCGAACCGCGCGGCCGGCTGTGGCTGGGCCTGGCGGCCGTGGCGGCACTGGCTGCGGCGGGCTTCGCCGCGTGGCGCACGATGGGCTTCTGAGTAGCCGGCGCTATCTTCCCTCGGCCCCTGCCCGCGCAGCGGCCTGCAGCGCCGCCATGTCGCTGTCGCACAGGTCGGCCCGGGCGGCACGTTCCAGCGCATAGGCCGACAGGCGTTCGCCGGCCTCGCGCAGCGCGGGGTGCAGGGCTCCCACCGAATGCAGCGCGCGCTGCAGCGCCACGCCCACTTCCACCGAGGCCGCCGCGTAGCGCGCCAGCGGCTCGAACACGTCCTCCACCATGCCGGCCTCGCGCAGCGCGGGCGCGCTCACGCGGTCGCAGGCGGGGACCTCGACTGCGGCGGCATCGGCTTCGCGGTCGGCCGCCTGCTGGCGATGCGCCCAATGGGCCAGCGTGCGCACGCCCGCGCCCATCACGTCCATCGCGGTGCCGGGGTCGTTGACGGAGGCCGACATGGCCCGCGCCGCCACCTCGCCCATCACCACGAAGCCGTAGCGCGGGTCGTGGTCGAAGCTGCGGCCGTGGCCGATCAGCACCGCCTTGAGGATTGCTGCGCGCGCCGCATCGTCGATGGGCCGGTCGCTCGTGACCAGCACGGTGTCGGGCGCCACGAAGGTGCCGGGCAGCACGTGCAGGTGCAGTTGGCCGTCCAGTGCCGCGGCCCGGGCCTGCAGCAGGTCCATGGCCACGTGCTGCACGAAGCCCGTCTCGTCGCTGCGCACGGCATGGGCGCCGCGCTCGCCCGGGCGCTGGCGCCGCCCGCCCAGGAAGGGCTTGGCCAGGCGCTGGTCTATGGCCTTGCGGGTGGCGTCCTCCAGGCGCCGGATGGTCTCGCCCAACCGGCCCAGCACCGAGAGATAGTCGATCCAGCGCAGCAGCACCACCACCACGCCCAGCAGGATCAGCAGCGTGAAACCGAACAGCACCAGCCGCCCGCCGTCGCCGTAGAAGTGGACGTGCAGCCCCACCAGCGCGACCACGCCGTAGAGGAAGGCGCCGATGAACACGGCCAGCGTGTTCTGCACGGTGGAGTCCTCGATCAGCAGCTGCGATGCGCGCGGCGTGGCGCTGTTGGCCACGGCCGAGAACGCCGCCACCATGGTGCTGGCCGAGAAGATGGACACCGTGAGCATGCTGGAGGCCAGGATGTTCAGCAAGCTGTCGAGCGCGTCGGAGCCCAGCTGGAGCGCCACGCCGTCGGGAATGTAGGGCCCCAGCCAGGCGGCCAGCATGACGGCGGCGAAGGCCGCCAGGGCGAAGAGCGCGCAGCGCAGCCAGGTCTTGCGCACCAGCCGTTGCAGGAAGAAAAGCAGTTTTTCGGACATGGTCCGACTATCCGCAAACGCGGCCTGCCAGGCATGGCGCGCCCTGTAGGCCGATGCCGCCTTTTCAGCGCCAAGTCATTTCATGACCAGCCCGCCATCGACGAACAGCACCTGCCCGGTCATGAAGCCGCTCCACTCCGACGCCAGGAACAGCACCGGGCCCGCCACGTCCTCGGGCCGGGCGATGCGCCTGAGGGGCGTGGCGGCGGTGATCGCGTCGCGCAGCGCCTCGGGCGTGGCCTGGCTGGCCTGCGTGGGATAGACCAGCCCCGGCGCCACGCAATTGACGCGGATGCCCAGCGGCCCCAGCTCGGCCGCCAGGTTGCGGCTGAAGGCCACCAGCGCGGCCTTGGCCGTGGTGTAGTCGTGGTACGGCACGACCGGGTTGTCGACCAGGTTGGTGGCGATATTCACGATGCTGCCGCGCGCGCGCTGGCGCAGGTGCGGCAGCACCGCCTGGCAGACGTTGAAGGCGCCGCCCACGGCGCCGTCGAACTGGGCCTGGTAGTCGCTCCACTGCAGGCCGTCGAACAGCGCGCGGCGCCGCGCATCGAAGGCATAGGGACGGAAGGCGTTGTTGACCACCACGTCGATGCGGCCGGCCTCCAGCACCACCGCATCCACCATGGCGCGCACCGCCTCGGCATCGCCCACGTCGGCCTGCACGGCCCAGGCATCGCCGCCGGCGGCGCGGCAGGCCGCTACCGTCTCTTCCGCCGCCGCATGGTTGGCAAGGTAGTTGACCGCCACGGTGGCGCCCTCCTGCGCGAAGGCCCGCGCGATGGCCGCGCCTATGCCCCGGCTCGCGCCCGTCACCAGAACGACCTGGCCCTTGAACTTCATGGCGTGCTCCTGGAAGCCTGAGGGCTCATGCGGCGGGCAGCAGGCTCGCGTCCACCACATCGGCCACGCGGATGTCACGCTGCACCAGGCCCAGGGCGCGGTAGGCATCGGCCGCCCGCTGCAGCGACGCGAGGTTGAACGCGCCCAGCGGCTGGCCCGGCGCCGAGGGCTGGGCCGAGGCGTTGCGCAGCCGGATCACCTCCAGGTTCACGTCCCGCTGCGTGCCGTCGATGGCGACCTTCACGGCCAGCGCGGCGGCCTCTTCGGGCTTGGCCATCATCCAGGCGGCGCTGTCGCGGTAGCCCTGCAGGAAGGCGCGCAGCAGCGCCTTCTTCTGCGGCAGCACCTCGCTGCGCACCACGAAGAGGTCGCTGGAGACGTTGAGGTAGTCGCGCACCTGCATCACGTTGACCGCACCCAGGCCCTTGCGGCGGCCCACGGCCAGGCCCGTGTCGGTGGCCGCCGTGGCATCGACCTGGCCCTGCAGCAGCGGCGCGAAGTTGAGCAGACCGGTGACCACGATGGTGACGTCCGACTCCTTCAGCCCAGCCTGGTGCAGCAGCACCAGCAGGTTCTGCCGCGTGCCGCTGGAGAGGCTGTAGACGCCGATGCGCTTGCCCTTCAGGTCGGCCGGCGTGCGGATGCCCGAGGACTGCAGCGACACCACGTTGAACACGTTCTGCGGATAGATGTCGTAGATGGCGGTGAGCTTCTCGCCCTTGTCCAGCGCCATGAAGAACGAGCCCGGGTCGGTGAAGGCCACGTCGCCCTGGCCGCTCAGCGTGTTGCGCAGCGCGTCGCCGCCGCCTGCGCCGGGCAGGTAGGCCAGCTCCACGCCGCGCGCCTTGAAGAAGCCCTTCTCGGGCTCGGCCAGCAGGTTGGAGATCTCGCTGATGGGCTTGCTCCAGCCTGCGACGGTGATCTTGCCCAGCGGGGCGGCGGCCGGCGTGGCGGCGCCGGCCCAGCGCGTGGCCGCGAGGCCGGCGGAAGCGGCCAGCAGCGTGCGGCGCGAGAGGAATTCAGGTCGTTGCATGTCGTCGGAAAAGAAAAAGGGAAAAAGAACGTTCAGGAACGATCGGCATAGGGCCGCAGCAGCCAGCGCTCCAACAGTAGCGTGGCCTGGTAGAGCAGCAGCCCGATGGCCGCGATGAGCACCAGCGCCGCGAACATCAGGGACGTGTCCATCATCCCCTGCGCGGCGATCACCACCGCGCCCAGGCCCTGGCTCGCGCCGATGAATTCGCCCACCACCGCGCCCACCAGCGCCAGCACCACGGCCATGCGCAGGCCCGCGAGGATGGCCGGCAGCGCCTGCGGCAGCTTGAGGCGCGCGAGCGTCTGCCAGCGCGTGGCGCCCAGCATGCGAAAGAGCTGCAGGCGCTGCGCATCGGCCTGCTGCAGCCCGGTGAAGGTGTTTTCCATCAGCGGGAAGAAGCAGATCAGCCCGGTGATGAGCGCGGTGGACGGAATGCCGAAGCCGAACCACAGCACGAAGAGCGGCGCCAGCGCCAGCTTGGGCACCACCTGGCTGACCACCACGTAGGGCCGCAGCACGCGCTCCAGCAGCGGCGATTCGGCCAGCGCGATGCCGATCGCCAGGCCCGCCAGCCCCCCGCCTGCCAGCCCCAGCAGCAGCGCCGCCAGCGTGGCCCGCACATGGGGCAGGAAGTAGCCCGTGCGCAGCCCCTGCCACAGCGACGCGGCGATGGCCGAGGGCGCGGGCAGCACCAGCGCGGAGAGGCCCGAATGCCGGGCCGCCCATTCCCACGCGCCCAGCAGCGCCAGCAGCAGCGCGGCGCCCAGGGCGCGGTAGGGCCAGGCGGATGGGGAAGGCAGGCCGGGCCGGCTCATGCGCCCACCCCGTCCAGGCTCGCATGCACGCGGGCGCAGAGGCGATTGAAGGGCAGGTCGTGCCGCATGGCCTGGCTGCGCGGCGCGGGCAGGTCGATGCGGATGTCGTCCGCCACGCGGCCGGCCCGCAGCACGGCGATGCGGTCGCCCAGATAGACGGCCTCGGTGATGTCGTGGGTCACGAACAGCACGGTGGCGCCGCGCTGCCGGCTGGTGCGCAGCAGGTCGTCCTGCAGTTCGGCGCGGGTGATGGCGTCCAGCGCCGCGAAGGGCTCGTCGAGCAGCAGCAGCGCCGGCTCCAGCACCAGCGCGCGCGCCAGCGCCACGCGGCTTTGCTGGCCGCCCGAGAGCTGGCGCGGGTGGCGCTGCGCATGGGCGCCCAGCCCCAGCTGGTCCAGCAGCGCCTGGGCGCGCGCCACATCGGCCGCCTGAGGCCGGCGCTGCAGCGACACCGGCAGCAGCACGTTGTCGAGGGCGCTGCGCCATTCGAGCAGCGTGGGCGCCTGGAACATGAAGCCCAGCTGCGGGCCCGGCGCCACCACGTCCCGGCCCTGCATGCGCACGCGGCCGGCCTGCGGGCGCAGCAGGCCCGCCGCCAGCTGCAGCAGCGTGGTCTTGCCGCAGCCGCTGCGGCCCACCAGGCAATGCACCTCGCCCGCGCCGATGCGCCAGCTCACGCCGTCCACCACCGGGGCGCGGCCGGGGTAGGCGAACACGACCTGCTCGATATCGAGAAAGGCATCGCCGGCCAGTTGCGCAGTCTCAGTCGGCATAGGGCGCGAAAGTCTCTGCCGCGCTTTCGGCGGATTGCTCGATCTCCACCATGCGCACCAGGTCCAGCAGGTTGAAACGGCCGTCGTGGTGCCAGCCGGCTTCGGGCACGCTCATCGCGCCGATGGCGGCGATGCGCGTGACGCCCGCAGCGCCCAGCAGCGCAGCCAGGTGCTGCAGCTCTTCCGGCGTGGCCGCAATGCCGGCGGTCTGCAGCAAGGACGCGTGGCCGGCGATGGCGTTCGGCACATCGTCCAGCGCATCCACGGCCACCACCTGCACGCTGCGCTGCAGCGCGGTGGGCGCGAGCGGCTGCGGGGCGTCGCTGTAGGCCACGCTCCAGGGGTCGCCCGGCGTGCCGATGAGTTCGTCGGCGGCGGCGCCATGGCCACCCGCCGCCGACAGGCCGCGCCATTCCAGCGCCTGCCGCCAGCCGGCCACGGCGGCGGATTCCTCCACGTCCAGCGCCCGGCGCGGAAAGCGCCGCGCGAGCTGCGCCAGCTCGCCCGCCAGGTAGCCCGCGAAGGCGCGCGGCGACACGGCGCCGCCGCGCTGCACGTAGAACACATGGGGCGAATAGCAGCCCTGCTGGTCGTAGCGCATCACGTCCCAGGCGGCCCGGCGCGCCACGGCCGGGGCATCGAGCGCGTCCAGCGCGGCGGCCGAGACCATGCCGAAGCCCAGCTTGTGGCCGTGCGGCAGGAAGCGCGTGGTGACGGGCAGGCGCCGCCGGATGGCATCCAGCGCATCGTTGCCGCCATAGGCCAGCACCGTGTCGGCCTGGGCATAGAGCGCCGCAGCGTCGTCGCCGCCCGCGCCCTTCCACCACACCACGGCGAAGCAATCGGCCAGCGGCGGATGCACCTCGGCCAGCAGCTGCGCGAACCAGCCCGCGAACAGCGGCTCGGCGCTGGGCAGCTTGCCGATGCTGCCGGCCTTGACCAGCAGGCCGCATACGAAGCTCCAGAGCGCCAGCGCGGGTACGTTGCCGGCCCAGCTATGGACCAGCAGGCCCGGCCCGAAGGCGCGCACCGCGCCGCCCTTGGGCGCGGGCTGGAAGCCGTCGAGCACCAGCGGGTTGGAAAAATCCTCGGCCACGAAGCGGCGCAGCTGCGGCGCGCGGAAGGTCTTGAAAAAACCCGTGAGGCCCAGGCGCACCATCTCGGCGTCGTAACCGCTCACGATGGGCAGCAGTGCCTCGGCCTGCTGCCGCGCCGGATCGCTGCGGTCCAGCAGGCGGGCGATGGCGCGGTCGATGACGGCGATGACCTGCTCCACCGCCATGGGCTGCAGATGGCGGGCGGCGGCCTCGCGCACGCGGCGGGCCAGGGCATCCATCTGCGCGGGCGTGAGCACGGGCACCTCGACCTCCAGCCGCGCCCCGCCCTGCACGAAGGGCAGCACCTGCCAGGCCACGTCCTGCGCGTCGATGCCGGGCAGATAGCCCGCCCGCACCCGCTGCACTGCGGTGCCCGGGGCCGCGGCCTCGGGCGTCATTTCCCGGCGGCCCGCATGAAGTCCTGCACCGCCAGCGAACAGCCCTTGGCCTGCGCGCCTTCGGCCCGGCCCAGCAGCAGGAAGCCGCCTTCGGCCCATTCGCCCACGTCCTCGGTGAGGATGGTGGTGACGGAGTTGTAGTTGGCCAGGTCGCAATGCACGAGGATGCCGCGCTCGCCGGCCGGCACGTCGCGCCCCGTGGCCGGGTCCACCAGCCGCGAGCGGATCCAGTGCGGGCCGGACTTGACCGAGGGCACGACGGCGTTGCCGTCGTCGTAGAACTGCGTGCTCAGCTCAGTCATGCCGTACATGTTGATGCAGAGTTCGCGCGGCACGCCCAGCGTGTAGGTCAGCCCGGCATAGAACTCGTCGGGCGGCACCTCGCGCGACTGGCCCTTGTAGCCGCCCGTGTCCAGCACGCGGCTGCCCGGCGGCAGCTGGAAGCGGCGGCCCTTCTGGTGCAGCGCGTCCATCAGATGCACGAAGCTGTAGCTGGCGCCCAGCAGCGCATAGGGCGTGCCGGTGCGCTCGGCGGCCTCCAGCGCGGAGCACAGGCTGACGACATGCATGCCGTGCGTGCCCACGAAATGCCGGCTGACCGGGCTGCCGAACACGTCCTTGGCCAGCGCCAGGTAATGCGCCAGCGAAGAATTCGGCATCAGGTGCTCGTCGGGGAACAGGATGCCCATGGGCATGGGGCCCGCGCCGCGCATGAAGCGGCGCTGGAAATTGCGCGCCATCGACAGGTCGTAGACGTCGAGCTGCGGGTGGAAATGCCGCCCGCGCATCTCGCCGCCCCGGGTCGTGCCGCTGGTCATGAAGACGCGCTCGTCCGGGCGCGGCGGCTCGCAGCGCAGCTCCATGGCCTTGAAGGCGTCGATGGGCACGGCCGGGATGTCGCTCCAGCGCTGCACGCTGCGCAGCGTGGCGCCGCGGCGCTGGCAGAAGGTGCGGTAGGCGGGATTGGCGGTGTATTGGTGCGTGAAGAGGCGCAGCGCCAGCGCGTCGAACTGCGTGTCGATGGAATTGCCACCGCCCTCTTCCCGGGATTGTTCGGGGTCCATCGCGATGAATGCGAGGATGTCCGCGACCAGCGCGGCGACCTTGTCCATGGAGCTTTCTTTCCTTCGTGACCTGTGCCTGTGAACGGTTGCTCCGGGGTCACGAGCCCTGCCATGGCCGCCGTGCCGCGCCTGGGCGCAGGGCCGGACAGCCGATGGCGGCGGATGACAGCTCTTCTTGGAACCTGTTCAAGGCTCTCACGCCGGAATGACCCGGATCAAGTTCTCGGGTGTGATCTCAGCACACATGGATAGGTGTGCACCCCGGAGCGTTGCGGCGATCTTAAGGCAATGCCCCGAACCGCATGGCCGGCCTGGCCCCATCGCCGGGCGGCGGCCGGCACGGCTGTCACCTTTCGCGGGTAGCCTCGGCTTCCCCTGCCGTCCAGTGGCGCGCTGAAATGCGTCCTCCGATCCCGAGCTCCGCGCCCCCCCGGTGGCTCCCCCTCGATTCATTGATCCGCCGTGCAATTGCGCCCCGGGCATCGGCCCCGCGAAGCCGACATCCTGCTCATCACGGTGCTGCTGCTGTCGCTGCACCTGCTGTCGGGCAACCTGTACCTGCCGCTGCTGCCCCGGTTGCGGGTGGCGCTGGGCGCGACGCCCGAGCAGGCCCAGTGGACGCTGACGGCCTTCGTCTTCGGCTTCGGTGCGACCCAGGTGCTCTGGGGCGCGGCCAGCGACCGATGGGGCCCGCGTCCCACGCTGCTGGCCGGGCTGGGGCTTTTCGTCGTCGCGGCGGCCAGCGCCGGATGGGCCCGGCAGGTGCCCGTGCTGCTGGCGCTGCGGGCCCTGCAGGGCGCGGGCGTGGCAGCAGCCGGCGTCTGCGCACGGGCCATGCTGCGCGACTGGTACGCGCCCGAGGAATGCGTGCGCAAGCTGGCGCTGTCCTTCGCCTGGCTGGGCGTGGTGTCGCTGGTGGCGCCTTTCGCGGGCGCCGCGTTCGCAGCCCATGCGCCGGCGGCGCTGGTGTTCGCCCTGATCGCCGCTGCGGGCGCCCTGGCGCTGGTCGGCGTCGCGGTGCTGCTGCCCCCCGCGCCCCGGCCTGCCGGCAGCAGCACCCGCCTCGCGGCGATCGTGCGGGCCTGGCCCGGCATCCTCGCGCACCCGGTCTTCGGCGCCTACACGGCACTGGCCTGCTGCACCTACTGCGGCCACTACCTGTTCCTCGCGGCCTCTTCCTATGTGCTCATCGAGCGCGAAGGCCTCAGTCCCGCCGCCTATGCCGCCGTGCTCTCGCTGGGCTCGGGCTGCCATCTCGCCGGCACCTGGTGCTGCCGGCGATGGGTGGGCCGCGTGGGCGTGGCCGCGGCCGTCAGGCGTGCCGGCTGCCTGAGCCTGGCCAGCGGCGCGGCGCTGCTGGCCACCGCCGCATCCGGTGCGCAGGCCCCATGGGCGCTGGTCGCGCCGCAGCTGCTCTACATCTTCGCCCATGCCGTCCACCAGTCCTGCGGACAGGGCGCCGCCATGGCTCCGTTCCGCGACACGGCCGCGTCGGCATCGGCCTTGCAGGGCACGCTGCTGCCCCTGGCCGCCACCGGCGCCGCGAGCCTGCTGGCCCAGCCCCTGGCGCACACGGCCACCGCCCTGCCGCTGGCCATGGCCGTCTGCGCCGGCCTGACGGCGGCCGTCGCACTGTGCTGGGTGCCGCGTAACAAGCTGCCGGCCGAGGCCTGAGCGGTGGCGCGGCGCGCACCGTCCAGATTAAATCAACAAGGGTTATTTAAACGGCTGCACGGGGCCTCAATTCGCCGTGCCGCAGCAGCGCGCATGCAGCGCCGCCGATGCGCGCAGCACGGCCTGCGCCGGCTCGCCGTCCGGCACGTCCACGATGCCCGGCATCATGCCCAGCACCTGCGCGTCACCCGGCCAGCCGCTGTCTGCCAGGTGCGCGACGACGCGCCAGGCGGCAGCCTGCGTGGGATCAGCCTGTGCGGGCGCATTCGCCTCGAGCATCTGCGCAAGCTGCTCCATCGAGCTGCGGTGGCCGGCGAGGGCCAGGGCCTCCAGGCCCGCGCGGACGGAGGCGGCCTCGGCCTCGTCCACGGCCGGCGTGCCGGACGGATCGGCCAGATGCCGCATCCAGGCCTGGGCCCGGCGCGCCAGCAGATAGCTGCGCGCGTCGGTATCGCCGCGCTGCGCCGCGCTCTGCAGCATCTCCTGCGCCGACCTCAGTTCGTTGGGCCCGACCGCGCGGCATCGCTCGCCCAGCCTGCGCGCCGCTGCGAATTCCGCCTGGGCCAGGCGCCCGCTGGGGTCGAGCGCATAGGCCTCCGACAGCGCCGCGGGCCCGGAGGCCGCGTCGGCGGCCCGCTCGGCGCAGTCGATGTACGACAGCGCCTGCTCGAATGCGGCATGTGCCTCTGCCGCCGCCTGCGCAGGGGCCGGCGGCGCGGCACGGGATGCCGGAGCCACCGACGCGGCCGGGGCCGGCTGCGTTGCCGCGGCCGGAGCCTGCGATGCAGGCAGCGCGGCGGCGATGGTGGCCTCCGCAGCCGCCTCGGCCTTGCGCGGCGGTTCGTCCGAGGCCTGGTCGCCCCACCAGTTCCCATCCACCAGCGCGAAGCCGAGCGCGATACAGCCCCCCAACGCCAGGAGCTGCACCGGCCGCGGGCGCCAGCGGGCGCAGCTCATGGCGCGGGCGCGGCAGTGAGCGCCGCACGGTCGATCTGCGGCGGATGCGCCCGCAGGAGCTCGGCGATCCGCTGGTCCACGGCCTCGTCGCGCATCAGCGCCGCCATGAAGGCGCGCCGGCTCTCCAGGCTGGCGCGCTTGCGGGCGTCCAGCAGGATGAGGTGGTAACCCTCGCTGCCCCGGATGGGCGCGGAGACCTCGCCCTCGGACAGGTCGATGACCGCAGGCGCGAAGGCGGGGGACAGATACTGGCCCAGCAGGGCCGGCAGGTGCCCTCCCTGGCGGGCGGATGCCGAGTCGTCCGAATGCTTACGGGCCAGTTCCTCGAAGCTGGCGCCGCGGGCCCACAGGGCCCGCAGCCGCCGGGCCTCGGCCAGCGCCTGCCGATCGCTGCGCGGGTGCGGGCCCGCGCTCTTGGCGCCGCTGGCGATGAAGATGTGGCTGAGGGAAAACTCGTCGTAGGCGCCAGGGCGCTCGGCCAGGCGCCGGGCGATGTCGCCGTCGCTGACGGGCGCGCTGCCGAACAGCCGATCGCGCTCGGCTGCGGCCAGCACCTTGTCCACGGCGAGGCGGATCTGTTCGGCCACCTGGGGGTCGCGGTCTAGGCCGCCGGCACGGGCCTGGTCCGCCAGCAGCAGGGTCTGCGCCGTGCGCGCCAGCGCCTCGTCGTCCAGGTCGGCGGACGGATGGCCCTCGGCCTGGTTCACCGCCGCAGCCCAGCGGCGGTAGGCGCCGGCGGTCCAGCTGCGGTCGCCGATCTTCAGGACCACGGCGGAAGCGCCCGGCGCTTCGGCGGCAGCGGGCGTATCGGCATGGCTGCAGCCCAGCTGCAGCGCCAGCACGAGGCCGGCCAGGCAGAGGTGCGCCCCCGGGGCGCAGACGCGGGCAGGCTGCATGGTCTTCATCATCAGGCGGCGGAAGTTCATGGCATGGGCAGGAGAGAAGGTGGGTGGGGAACGCGCGGCACGGGGCCGGGAAGACTCCCGGCCCCGCAGCCGGCCTCAGTGCAGCCCCTTGCCGCGCAGGAAGCCGATCAGCCCCTTGGGGTCGTCCGTGGTGATGAAGGTGAAGCCCTGCGACACCAGGTAGTTCCAGTCGCCACGCTCGTCAGCGGTGTCGCTGCCCACGCCCGGCTTGGAGAAGTACAGGTCCGACAGCCGGTAGCAGCACTGGCCGGTGTTCTTGTAGAACTGGCCGGAGCCCGGGCCGTCCGGCAGGGCGTTGAAGACGCCGACGGCCTTGCCGGCCTGCTTCGCCGCGTCGTGCTGGCCCTGCAGCAGGCCGTTGCGCTGCTTGACGTTGATTTCCAGCGCGGGGGCCGCCGCCTGCCAGTTGGCCCGGACGGCGGGCACGTCGATGGAAGCCAGCATGTTGGTCGTGAAGACGGGGATGCCGTGGATGGTCGGCGCATCGGCTCGGAAGGAGCGCTCCGAGGGATAGAGGGTGGCGTTGACCTTGACCGCGACCACCACGCCCGGCTGGCTGAAGTTCTCCTGCGCCAGGCGGTCGATCGCGCGCACCGCGTCGGCGGTCTTGGTGTCGAACACCATCGGAACGGTGAGGTGGTGCTGGTTGAAGTACGAAAAGACGCCGCTGATGTCGGGCACGAAATAGCCGGTGACGGCGCTGCGGTCGGAGCTCAGCAGGTGCAGCGACTGGATCGTCTGCCAGCTCACCGAGGAGACGGCCGGATTGGTGCCCGTGTTGTCCATCGGGTTGTACTTGGTGCCCCCGCGGAAGGCGGTGTAGGCGTTGGTCGTGCGTCCCAGATTGAAGTCGTGCATGAGCACGGGAACGCCCTCGCTAGTCATCTTCACGTCGAGTTCCACCGCGTCCATGCACTGGTCGTCGGCGGCCTGAAGCGAGGCGCGGGAGTTCTCGGGAATGCCGGTGTTGCCGGCGAACCGGCCCCACAGGCCACGGTGCGCCAGCACCGAGACCTGGCGGGTGGCCACGGTCTTGAGAAGCGTCGTCATCCGGCTGCCCGTGGACGGGCAGGCGGCCAGGCTGAGCCCGGGCACCGCTGCGGCCGCGAGGGCAGCGGCCAGGCCGAGGGCCCGGGGCCGCAGGAGTGCGGCGAATGGGTTGAACTGCATGGAACCTCCAATTTGTGGGATACGGCGGGCATCAGAAAAACGGCCCACCCCGCGCAGCATATTAATTAACCATTACTGAATTATTATGAGAAACCGGCCTCCGGCACCGAGCCGCCAAAGGCCGGAGAAGGGCTGGGCCGCCCCCAGTCCGGGCGCTTGCACGGGCTCTCAGGTCTTTCCCTGAAACCGCGCCATCTGGCCTGATAGCTAAAGCTTTTGGCCCCAAGCCACATGGCGCCCCCGGCACCTGCGCGAGGAACATCGGAGCCACTCCTTGCCTTGCCATCCACCGCACAAGAAAAGAAAAGAAAAGAAGGACCCGCGACATGAGCCGCCCCCGCCTCGACGAGCTGCAGGACAAGACCGTGCTGATCACCGGCGCCGGCAGCGGCATAGGCGCCGCCTGCGCGCGGCTGCTGCACGCCCAGGGCGCGCGCCTGGTGCTGGTGGACCTGACCGCGAACGGCATCGACGCGCTGGCGCAGGCCTTCGGCCCGGACCGGGCGCTGGCCTGCGTGGCCAGCGTCACCGACCGCAGCGCACTCGACCGCGTGGTGCAGGCGGCGCTGCAGAAGTTCGGCCGCCTGGACATCGTGTTCGCCAACGCCGGCATCGCCTGCGAGCCGCCGACCACCATCCGCTGCATGGACGAAGCGACCTTCGAGCGCATCGTCGAGGTCGATCTGCTGGGCGTCTGGCGCACGGTGCGGGCCTGCCTGCCCAGCATCCTCGAAAGCCGGGGCCACGTGCTGGTGACTGCCTCCATCTACGCCTACATGAACGGCGTGGCCAACGCGCCCTACGCCATGGCCAAGGCCGGCGTGGAGATGTTCGGCCGCGCGCTGCGCGCCGAATTGGCCGGCACGGGTGCGACGGCCGGGGTGCTCTATCCGGGCTGGGTCAGCACGCCGATCGCCCATGGTGCCCTGGGCGGGCACGCCACGGCAGCGCAGCTGGTGCGCCTAGCCTTCCCCGGCCCCCTGCGCCGTCCGATCACGCCCGAGGCGGTGGCCCAGGCCACGCTGCGGGGCCTGCGCAGCCGCGCGCCGCGCATCATGGTGCCGATACGGTGGCTGCCCGTCTCGCTGCTGCGCGGCATGTTCAACCCGCTGTCGGACTGGCTGCTGGACCGCCATCGCCCGATCCAGCGGCTGATCCGGCAGCTGGAGCAGCCGGGGCGCTAGAACCATCTGTTCACGATCCCGCAGGGGATCGCGCCGGAGGCACGGCGGCCGCGCCGAAACGCACCCTTCAAAAACCGAGGGAAGTCGAGAGTGACAGTCCCTGCGTCATCTCCACAATGGCCGGTGGGCTTTCGAACCCCGCCTTCCATCACCAGGAGACACCGTGACGCCCTCCCTCCTCTTCTTCACCGCGCCCTTGCGGCGCCTGTTCGCAACCGCTGGCACGGTCGCCGCGCTCACCGCCTGCAGTAGCGCGGGATGGCACGGCTACGACTTCGAGGCAGCGAGCCAGCGACTCGCCCGGCAACAGGTGGATGCCAGCCAGATCGGCCTGCCAACCCAGGGCGCAGCGGTGACGTCCATCGAAACCCCGACGGCGGTCGGCGGCGTGCGACCACCCGCGTCGGTGCGCGCCAACATCTCGATCCAGCCGGTGGACCCGGCCGCACCGGCCATCCAGATGGGCCTGCTGCTGCCCAAGGAGTGGAACGGCAAGGTCGTCATGCTGGGCGGTGGTGGCTACAACGGCACGGTGCCCAGCCTCTACACCTACCCGGCAGCGCCTGCGAACCAGGGGGCGTACCCGCTGCTGAGCCAGGGCTACGCCGTGTTCGCCAGCGACTCCGGCCACCAGGCCGGCGCTGCGGGCAGCCGCGACGGCAGCTTCGGCGTCAACGACGAGGCCGTGGCCAATTTCTCCGGTGCCGCGCTGAAGAAGGTCAGCGACGTGGCCGACGTGCTGGTCACCCGCTTCTATGGCGAGCCGCCGCGCAAGCGCTACTTCCTGGGCGGCTCGACCGGAGGGCGCGAAGCCCTGGCCGTCGCCCAGAAGTGGCCGGCCGACTGGGACGGCGTGGTCGCCTGGTACCCGGCCTGGAACGCCGCCAGCCTGGACCTGCAGTTCGGCCGCATCAGCCGCGCCTTCGCCCAGCCGAACGCGTATCCCAGCCTGGGCCAGCGCAAGCTGCTGCGCCAGGCCGCGCTGTCGCAGTGCGACGCGCTCGACGGCCTGCAGGATGGCGTGATCAGCAACGTGGCCGCCTGCAACGCGCAATTCGATCCGGCCACGGCCCGGTTCAACGGCCAGCCCCTGCGCTGCGCGAGCGGCGGCAACGAGGGCGATCAGTGCCTGTCCGACGCGATGGTCGCTGCGCTCAAGACCTATGCCACGCCCATCCAGTTCGAAGCGCCCCTGGGCAGCGGCGAGACGCAGTACCCCGGCTTCAACGTGTGGGGCACCGAACTGGGCGAACAAGGCACCAGCCCGCTGCAGCCCACCGTCAACCTGCTGGCGATGAACACCACCGCGCCCGCCAGCCCCGCGCCGCTGACCGCTCCGTACTGGGCCGTGTTCTGGGACCAGTGGGTGCGCTACTTCGTCACCCGCGACGCGAACTTCGACGCGCTGTCGCTCGACCCGCAGAACCCCGGCCCGTGGGCGGACCGCATCGACACGCTGACCCGGCTGCAGGACATCAACAGCACCGACCTTTCCGCCTTCCAGAAGCGCGGCGGCAAGCTGCTGATGGCCCACGGTGCGGCCGACGCCCTGGTCAGCACCCGCGCCACCGCCCAGTACTGGCAGCGCCTGGAGCGGACCATGGGGGCCACGGCGGTGCGCAGCTTTGCCCGCTACTACGAAGTGCCTGGATACGGCCATGCGGCCAGCACCGCCTTCAACGCCAACTGGGACTCTCTCAAGGCGCTGGACCAGTGGGTGAGCAAGGGCATCGCACCGGTCGCCCAGGTGGTGACGGACACCGCCGGCGTGCCGGGCCGTACCCGGCCGCTGTGCGAATACCCCAGCTGGCCGTGGTATTCGGGTTCCGGGGATGTGAACACCGCAGAGAGCTTTCACTGCGTGGTGCGGTAGGAGGGACGGCGCTTACGGTCAGCTCCGCAGAAACTGCAGTGGGACGAATGCCTGGACTGGAAGCCTCTGGATCTACCGAGGCAATAAAAAAAGCCCTGGCGTGCTTTCACGCAAGGGCTTTTGGGTTGATCCGCGAAGTTCCTAGACTTCCGCAGAAATGTGACTGGTGGCCTGGGACGGAATCGAACCGCCGACACAAGGATTTTCAATCCTCTGCTCTACCGACTGAGCTACCGGGCCTAAGCCTTAAATTATAGCCAGAAAAAACGCCCTTCCCGGAAGATACGCAATTTTTTCTCGAAGAAGCTTTCAGCCGCGTTTGCCGCGCCCCAGGTCCACGCCCAGCTGGCGCAGCTTGCGGTAGAGGTGGGTGCGCTCCAGGCCGGTCTTTTCGGCCACGCGTGTCATGGAGCCGCCTTCGCGGGCCAGGTGGAATTCGAAGTACGCCTTCTCGAAGCCGTCGCGCGCCTCACGCAGTGGGCGGTCCAGGTCGAAGCCCTGCCGCGACTGCGGGCCGGAGCCCGCGGCGGCGGAATCGGCTGAATTGGACGTGGTGCCCACGCCGGCGGCATGCACGCTCGCGACGGCATTGGCCGCCATGGTGGCGATGGCAGGCACTGTCAGGCTCTCGCCGCCCTTGGCGGCAACGCTTCCCAGCGGCGCCGCGGCGGGCGGCGCTGCCGGCACGGGCGGCTGGCTGGCGTGGCGGGCCAGGCCCTGCTCCACGGCCTTGAGCAGCTTCTGCAGGGTGATGGGCTTTTCGAGGAAGGAATATGCGCCGATGCGGGTGGCCTCGACGGCGGTATCGATGGTGGCGTGGCCGCTCATCATGATGACGGGCATGGTGAGCAGGCCGGCGGAGGCCCATTCCTTGAGCAGCGACACGCCGTCGGTGTCGGGCATCCAGATGTCGAGCAGCACCAGATCGTAGTTCTGGGCGGCGCGGGCGGCGCGGGCGCGCGTGGCGTTCTCGGCGAGGTCCACGCTGTGACCTTCGTCATTGAGGATTTCGGACAGCAGGTCCCGTATGCCCAGCTCGTCGTCCACCACCAGAATATTTGCCATGTCCTTCGATCCGCCTTGTGTGTGATGTTCGCGTCGTTCTAAGCCATCACCGAATGTTCAGGGGCAAATGATAGCGACACTTGCGCGCCGATTACCGCCTCCCCGTCCATGCGGTTGAGCAGATCGATGCGCGCTCCGTGCTCGTCGGCGATCTTCTTGACGACGGCCAGCCCCAGCCCGGTGCCGCGCGCCTTGGTGGTCACGTAGGGCTCGAAGGCGCGCTGCAGGATGTGCGCCGGAAAGCCCCCGCCCTGGTCCTGCACGGTCAGGCGCACCCGCCGGGACGATTCGCTCCAGCGGGTGACGATGCGCACCGGGGGCCACGGCGCCGGCAGGCCGTTCTGCATGCAGGCCTGCTCGGTCGCGTCCTGGGCGTTCTGCAGCAGGTTATGGACGACCTGGCGCAGCTGCTGCGCATCGCCCAGGATGGCCGGGCACTTCGGATCCAGCTCGGCCTCGACCCGCACGCGGGCGTTCTCTTCGCCGTAGAGATGCAGCACGTCGGCCACGAGCGTGTTGAGGTCCAGCGGCTGCAGGTCGGCCGCGGGCAGGCGGGCGTAGTCGCGGAATTCGTTGACCAGCCGCTTCATCGCGTCCACCTGGTCCACGATGGTCTTGACCGACTTGGCGAGCACGGCCTGCTCGGCGTCGGGCAGCTTGCCCGAGAGCTTCATCTCCAGCCGCTCGGCCGACAGCTGGATGGGCGTGAGCGGGTTCTTGATCTCGTGGGCCAGCCGGCGCGCGACCTCGCCCCAGGCCTGGGCACGCTGGGCCGAGACGATCTCGGAGATGTCGTCGAACACCAGCAGGCGCGATGCATCGGGCAGCTCCGCGCCGCGCGCGATCAGGCTGGTGCCCTCGGCCACCACGCCGCCGCCCGGGGCATGCAGGGTGAAGGGGTGCTGCCAGTGGTCGAGGCCGTGGTGGTCGCGGTCGCCCAGGAAGATGTCGAACTGCGTCTGCACGGCGGCGGCGAACTCGGCCAGCCCCGGCACCTCGGCCAGCTGCCGGCCCTCGAACGCCGCCATGGGCGCGCGCAGGATGCGTGTGGCGCCGGGGTTGGACGAGACGATGCGGCCGCGCTCGTCCAGCACCATGACGCCGGCGGTCAGGTTGTCCAGGATGGTCTGCAGGTTGGCGCGGGCCGCGCTCACCTTGTCCATGCTCTGCTGCACGGCGCCGCGCGCATCGGCCAGCTGCTGGGTCATGAGCGCGAAGGAGCGCGTGAGGCCGCTGAGCTCGTCCTTGCTCTGCAGCACGGTCTTGGGGCTCAGGTCGCCCGCAGCCACCTCGCGCACGCCTTCGGCCAGCAGCAGCAGCGGCCGCGCCAGCTGGTTGCCCAGCAGCACGGCCAGCAGCACGGCGCCGAACACGGCGAGGAACAGGCTGAGCGTGAGCGTGCCGATGTACATGCGCCGCAGGCCGCCGCGGGCCAGGGCGCGCTCCTGGTATTCGCGGTTGGCCTCCTGCACGGTGATGGCGTTGGCCACCAGCGCCGTAGGCAGGGGCAGCGTGGCCTGCAGGTAGCGGGGCTCGACCAGCACGCCCAGGCTGGGGTTGTCCACGGCGACCAGCGCCTTGACGCGCACCCGGTCCGCACCTGCCGGGTCGGTCAGGTCCTCCAGCCCGTCGATCTGGAAGGTGAGCCGCTGCTGCCGTGCGTTGCGGAACTGCTGCAGCGAGGGCCGCTCGGGGTTCAGGCTGAAGCGCGACTGCCCGGCGCTGGCCACGAACTGGCCCGAAGCGCCCCACAGCACCACGTCGTCCGCGCCCAGCTCGTCGCGCACCCGCTCCAGCACCAGGCCGGCGGCGGCGTCGGGCACCGTCGCCAGGCGGGCGCTGGCCGCGCGCGCCTTGTTGGCCTGGTCGCTGGCCAGGGTGTCGAGCGTGACGCGCGCCAGGTTCACGCCGGCGGCCAGCGCGCCTTCGACCTTCACGTCGAACCAGCTTTCGATCGAGCGCGACACGAACTGGTAGGAGACGACGTAGATCAGCACGCCCGGCACCAGCCCCACCACCGCGAAGATGCCGACCAGCTTGAGCAGCAGTCGGCTGCCGAAGCGGCCCCGCCGCAGCCGCACGAGCAGGCGCATCGACACCCACACCAGGATGATCGCCAGCAGCAGCGCCACGAAGGCGTTCACTCCCAGCAGCCAGGTGTAGTTGCGCTCGTACAGCGCGCGGTTGTTGGTGGCCAGCGTGAGCAGGAACATCAGCACCAGGCCGATCGCGCTCATCACGGCGACGCCGACGCCCACCACCCAGCGCATGACGCGGGTCTGGCGCGCAGCCCGCGAGCGGGCGGACGCGGCGGCAGTCGGAGGGGTCTGGCCGGGGCCGGCGGCGCTCATCGGGCGGGCTCGGCGGGCGTCAGTTCGGCGCTGCGGGCCATGGAGAGCGACCAGCCCGAGCGCCCCATGGCACCGATCTGGAACGGCCGCGGCAGCTGCGACATGTCGAGCCGGAACTGGTAATGCACCACGTACGGCGTGCCGGGTTCGAGCACGCCCGGCTCGGCGATCTTCCAGCGGGCGATGCGCTGCATGGCGCCGATGGCATCGCCCAGCTCGTCGTAGTTCTGCCCCAGCGTCACGCCCAGGCCGGCGGCGCCGAAGGGCGTGGACGACTGGTTCACGCGCCAGCGCCGCGTGAGCGGCTGGTAGCTCAGGCGCAGATAGCGCACCGCCTGGGCGACCTGCTTGTCATACCAGTACCAGCGCTCTCGCACCACGGTGGCCTCGGCCACGAAGTACATGGAGATGCCTTTGTAGAGCGCCTCCTCGGCCAGCGAAGGCAGCTCGAAATCCATCGATGCGGACAGGAACAGGCCGTCCGCGTCGTAGCTCAGCTGCAGGTCGGTCACGGCGCCGGGGCCGGGGCCGGGGCCGGCGGATTGGGCCTGCGCAGCACCGCAGAACGACGCCCCCGCCACCAGCATGACGCACAGGCACAGCAGCCGCGCGAGCCAGCCGGCCCGCCCCGGCCGGCGGGCAGCCTCAGGCCGGGGCCTTGTGGAAAAGCGCGTAGAAGAATCCGTCATGGTCACCCGCCGGATTGTCCGGGACGGCACCGCCCTTGTCCGCGCGGCCGGGAATTAAATGGCCGGGCGACGGCATCAGGCGCGCGTCGGTGTTGCGCTGAAGAAACGCTTGCACCTGGGCGTCGCCCTCGGCGCGGAACACCGAGCAGGTGCAGTAGAGCAGCCGCCCGCCGGGCCGCACGAGCGGCCAGAGCCGCGCCAGCAACTGGGCCTGCAAGGCGGCCAGCTGGGCGATGTCGCTCGCGCGGCGCAGCCACCGCACGTCGGGATGGCGGCGCACGATGCCCGATGCGGTGCAGGGCGCGTCCAGCAAGATGGCATCGAAGGGCTCGCCGCCGCTTTGGGGCCACCAGTCCTCCACCCTCGCCGCATCGGCCACCAGCACCTGCGCCGCAGAGAGCTTCAGGCGCCGCAGCGTGTCGTGGATGCGCTCGGCGCGCAGCGGATCGACCTCCAGCGCGGTCACCTGCCAGGCAGCGCCCGGCGGCTGGCATTCGAGCAGATGCGCGGTCTTGCCCCCGGGCGCCGCGCAGGCGTCGAGCAGGCGCAGCGGCGCGGACAGGTCCAGCCCGTCGAGCAGCAGCGGCGCGGCCTGCTGGGCCGCCGAGTCCTGCACCGACACCATGCCGTCCGCGAAGCCGGGCAGCTGCTGCACGGGCTGAGGCTGGCGCAGCTCGATGCCGTCGGCCCCCACGGCGATCGCGTCCAGATGCATGGCGGCGAGCTCTTGCAGGTATCGGGCGGGCGAGCTCTTCTGCCTGGCGACCCGCAGCGTCATGGGCGCATGAGCGTTGTTGGCCTCCAGGATGCGCTGCCAGTGCTGCGGATGGTCCTGCCGCAGCCGCTCTATCCACCAGGCCGGATGGTTCCAGCGGGCGACCGGATCGCCGTCGGTCGCAGCCACGCAGGCATCGCGCTCGCGCAGGAAACGGCGCAGGCAGGCGTTCACGAAGGCGGACTGCGCCTGCGTGGACGGGTTGCGCTTGGCGGCTTCCACGGCCTGGTTCACCAGAGTGAAGGGCTCGTAGGGCGCATCGTGCGGGCTCCAGGCCAGCGCCAGCGCCGTGCAGAGCAGCGCGTCGATGCGTGGCGGCGGGTTGCGCGGCGCCAGGTGGCGGCGCAGCGCCTGGGCCCGGCCCAGGTTGCGCAGGGCCTGGAACAGCAGCGCCTGCACGCCGGGCCGCAGCGGCTGCGCCACGGCCGCCAGCGCGGCCGTGCCCGACTGGCCGTCCCGCACGGCCTGCAGCGCCTCGGCCGTGGACTGCAGCAGCGTCCAGAGCGGCGGGGCCAGCGCGGCGCCGCCGCCGGCCTCGCCTTCGCTACGCGGCGGCGGCGGCGGAACAGCGGTGCGGACGGGGCGGGGACGGCGGGGTTCAGTGGACATGGCAGGCGATCCGGAAAGCGGGGGCCTCGGTCACAGCGGCCGGGCCCGGTGGAAGCCGAACAGCCAGGCCAGGACGCTGGCGGGAAATTGCGCGACGGCGCCGTTGTATTGCGCCACGGCGTCGTTGAACTGGCGGCGGGCCAGGGCATTGTGGGCTTCCTGCTGGTCGCGCCGGATGATCCAGGCGGCCATGGCCTGGTCGGTGCCGGGCTCCTCGGCAACGCCGGCGGGGGCCTGCTCCGCCGTGCCGCCATCCGCGGCCGGCGCCGCCGGGGCAGCGCTGCTGTCGCGCACGACGGCCTGCCAGGCTGCGCCCAGCACCTGCTCGGCCGTGGACAGCGCGGCGGCGGCCGACGCATCCAGCGGGCGCGCCCGCGCCACGGCCAGCGAGGCGCCGAACTGCGTGGTGGCGGCCCAGAGCGCGGAGCGGGCATCGGAGCGGGAGCGTTCGGGCAGGAGGGTCGCCTCGTATTCGCCCAGCATGGTGATGGTGCGCACCAGGTGGGCGTCCAGCCCTCCGAAGGCCTGGATGGCGGCCGAACGCAGGCGCACCAGACGGTTGTAGGCGCCCACCGCCCAGAAGAGCAGCACGGCCAGAAGAATCCAGGTAGTCAGCATGGCGGCGATGGAACCGTGCCGCGAAGGAAGGTCGCGGTACGGCGAAGAAAACGGAATGTATGAACGACAGAGCAGCGGGCGGCATCGCCCGTAAAAAAGCTCCCGGCCTGCCGGGCCGACAGGGCGGGAGCTTCGGGGCAGCGGAACGAAAACGTTCCGGCCGGCGGCTTATTCGGCCGCGGCGCTGCTGCCGGTGTCGCCGGTCACTTCGGCGGCTTCGTCATCGCCGGAGGACTGCAGCTCGGCAGCTTCGGCTTCGGCGATGGCGCGGCGCTCGGCGTCGTCCATGGCTTCCTTGGCCTTGCGTGCCTGGTGGTAGGCCAGCCCCGTACCTGCCGGGATCAGGCGGCCCACGATCACGTTTTCCTTCAGGCCACGCAGCTCGTCGCGCTTGCCCATGATGGCAGCCTCGGTGAGCACGCGGGTCGTTTCCTGGAAGGAAGCGGCCGAGATGAAGGAGTCGGTGGACAGCGAAGCCTTGGTGATCCCCAGCAGCACGTTGGTGTAGGTCGCGGGAATCTTGCCCTCGGCCTGCAGACGCTCGTTGGTGTTGAGGATTTCCGAGCGCTCGACCTGCTCGCCGGCGATGTAGCCGGAGTCGCCCGACGATTCGACCACGACGCGGCGCAGCATCTGGCGGACGATCACCTCGATGTGCTTGTCGTTGATCTTCACGCCCTGCAGGCGATAGACGTCCTGCACTTCATCGACGATGTAGCGCGACAGCTCTTCGATGCCCAAGAGGCGCAGGATGTCCTGCGGGTCGGCCGGGCCGTCCACCACGGACTCGCCCTTGTTGACCACCTGGCCTTCGTGGACCAGCACGTTCTTTTCCTTGGGGATCAGTTCGTCCCAGACCTTGCCGTCCGGATCGGTGATCTGCAGGCGCACCTTGCCCTTGGTTTCCTTGCCGAACGACACGGTGCCGGTGATCTCGGCCAGCATGCCCTTGTCCTTGGGCGAGCGAGCTTCGAACAGCTCGGCCACGCGGGGCAGACCGCCGGTGATGTCGCGGGTCTTCTGGCCTTCGACCGGAATACGCGCCAGCACCTCGCCGGGGCCCACGTCCTGGCCATCGCGCACCTGGATCAGCGCGCCGACCTGGAAGCCGATGGTCACCGAGTGGTCGGTGCCGGGGATCTTCACCTCGGCGCCGTTGCCGTCGACCAGCTTGACCTGCGGACGCACCACCTTGGCGGAGCCGCGGCGCTTCGGGTCAATCACGACCAGCGTGGACAGGCCGGTCACATCGTCCACCTGCTTGGCGACGGTGAGGCCTTCCTCGACGTTCTCGAACTTCACCTGGCCGGCGAATTCCGTGATGATCGGGCGGGTCAGCGGATCCCAGTTGGCCAGGATCGTGCCGGCCTTGACGGTCTGGTCGGCCTTCACGGTCAGCGTGGCGCCGTACGGCACCTTGTGGCGCTCGCGCTCGCGGCCATGCTCGTCCTGGATGATGACTTCACCCGAACGCGCGATGACGACCAGCTCGCCCTTGCTGTTGGTCACGTAGCGCATCGTGGCGTTGAAGCCGATCACGCCGTTGGACTTGGCTTCCACGCTCGAAGCGATGGCGGCACGCGAAGCGGCGCCGCCGATGTGGAAGGTACGCATGGTCAGCTGCGTGCCGGGTTCGCCGATGGACTGGGCAGCGATCACGCCCACGGCTTCGCCGAGGTTGATCAGGCCGCCACGGCCCAGGTCGCGGCCATAGCACTTGGCGCAGAGGCCGTAGCGGGTTTCGCAGGTCAGGGCGGTGCGCACCTTCACTTCGTCCACGCCAGCGGCTTCCAGCTCTTCGAGGGTGTCCTCGTCCAGCATCTGGCCGGCCGGCACCATCACGGCGCGGGTCTCGGGGTGCAGCACCTCTTCGGCCGTGGTGCGGCCGAGCACGCGCTCGCGCAGCGACTCGATCACTTCACCGCCTTCGACGATGGCGCGCATCACGGAGCCGTTGCTCGTGCCGCAGTCCTCTTCGGTCACCACGAGATCCTGCGTCACGTCCACCAGGCGGCGGGTGAGGTAGCCGGAGTTCGCGGTCTTCAGCGCCGTATCCGCCAGGCCCTTGCGGGCACCGTGGGTGGAGATGAAGTACTGCAGCACGTTCAGGCCTTCACGGAAGTTCGCCGTGATGGGGGTCTCGATGATGGAGCCGTCAGGCTTGGCCATCAGGCCGCGCATGCCGGCCAGCTGGCGGATCTGGGCAGCGGAGCCCCGGGCGCCCGAGTCGGCCATCATGTAGATGGCGTTGAAGGATTCCTGGTTGACTTCCTTGCCGTGGCGGTCGGTGGTCTTTTCGACCTTGAGCTGGTCCATCATGACCTTGGACACGTCGTCGCCGGCCTTGCCCCAGATGTCCACCACCTTGTTGTAGCGCTCGCCGGCGGTCACCAGACCGGAGACGTACTGCTGCTCGATCTCCTTCACTTCCGACTCGGCGCGGGCCAGGATGTCGGCCTTCTGCGGAGGCACCAGCATGTCGTCGATCGCCACCGAGAAGCCGGCGCGCGTGGCCAGGCGGAAGCCGTTCTGCAGCAGCTTGTCTGCGAACACCACGGTTTCCTTCAGGCCGCACTTGCGGAAGCTCACGTTGATGAGCTTGGAGATTTCCTTCTTCTTCAGCGCCTTGTTGATGTTGCTGAAGGGCAGGCCCTTGGGCAGGATCTCGGACAACAGCGCACGGCCCACGGTGGTGTCCACCAGCGAGGTGGAAGGCTCGAATTCGCCCGTGGCCTTGTTCTTGGTCCACTCGGTCAGGCGCACGCTGATGCGGGCGTGCAGTTCGGCCTGGCCGGCGTCCAGCGCGCGCTGGACTTCGCCCGTGTCGGCGAACACCAGGCCTTCGCCACGGCCGTTGATCTTGTCGCGGGTGGCGTGGTAGAGGCCCAGCACCACGTCTTGCGACGGGACGATGGAGGGTTCGCCGGAAGCGGGGAACAGCACGTTGTTGGAGGCCAGCATCAGCGTGCGGGCTTCCATCTGCGCTTCCACCGACAGCGGCACGTGGACGGCCATCTGGTCACCGTCGAAGTCGGCGTTGAAGGCCGCGCAGACGAGCGGGTGCAGCTGGATGGCCTTGCCTTCGATCAGGATGGGCTCGAAGGCCTGGATGCCCAGACGGTGCAGCGTGGGAGCGCGGTTCAGCATGACCGGGTGCTCCTTGATGACCTCTTCCAGGATGTCCCAGACCACCGGCGTGCCGGATTCGACTTCCTTCTTCGCAGCCTTGATGGTCGTGGCGATGCCCATCGCTTCGAGGCGCGAGAAGATGAACGGCTTGAACAGCTCCAGAGCCATCAGCTTGGGCAGGCCGCACTGGTGCAGCTTGAGCGTCGGGCCCACGGTAATGACGGAACGGCCCGAGTAGTCCACGCGCTTGCCCAGCAGGTTCTGGCGGAAGCGGCCGGACTTGCCCTTGATCATGTCGGCCAGGGACTTCAGGGCACGCTTGTTGGCGCCCGTCATGGCCTTGCCGCGGCGGCCGTTGTCCAGCAGCGAATCGACGGCTTCCTGCAGCATGCGCTTCTCGTTGCGCGCGATGATTTCCGGAGCCTTCAGCTCCAGCAGGCGGCGCAGGCGCGAGTTGCGGTTGATGACGCGGCGGTACAGGTCGTTCAGGTCGGACGTGGCGAAGCGGCCGCCATCGAGCGGCACCAGCGGACGCAGGTCCGGCGGCAGCACGGGCAGCACTTCGAGCACCATCCACTCGGGCTTGATGCCCGACTTCTTGAAGGCTTCCAGCACCTTGAGGCGCTTGGCGTTCTTCTTGACCTTGACTTCGGAGCCGGTCAGGTCGCCGCGCAGGCGCTCGATCTCCATGTCGATGTCGATGGATTCGAGCAGGTCCTTGATGCCTTCGGCGCCCATCTTGGCGATGAACTCATCGCCGTATTCCTTGCGCTTGGCGTCGTAGTCGTCCTCGGACATGATGCTGAACTTCTTCAGCGGAGTCATGCCGGGGTCGGTCACCACGTAGGCTTCAAAGTACAGCACGCGCTCGATGTCGCGCAGCGTCATGTCCAGCACCAGGCCCAGGCGCGAAGGCAGGGACTTCAGGAACCAGATGTGGGCGCAGGGCGCGGCCAGGTCGATGTGGCCCATGCGCTCGCGGCGCACCTTGGTCTGCGTGACTTCGACGCCGCACTTCTCGCAGATCACGCCGCGGTGCTTCAGACGCTTGTACTTGCCGCACAGGCACTCGTAGTCCTTGATGGGGCCGAAGATCTTGGCGCAAAAGAGGCCGTCGCGCTCGGGCTTGAACGTGCGGTAGTTGATGGTTTCCGGCTTCTTCACTTCGCCGAAGGACCACGAACGGATCTTCTCGGGCGAAGCCATGCCGATGCGGATGGCATCGAAATGCTCGTCCGGCGTGAATTGCTTGAACAGGTCGAGTAGCGATTTCATGTGACTCTTTCCCTTTCAAATACTTAAGAGCGTTCCAGTTCGATGTCCAGGCCCAGGGAGCGGATTTCCTTGACCAGCACATTGAACGACTCGGGCATGCCTGCCTCGATGGCGTGTTCGCCCTTGACGATGGACTCGTACACCTTGGTACGGCCCTGCACGTCGTCGGACTTCACGGTCAGCATTTCCTGCAGCACGTAGGCGGCGCCGTAGGCTTCCAGCGCCCACACTTCCATTTCCCCGAAACGCTGGCCGCCGAACTGGGCCTTGCCGCCCAGGGGCTGCTGCGTGACGAGCGAGTACGGGCCGGTGGAGCGGGCGTGCATCTTGTCGTCCACCAGATGGTGCAGCTTCAGGTAGTGCATGTAGCCGATGGTGGTCGGACGCTCGAAGCGCTCGCCCGTGCGGCCGTCGTACAGGTAGGCCTGCGTGCGGCTGTCGGTCAGGCCCTTGCGCTCCTTGATGTCGTCCGGATAGGCCAGCTTCAGCATGTCCTTGATCTCGGCTTCCGAGGCGCCGTCGAACACTGGCGTGGCGTAGGGCACGCCGGCGGTCAGGTTGGCGGCCATGGCCATGACCTCGTCGTCGCTCAGCGCCGACAGGTCTTCCTTGCGGCCGCGCGAGTTGTAGACCTCTTCGAGGAACTTGCGCATTTCCGCCGCCTTGGCCTGGTCGCGCAGCATGTCGCCGATGCGCTGGCCGATGCCCTTGCCGGCCCAGCCCAGGTGGACTTCCAGCACCTGGCCGATGTTCATCCGCGAAGGCACGCCCAGCGGGTTCAGAACGATGTCGGCAGGGGTGCCGTCGGCCATGTAGGGCATGTCTTCGACCGGAACGATCTTGGACACCACGCCCTTGTTGCCGTGGCGGCCGGCCATCTTGTCGCCAGGCTGCAGGCGGCGCTTGACGGCCAGGTACACCTTGACCATCTTCAGCACGCCGGCCGGCAGCTCGTCGCCTTGCGTGAGCTTCTTGCGCTTCTCTTCGAAGGCCAGATCGAAGCTGTGGCGCGTCTGCTCCAGGGCGTTCTTGATGGACTCGAGCTGGGTCGCCACTTCGTCTTCCGCCGGGCGGATGTCGAACCAGTGGAACTTCTCGACGGAGGCCAGATAGGCCTTGTCGATCTTCGTGCCCTTGGCCAGCTTCTGCGGGCCGCCGTTGGCCACGCGGCCGTTCAGCAGCTTCTCGATACGGTCGAAGGCGTCGGCCTCGACGATGCGCAGCTGGTCGTTCAGGTCCAGGCGGAAGCGCTTGAGTTCATCGTCGATGATCTGCTGGGCGCGCTTGTCGCGCTGGATGCCTTCGCGGGTGAAGACCTGCACGTCGATGACGGTGCCCGACGAGCCCTGGTCCACACGCAGCGAGGTGTCCTTCACGTCGGAAGCCTTCTCGCCGAAGATGGCGCGCAGCAGCTTCTCTTCCGGCGTCAGCGTGGTCTCGCCCTTCGGCGTGACCTTGCCCACCAGCGTGTCGCCGGGCTGCACTTCGGCGCCCACGTAGATGATGCCGGACTCGTCCAGGCGGTTCAGCTGCTGCTCCGACAGGTTCGGGATGTCGCGCGTGATTTCTTCGGCGCCCAGCTTGGTGTCGCGGGCCATCACCACCAGTTCCTCGATGTGGATCGAGGTGTAGCGGTCTTCGGCCACCACGCGTTCGGAGATCAGGATCGAGTCTTCGAAGTTGTAGCCGTTCCAGGGCATGAACGCGATCAGCATGTTCTGGCCGATGGCGATCTCGCCCAGGTCGGTGGAGGCACCGTCGGCGATCACGTCACCCTTGGCCAGCACGTCGCCGCGCTTGACGATGGGGCGCTGGTGGATGTTCGTGTTCTGGTTGGAACGCTGGTACTTGATGAGGTTGTAGATGTCCACACCCACTTCGCCGGCCACGGCTTCGGCGTCGTTCACGCGGACCACGATGCGGGTCGCATCGACGTAGTCCACGATGCCGCCGCGGTTGGCCGTCACCACCGTGCCGGAGTCCACTGCCGCCACGCGCTCGATGCCGGTGCCCACCATGGGCTTTTCCGGACGCAGCACGGGCACGGCCTGGCGCGACATGTTGGCGCCCATCAGTGCGCGGTTCGCGTCGTCGTGCTCCAGGAAGGGCACGAGCGAGGCGGCCACCGACACGATCTGCGCGGGCGACACGTCCATGTACTGCACGCGGTCGGCGGACAGCAGCGTGGATTCGCCCTTTTCACGGGCCGACACCAGGTCGCCGGTCAGGCGGCCTTCGGCATCCAGCGTGGCGTTGGCCTGGGCGATGACGTACTTGCCTTCCTCGATGGCGGACAGGTAGTCGATCTGGTCGGTCACCTTGCCGTCCACCACGCGGCGGTACGGCGTCTCGATGAAGCCGTATTCGTTCAGGCGGGCGTAGAGAGCCAGCGAGTTGATCAGGCCGATGTTCGGGCCTTCAGGCGTTTCGATAGGGCAGACGCGGCCGTAGTGGGTCACGTGCACGTCGCGCACTTCGAAGCCGGCACGTTCGCGGGTCAGACCGCCCGGGCCCAGGGCCGAGACGCGGCGCTTGTGCGTGATTTCCGCCAGCGGGTTGGTCTGGTCCATGAACTGCGACAGCTGCGACGCACCGAAGAATTCCTTCAGGGCGGCCGAGATCGGCTTGCTGTTGATCAGGTCGTGGGGCATCAGCGGCTCTTGCTCGGCCTGGCCCAGACGCTCCTTCACGGCCTTCTCGATACGCGCCAGGCCGGTGCGGTACTGGTTCTCGGCCAGCTCGCCCACGCAGCGCACGCGGCGGTTGCCCAGGTGGTCGATGTCGTCGACTTCGCCCTTGCCGTTGCGCAGATCCACCAGGATCTTCACCACGGCCAGGATGTCCTCGTTGGACAGCACCATGGGGCCAGTGGCTTCGTCGCGGCCGATCTTGGCGTTGAACTTCATGCGGCCCACGCGCGACAGGTCGTAGGTGTCCGGGTTGTAGAACAGGCGCTGGAACAGGGCCTGCACGGCGTCTTCCGTCGGCGGCTCGCCGGGGCGCATCATGCGGTAGATGGCCACGCGGGCGGCGAACTCGTCCACCGTTTCGTCGATGCGCAGGGTCTGCGAGATGTAGGCGCCCTGGTCGAGTTCGTTCGTGTAGATGACCTGCAGGTCCTTGATGCCGGCGGAACGCAGCTTCTTCAGCAGCGCTTCGGTCAGCTCTTCGTTGGCCTTGGCCACGATTTCACCGGTGTCGCCGTCCACCACGTTGCGCGCGACCACGCGGCCGATCAGGAAGTCTTCGGGCACGCTGATGTGCGTCGTGCCGGACTGCTCCAGCTCACGCGTATGGCGGGCCGTGATGCGCTTGTCCTTGGCCACGACGACCTTGCCGGCCTTGTCGGTGATGTCGAAGCGCGCCACTTCGCCCTTCAGGCGTTCGGCCACGAATTCCATCTGCGCGCCGCTGTCCATCAGGCGGAAGTTGTCGTTCACGAAGAAGTTCGCGAGGATGGACTCGGGGTTCAGGCCGATGGCCTTCAGCAGGATGGTGACCGGCATCTTGCGGCGGCGGTCCACGCGGAAGTAGAGGATGTCCTTCGGGTCGAATTCGAAGTCCAGCCACGAGCCGCGGTAGGGAATGATGCGTGCCGAGAACAGCAGCTTGCCCGAGCTGTGCGTCTTGCCCTTGTCGTGCTCGAAGAACACGCCCGGCGAACGGTGCAGCTGGGACACGATCACACGCTCGGTGCCGTTGATGATGAAGGAGCCCTTGTCGGTCATCAGGGGCACTTCGCCCATGTAGACCTCCTGCTCCTTCACTTCCTTGACCACCTTGGACTGCGACGTGGAGGACTCGCGGTCATAGATGATCAGCTGGACCTTGGCGCGCACGGCCGATGCGAAGGTCAGGCCACGCGTCTGGCACTCGCGCACGTCGAAGGCGGGCTTCGCCAGGTTGTACTCGACGAACTTCATCTCGACAAAACCGTTGTGCGAGACGATGGGGAAGGCAGCGTTGAAGGCGGCTTGCAGGCCTTCGACGGTGCGCTTCTGAGGGGCCTTGTCTGCCTGCAGGAATGCGGTGTAGGCATCCTTTTGCATCTGCAGCAGGTAAGGCACTTCGAGCACGCTGTCGCGGCTGCCGAAACTCTTGCGAATCCGCTTGCGTTCGGTATAGCTGTACGTGGATGTTGGGGCCATGAGATCTCCGGGCAAAGACATGGATTGGGGTCTTCGACGACTACTGACCTGCAAGGGCGCTTTCCTTGCAGGCTTGGCGGTTGGCCACTACCAACCATGGCGGACGGTGATGCGTTGCACATCACCCGAACCAAGGCGTCTTCTGCTGTCGGGGGGCTCAGAAGACACTAGAAAACGGCCACGAAGGCCGCTTTCTGGTGCGCTCTGGACACGTGTTCCATAAGCGCCAAAGGCTGGGAGCCCTTTTGGAGCCCCCAGCCTTGGCAAAAAGCCGAATTACTTGAGTTCGGCCTTGGCGCCAGCTTCCACCAGCTTCTTGACGGCAGCTTCGGCGTCGGCCTTGGCGATGCCTTCCTTGACGTTCTTGGGAGCGCCGTCCACCAGATCCTTGGCTTCCTTGAGGCCCAGGCCGGTGATTTCGCGCACTGCCTTGATGACCGAAACCTTGTTGGCGCCGGCTTCCACCAGCACCACGTTGAATTCGGTCTTTTCTTCGGCAGCAGCAGCTGCACCGCCGCCGCCAGCGGCAGCGGGAGCGGCCATGGCGGCAGCGCTCACACCAAACTTCTCTTCAATGGCCTTCACCAGGTCATTGAGTTCCATGACCGTCATGCTGTCCAGCGCGGTCAAGAATGCGTCTTTATCGAATGCCATTTTGATTTCCTAACAATATCGTTGGTTAACAGAGGGCCAATCAGGCCGCAACTGCCTCGGCTGCCGGTTCGGCGGCAGCGCCTTCGCCCTTCTTTGCCGCCAGAGCGCCCAGCACCACGGCCGTACGCGAAATGGGCGACATCAGCAAGCCACACAGCTGGGCCAGCAGCACTTCCTTGGAAGGAATGTTGGCCAGTTGCTTCACGCCGTTCACGTCCAGGGCCTTGCCTGCGAAGGCGCCACCGCGAATCACCAACTTGTCGTTGGTCTTCGCGAAGTCGGCCACCACCTTGGCGGCGGCCACAGCGTCTTCGGAGAAGCCATAGATCAGAGGACCGGTCATCTGGTCGGCCACGACTTCGAACGTGCTGCCAGTCACAGCACGGCGAGCCAGGGTGTTCTTCAGAACACTCAGGGTCACGCCCTTGCTGCGAGCATCGACACGCAGTTTGGTCATGTCAGCGACCGTGATGCCACGGTATTCCGCGATCACGAGCGTTTGAGCTTTAGCGGCGAGGCTGGTCACTTCATTGATGACCGCTTCTTTCTCACTGCGATTAAGACTCAAGGTCTACTCCTTAAATTGCACATCCGGGGCAAGCCCCTTCTGTACGCTCTTGTTGCAGCGACCAACTGGGAAGGAAAGAATTTCCATCTGCAGCGGGATCGCCATCTGCGTTGGCATCACGTGGATTTAAGCGCAATCACCCTGCGCACCAACGGTCTTGGATGGCCTGCCGGCACTTGCGCACCGTCAGCCCACCACATCGACGCCCCGAAGGGCATCGAAGATTTCTAGCAATTACGCCGCAGCGATGGATTGCGTATCCACGCGGACGCCCAGGCCCATCGTGGAGGAGACAGCCACCTTGCGCAGGTACAGACCCTTGCTGGTAGCCGGCTTGGCCTTGTTCAGGGCTTCGATCAGCGCCGCCAGGTTGCCCTGCAGCTTTTCGTTGTCGAACGAACGGCGACCGATGGTGCTGTGCACGATACCGGCCTTGTCCACGCGGAACTGCACCTGACCTGCCTTGGCGTTCTTCACGGCCGTGGCGACGTCGGGGGTGACGGTGCCGACCTTGGGGTTCGGCATCAGGCCGCGGGGGCCCAGGATCTGGCCCAGCGTACCCACGACGCGCATCGCGTCGGGAGCGGCGATCACCACGTCGAAAGGCATGTCGCCAGCCTTGACCATGGCAGCCAGGTCGTCCATGCCGACGATGTCGGCGCCGGCAGCCTTGGCTTCCTCGGCCTTGGCGCCTTGGGCGAACACGGCGACGCGGGTCGTCTTGCCGGTGCCGTTGGGCAGCACGACGGCGCCACGCACCACTTGGTCCGACTTCTTGGCATCGATGCCCAGCTGCACGGCCACATCGATGGATTCATCGAACTTGGCGGTAGCGGCTTCCTTGACGATGGCAACAGCTTCGGCGAACGCGTACAGCTTAGTGCTATCGACCTTGCCCTGCAGGGCCTTTTGCTTCTTGGTCAGCTTAGCCATTTAGAGGCCCTCCACCGTCACGCCCATGGAGCGTGCGGAACCAGCCAGCGTGCGGACGGCAGCGTCCACGTTCGCGGCGTTCATGTCCTTCATCTTGGTCTTGGCGATTTCTTCCAGCTGCGCACGCGTGATCTTGCCGACCTTGGTGCTCAGTGCGTTGGAAGAACCCTTTTCCAGCTTGATGGCCTTCTTGATCAGCGTCGTCGCCGGAGGCGTCTTGATGATGAAGGTGAAGCTCTTGTCGGCAAAGGCCGTGATGACCACGGGCAGGGGCAGGCCGGGCTCGACACCTTGGGTCTGGGCATTGAATGCCTTGCAGAATTCCATGATGTTGAGACCGCGCTGGCCCAGTGCGGGACCGATCGGGGGGGATGGGTTGGCCTTACCAGCTGGGACTTGCAGCTTGATAAAACCGACGATTTTCTTCGCCATGTTTTACTCCTTGCGGGTGATAGCGCCTGCGGCATCGCGCAAGCTCCCCGGGGTTAACGACTCTTCTCCTTCTGTGCACGCACCGAGTCGGGAAGCGCGGCACACCAACACAACAGGCTCAGGTCTTTTCGACCTGGCCAAATTCGAGTTCCACAGGGGTGGAGCGGCCGAAGATCATCACGGACACGCGGACTCGGCTCTTCTCGTAGTTCACTTCTTCCACGGAACCATTGAAGTCCGTGAACGGGCCTTCCTTGACGCGCACCAGCTCGCCGACCATGAACTCCACCTTGTGGCGGGGTTTGTCAGTGCCTTCCTGCATCTGGCTGACGATCTTCTGGACCTCGTCCTCGGAAATGGGCGCAGGACGGTTCTTCGCACCGCCCACGAAGCCAGTCACCTTGTTGGTGTGCTTGACCAAGTGCCAGGTATCGTCGTCCATCACCATCTCGACGAACACATAGCCAGGGAACAGACGACGCTCGGTCGTCTTCCGCTGGCCGTTCTTCATCTCCACCACCTCCTCGGTGGGCACGAGGATGCGGCCGAACTTGTCGGCCATGCCCGCACGGTTGATGCGCTCGGTGATGTTGCGCTCCACGGCCTTTTCCATACCGGAATAGGCATGCACGATGTACCAGCGCAGATCAGGGTTGGCAGGCGCCGCGTTGTCGAGCTCGCCGGTTTGCACAGCATCCGTCATTATTTTCTCCAACCCAGGATCAGGTCATACAGGACCCACTCCAGGGTTTTGTCGGTAAACCAAAGAAACAATGCCATGACCAGCACGAACACGAAGACGTAGGCAGTCATCTGCAACGTCTCCTTCCGCGTGGGCCACACCACCTTCTTGACTTCTCGCCAGGCATCGCGGGCGAAACCGATGAACTGCTTGCCGGGCTCAGACACCAGAAACACCCCGGCAGCCGCGACAAGACCCACCAGCAACGCAGCCCACTGGACGAAAGCCCCCTGCTTGGCAAGCAAATAAAAGCCGCCGATGGAAGCAAGCACGAGCAAGGCGACGGCGGCAAGCTTTGCCTTGTCTGCGCCGGTGCTGACGGTTTCAACCTGAGAAGTGGCCATATCTGACTGTTTTCCTGCTGCGACATTCGGCATCCATAAGACACCGAAGCCCGCCAGGTTCTGGCGGGCTTGTTGGTGGCCACTCTCAGGTGGCAGGGGCAGTAGGAATCGAACCTACAACCTTCGGTTTTGGAGACCGACGCTCTGCCAATTGAGCTATACCCCTTTGAACTTCAATTAAGCAATGATCTTGGCCACGACGCCGGCGCCGACGGTACGGCCGCCTTCACGGATGGCGAAGCGCAGGCCTTCTTCCATGGCGATGGGGTTGATCAGCTTGACGGTGATCGACACGTTGTCGCC
>CAJYHL010000065.1 GCA_913774625.1 uncultured Acidovorax sp.
CATCCCATCCCGCCGACGTAGCTGCGCGACCCCTGGGAGATCGTAAACACGTTCTTATGCTTCGCCGGCCGCGCCGTCTTCAGGTGCGGCGGCGCCTCCCGAGGCTGCAGCGGCAGCCGCGCGCAGCTTGTCCTTCTTGCTCGGGCGCTTGCCCTTGATGCCGCCCGTGCCGGGCGGCAGCTTGCCGGGCCGCTGGATGGCAGCCGGCACTGCGCCCGGCACTTGCGCCGTTGCCATTGCCGTTCCGGACCCGGCGGCCGGCGCAGCCAGCTCGAAGCCGGGTACCTGCTCCACCGCCAGATCCAGCAGCCCTTGCCGCTTGGCGATCAGACGCCAGTGCCCTTCGGACTCCGGCGTGACGAAGCTCACCGCCACGCCGCTGGCGCCGGCCCGCCCCGTGCGGCCGATGCGGTGGACATAGTCGGCCGCAGCGCGCGGCAGGTCGTAGTTGACCACGGCCGGCAGCCCGGCGATGTCGATGCCGCGCGCAGCCAGATCGGTGGTCACCACCACCTGCCAGCGCTCGTCCTTGAACTCCTGCAGCACCTGCCGGCGCGTGCCCTGGCTCAGCCCGCCGTGGAAGGGCGAGGCGTAGATGCCCGCCTTGTAGAGCTTTTCGGCGACGTGCTCGGCTGCGTATTGCGTGGCGACGAAGACCAGCACGCGCGTCCAGCCGGCTTCGTCCTTCAGCAATTGCTTCAGCAGCTGCGTGCGGCGCGCGGCATCCACCGCGATGGCGCGCTGGGCGATGTCGGGCGCGGTGTCGGGCGCCTGGGGCACGTCGATGCGCAGCGGATCGCGCAGCAGCCCTTCGGCCAGCGTGGCCACGCCTGCGGGGAAGGTGGCGGAGAGCAGCAGGTTCTGGCGCCGCGCCGGCAGCAGCGCCAGCACGCGCTGCAGTTCTTCGGCGAAGCCCAGGTCCAGCAGCCGGTCGGCCTCGTCCAGCACCAGGGTCTGCACCTGGGCCAGCGACAGGGCGTTGTGGTTCACCAGGTCGAGCAGCCGGCCGGGCGTGGCCACGATCACGTCGGCGCCGCCGCGCAGGGCCATCAGCTGCGGATTGATCGACACGCCGCCGAAGGCCACGGCGACCTGTAGGCGCTGGCCGGGCAGATGGCCCGCCAGTGCACGCAGCACCTCGCCCACCTGCGCAGCCAGTTCGCGCGTGGGCACCAGCACCAGCGCGCGCAGGCGGCGCGGGCCGTGGCCCGGTGCTGCAGCCAGCTGCGCCTGGGGCAGCAGCTGCTGCAGCAGCGGCAGGCCGAAAGCGGCGGTCTTGCCGGAGCCGGTCTGCGCACAGCCCAGCAGGTCGCGCCCCTGCAGCACGGCGGGAATGGCCTCGGCCTGGATGGGCGTGGGCGCGGTGAAGCCCAGGGCATTGGCGGCGTGGACGAGGGCAGGGGAGAGGCCGAGGGCGGCAAAGGGCATGGGCAGGCAGACGAGAGCCGGGCGACCGCAGCGCGGCAGAAAAAAGGCCGTATGCGCCGGGTGCGAAGGCATGTGGGAATGAAGCCGCGATTGTGGGGCATGGCCCGGGCGCCGGGATAATCGGGCGCCTCGTGGTTTGCACACCCGCTTGCCCGCCTCGTCCGTCCCTTCTGTTTTTCCGGAGCCTTCTGCCATGCGCCTGAGTGATCTGGGCAGCCTCGTCTATTCCACCGAATCCGGCCGCATGTGCCCCGGCTGCCGCCAGCCCGTGGCGCAATGCGCCTGCGCCGCGGCGCGGGCCGCGGCTGTGCCGGCGGGCGACGGCATCGTGCGCGTGTCGCGCGAGACCAAGGGCCGGGGCGGCAAGGCGGTGACGCTGGTCAAGGGCGTGGCCCTGCCCGCCGCCGGGCTGGCGCAGCTGGGCAAGCAGCTCAAGGCCGCCTGCGGCACGGGCGGCACCGTCAAGGACGGGGTGATCGAGGTGCAGGGCGACCATGTGGAGCGCGTGATGCAGGCGCTGCAGGCGCAGGGCCACACGGTCAAGCGCACGGGCGGCTGAGGGCTTCTTGTTCCATGGACCCCACGCAGCTCGAACGTCTCTTCACCGTGGCCATGCCCTTCGGCAAGCACAAGGGCACGGCCATTGCCGACCTGCCCGGCAACTACCTGAACTGGTTCGCCCGCGAAGGCTTTCCGCCGGGCGACATCGGCCGCCTGCTGGCGCTGATGCACGAGATCGACCACAACGGCCTGGGCGAGCTGCTGGCGCCGCTGCGTGCGGCGCATGGCGGCGGCAGGGGCGGCAACGCTCGCGGCGGCTGAGAAGGGGCGCGGGCGGAAGCCGGCGCCGGGCTCAGTGCCCGTGGCCCGCGTCCTGCGCGAAGTCCGGCAGCCGCCCGATCATCACCCGGAACAGATTGCGCGCCACGCCGTGCGCCGCCTGCTGCAGCGAATGCGCCACTTCCGGCACGAAGAGGCGCCCGGTGTGTTCGCTCCAGAGCCTCATCCAGGCCGCGAAGTGCGCGGGCGTCACGCCCTGCAGCGGCCGGTGGCTGTCCAGCACGTTGCCGCGATAGCTGCGCGTGCCCAGCGCGATGCTGCTCCAGAAGTCCACCATGCGCTGCAGGTGCGGCTCCCAGCGGCCATGCAGGGCGGCCTCGAAGACGGGCCCCAGCAGCGGGTCGCGCCGCACGTCGGCGTAGAAGCCATGCACCAGCCGGGTGATGCTTTCGGTGTCGGGCTGGGCGATCAGTCCGGGCGTGGCGGGGTGGTGGTCCGTCATGCATCGGCTCCCAGCCAGCGGTGCGCGGCGGCCATCACGCATTGTGTCAGCCGTTCCAGCCCGGCCTGGGCGCTGCGCGGGTGGGCCCAGTACATGGGCACGTCCAGCGTCAGGCCGGGCGCGAAGTCCACCAGCGTGCCCTGGGCCAGCTGTTCGGCGATCAGCACCGTGGGGTGCATGCCCCAGCCCATGCCCGATTCGCAGGCCCGCACATAGGCGAAGTTGCTGGGCAGGAAGTGGCGCGGCGGGTGCCGGCGGGGCAGGGTGAAGCCGTGCAACTGCATCCACTGGTCCTGCAGCCGGTCCTGCCGACTGAAGGCCATCATGGGCGCTTCGGCCATCGCCTGCGCCGAGGGGCCTTCGGGAAAGTAGCGCGCCACGAAGGCCGGGCTGGCGGCGCCCACGTAGCGCATGGTGCCCAGCGGCCAGGTGTTGCAGCCGGCGATGGGCGTGCCGGTGGCGGTCACGGCGGCCAGCACCTCGCCTTCGCGCAGGCGCTGGGCCGTGTGTTCCTGGTCGTCCAGGCGGATGTCCAGCAGTTCGTTGCCGCCGGCCGTGAAGGCCTGCATGGCGTCCATGAACCAGGTGGACAGCGAATCGGCATTCACCGCCAGCTTGAGCGAAGGCGCGGGCACATCGTGGTCGGGCATCAGCGCGGGGTTGGCGCGGCGCAGCTCGTTTTCCAGCAGGGCGACCTGCTCCACATGCAGGCACAGCCGCCGGCCCGCGTCGGTGCCGGTGCAGGGCGTGCCGCGCAGCACCAGCACCTGGCCGACGCGCTCTTCCAGCTGTTTGACGCGCTGGGAGATGGCCGAGGGCGTGACGTGCAGCTTGCGCGCCGCGCGCTCGAAGCTGCCTTCGCGCACCACGGCCGCCAGGGCTTCCAGTCCGGCATAGTCCAGCATTCAGATTTGCTTCATATTGCTTAGATGATTTAAGTTTACTTAAATTGCGTGGGTTTCCACAATCGGCGGCATGTGGACCGCTTTCTCTTCCTCCCCCATCTCCGCCTCGTGGCTGGGCGGCTTCACCGTGTGCCTGTCGCTGCTGGTGTCCATCGGCGCGCAGAACCTCTACGTGCTGCGCCAGGCCGTGCAGGGCCGCCACGTCCATGCCTGCGTGGCCTGGTGCGTGCTGAGCGATGCGGTGCTGATCGGCCTCGGCGTGGCGGGCATGGCGCAGCTGCTGGACGCCTCGCCCGCGCTGGCCTATTACCTGGCGCTGGGCGGGGCGGTGTTCCTGTTCGCCTACGGCTGCTTCGCCTGGCATCGAGCCGTCTTCGCGCCGCAGTCCGGCATGCGGGTGGCGGGCCGCGCCGAGCGGGGGCTGATCGGCGTGCTGGGGGCGCTGGCTGTCATCACGCTGCTCAACCCGCATGTCTATCTGGACACCATGGTGCTGATCGGCTCCATCGGCGCACGTCAGGACGGCTGGCTGAAGGCGGTGTTCGTGCTGGGCGCGGCCAGCGCCAGCCTGCTGTGGTTCGTGCTGCTGGCCACGGCGGGGCGCCGGCTGCAGGGTGTGTTCGCCAGGCCCGCCGCCTGGCGGGTGCTGGACGGGCTGACGGGCACCATGATGTTCGCGCTGGCCTGGTGGGTGGCCGGCGGGCTGGAGGCTCCGGTCCCTTGATGGGGCGTTTCTCCGGCATTTATGCTCGCGGCTTCGGGCAGCACTGAAGCAAACGAGGGATTCGCCATGGCCAAGGGTTACCAGATCACGTTCTTCGCCGAGCAGGAGCGCCGGCACGGCCACACGCCTCTGGGCGACTGGCTGCTGGAATTCGCCAGGGAACATGGGGCGATCGGAGGAAGCTTGGTGGGCGCGGCCGAAGGCTTCGGCGCGGAGGGCCGCATGCGCTCGACCCATCTGTTCGACCTGGCCGAGCAGCCGGTGGTCGTCACGGTCTCCCTGCCGGAAGCGTCTGCCGACCGCCTGCTGGCCGCCCTGGAGCAGGAACCGGTCAGTGTGTTCTACATCAAGCTGCCCATGGAATACGGCCGGGTCGGCAGCGCGCCACCGCCCTCCGGCCGCTGAGCAACAGGTCTTCCGTGCGGCCGCTGCGCCGGCAGCCGCGCGGGGGCTCGGAATCAGAACGCGGGGACGATCGCGCCCTTGTACTTGTCCTCGATGAACTTCTTCACTTCGGGCGTGTGCAGCGCCTTCACCAGCTTCTGGATGCTCGGGTCGTTGATGCGGTCCCGGCGGGCGGCGATGAAGTTGGCGTAGGGCGAGTCGGCCGATTCGATGAAGAGCGCGTCCTTGGTGGGATTGAGCTTCGCTTCGATGGCGTAGTTGGTGTTGATGAGTGCCAGGTCCACATCGTCCAGCGCACGCGGCAGCAGGGCGGCCTCAAGCTCGCGGAACTTGAGCTTCTTGGTGTTCTTGACGATGTCGATGGGCGTGGACGTGATGACGCGCGGGTCCTTGAGCGTGATGAGACCCTGCTTTTGCAGCAGGAGCAGCGCGCGGCCGGCGTTCGAGGGGTCGTTGGGAATGGCGATGGTGGCGCCGTCCTTGAGTTCGCTGATCGACTTGATCTTCTTCGAATAGGCGCCGAAGGGCTCCACATGCACCTTGCCGCCGGGCACGGCGACGATGCTGCTCTTGCGGTCCTTGTTGTAGCTGTCCAGATAGGGCTGGTGCTGGAAGAAGTTGGCGTCCAGCTGCTTGTCTTCCACCGCCGCGTTGGGCTGGATGTAGTCGCTGAATTCGCGCACCTGCAGATCGACGCCCTGGGCCTTGAGCTGAGGTTTGACGAAGTTCAGGATCTCCGCGTGCGGCACGGCGGACGCGCCGACCTTGAGCACCGCATCGGCAGCGTGGGCACCCAGGGCCAGGGCGGCCAATGCAAGGGCGGAGAGGGTTTTCTTCAGGGACATGAGTGCTTCACTTTCAGGCTAGAGATGTAGCGAGTCTAAATCCCCAAAACGGTGCGAGCCAGGTTTTAATTTTCATATTGATATAACGCCAGGCCTTCTTATGCAGCCCTTGCGCCGGGCCTGCAGGCCGGATCGCCCTCCGGCCCATGCAGCGCCAGCGCAGGCTGCTGTAAAAAATAGAGCGCCGGGCGATTGCGGGTGCCTGGGCGCGTCAGCGCAGCACTTCCAGCAGCCGGTCCAGCCCGCCTTCGTTGATCGCCACCTTGGCCTGGGCGCGCACCGCAGGCTTGGCATGGAAGGCGACCGACAGGCCGGCTGCGCCCATCATGGGCAGGTCGTTGGCGCCGTCGCCCACGGCGATGGCCTGCGACGGGGAGATGCCCATGAGCGATGCCACCTCCAGCAGGGTGCGGCGCTTTTCCGCTCCGTCGCAGATGTCGCCCCAGGGCTGGTCCACCATGCGGCCGGTGAGCTGGCCGCCTTCCATCTCCAGCACGTTGGCGCGCGACAGGTCGATGCCCAGGCCGGCGCGCACCCGGTCCGAGAAGAAGGTGAAGCCGCCGGACACCAGCAGCGTGGCGAGGCCGGCGGCCTTGGCGGCGGCGATGAGTTCGCGCGCGCCGGGGTTGAAGCGCAGGCGCTCGCGCCAGACCTGCTCCATGTGCTCCACGCTCACGCCGCGCAGCAGGGCCACACGCTGGCGCAGGCTTTCCTTGTAGTCGGTGATGAGGCCCTGCATGGCGGCCTCGGTGATGGCTGCCACCTCGGCCTTGCGGCCTGCGGCGTCGGCGATCTCATCGACGCATTCGATGTTGATGAGCGTCGAATCCATGTCGAAGGCGATGAGCTTGTAGTCGGCAAGGCGCAGCGGGGCGCCGATGCCCTGCAGGACGAGCCCGGGGGCGAATTCGGTGGCTTGGTTCATGGAGAGAGGCGCAGAGGGGTTCCGATGGGCAAACAACCTGCGATGTTATCGCTGCCGCCCCTTGGCCTGCGGTGCAGAGGGGGTCGTGCCCTGGAGGACGAAGAGGCCCGCCGTCCGCCTCCCGGGGACATGGAAGGCGGCCGCACCTGTCTGCGCTCCTTTCATGCCTTCCGCAGTGGTTGCTGCGTACGCCGCCCGGCCTGGACTGGCGAGACGAATGGTGCAAATGCGTGTCTTCCCATTCGGATTCAGCGACCTGCCGGATACTTTTCTGTTTTTACTTATAGGTAAATTATTTTGGTTGGTGTGGAAATCGCCCGATTTCAAAGGCGGCGAGAACCGAAATGTTTGTGGTTTCTTTTCAATCTGCGGTTCGATGAGTTTTTTTTGCTGCCGGGTTTTGAGTCGTTTTGACCGAACGGGAATGGGAATGAATATCAAAAAGAGTCATTCCCGTGGCCAACCCATCGGAGTATGTCCGAGCGGTCAGCGCTTACTGGGTGACTGAGCGGTAATTTGGATAACTCATGATGCTAATTGTGAAATTTTGTCAAATCTATCAAGGTTTCATTTGTGTCTTTTTGTGTGATACCGTTCTGCGGTATTTGTGACGCGGAACGCATTTCAGCTTTTCCCGTGCGCGTTATTCACGATCCGAGGATGGTGAGTAGGTATTCGAATCAACCCAATCGTGCTAGAGATCATGGCTCACTGGATAACCCGTCTCCGTTACTCCCGCAAGTTCGCGCTCATCGGTTTTCTCGCCCTGGCACTGTTCCTGGTGCCCACCGTGATGCTGGTGAAGATCATGGTGGAGCGCCTGACCACGGCAGAGCGCGAACGCCTTGGCATGACGCCTGCCGTGAGCTCGCTGCAGTTGTTGCAGCGCCTGCAGCAGCATCGCGGTCTGGCGGCTGCGGCGCTGGTCGGCTCGCCTGCCGCTACGGCGAGACAGCCATCGCTGCAGAAGGAGATCGATGAGTCCATGGAGCGCGCCCGTGCCGACATCGCGCTGTTGCAGGACAAGCCCGTGTTGGAGCATTTCGATGCCGTCGCCAAAAACTGGAAGACGCTCGCCGCGGCGCTGGCCGCCAAGACGCTGACCCCCGGCCAAAGCTCCGAGCAGCACACGGCGCTGATAGCGCAACAGCTCAGCGTGATCGACGACATCGCCAACAGCTCGGCCCTGGCGCTGGATCCGGACACCAACATCTATTTCACGCAGCGGGCCCTGCTCTCGCACATTCCGCAGCTGACGGAACTGATGGGCCGTACGCGGTCCCTGGGCGCCATCCTGCTGGGGCGTGGCCAGGCCACGGCGGAAGACAGGGCGCGCATCGAGGCACTGGGCGAGCGTGTGCAGGATGCGCAGGAAGATACCCACAAGGCGCTGGACCAAGTGAGCGTCAAGGTGCGCTTTCCCGCCGCCGTGGAAGAGGCGCGCACCGCAGGTGCGGCGGGCGTGGAGGATGCGCTCAAGCGGCTGTCTTCCGCCATCGTGCGTGCCGAAACGCTGTCGCTCCCCCCGGATCAATGGATCGCGAACCTGACCACCGACATCGACCTGCAGTTCAAGCTCGCGACCGCGCTCGTGGGTTCTCTGAACGATGTTCTGGATGCCCAGATCGCCAGCCTGCGGGAGGACCTCATCGTGCTGGCTGCCGTGCTGGTGGCTCTGGGCAGCCTGTCGTTCTGGATCATGGCCGTCATCACGCGCGCCACCACCCGCTCTCTGGGCGATGCGGTGGAACTGGCCGAAGCGGTGGCCGCAGGCGATTTGTCGCGGCGCGTGCAGCCCCAGGGCAGCGACGAGATCGCCCAGCTGCTGACGGCCCTGCAGTCCATGACGGCCCGCCTGGGCGCGGTGGTGAGCACGGTGCGGCAGAACTCCGAGAGCGTGGCCACGGCCAGCGCCCAGATCGCCCAGGGCAATGCGGACCTGAGCCAGCGCACCGAAG